>DAOUEW010000392.1:0-3148 GCA_034430275.1 Anaerolineae bacterium | reverse complement strand
AGCTCCCGTCCCCTATGGGCGGCTCGTCCTCGAAGACGAAGAACAACCAGTCGCTCCACCAATCGGGGTCTCCCTCAGGCGCACCGATGTCCAGCGAGACGGCCAGATAGAGATAGCGGCTGTCGTTCATGAAGCGAGCCCAGCCGCTGACCTGCTGGGGTGAGACTTCCTCGCCCAGCGCGAGACCGTTTCCGGCGCCTCCCAGGGGTGCGCCCTTCAAGCTCTTGAGGGGGCGGAGGTCGACTCTGGTGGCGTCGGACCATTCTCCAGCGCCGATAGTGCCGTCGAGAGCGGGCGGGGAATCGGTCCAGCCCGACTGGACACCACCCTGAGATAGCGCGGTTCCGGGGATGGATAGCAGCGCCAACAGGCTGACACACAGCAGTACATAGCTCGCTCTTCTCATGGCTGTTCCTCCTTGATCCGTCCGAGACAGTGCCATAACCGGTGTCCTTTGGCTACACCCAGTATATCAGAATCCGTCTCGGCTGTCAAGAGTTTGGTGCCTATGCGGCCACGTTGGATAACGGCTCGGTCCCTTGTGCACGCGGCGCAGCATGACCACGCTGGGACACGCTCGGGTGGACAAGCAAAGGGGCATGGGAGACTTTCCCATGCCCCTCGATTCCTAAGAGATGGACCGGCTGTTTGGTGAGCGTGCTACTCCCTGCGCCTTGAGCGCCAACGCAAAGCGGCGTAGCCGCCAAGACCAGCCAGGCCAGTTCCCAACAGGACTACGCTCCCCGGTTCGGGGACGAACTCCTCAGGCGCGGCTAGACACACTTGCCCGAAGACGTCGGGGGAATCCGGATCCCCCTCGGCCAAACTGGCCGGCCACAAGGCCTGACCCCATCCATCCCATTGGTCATCGAAGTACAACTCCTCGGACCCGAGGAGGAGACCAAGGTTGAAACAATCGCCGGGCGCAACGTCCAGCGCCGACCTCGTCAAGTCGAACCGCACCTCCCAGTTGATGGAACCCCAGCCGTAGGCCCTGCTGTAGCCCACGGGGTCGAGCTCAGGGGGCGCACACCATTCGTCCTCCGAGATTGGGATGAAGTAGTCGTTGTCGTATTCCTCGCGAGGGACGTGGAGGCCCTCCGAAACGAAAGCTCCCTCGTCGGGGTCTTGATTGCAAAGACTGGCGGCCCATTTTCCGTCACCAATCGCTGGCTCATCCTCGAAGAAGAAGAATAGATCGGTGTAGTAGTAGTCTGGATCCCCCCCAGGAGCGCCAATGTCCAGGGAGGCCGCCAGGTAGAGGTAGCGGGCATCGTTCATGAAGCGAGCCCAGCCCGAGACCTGCTCGGTCCTGACTTCCTCACCGAGGGTGAGGTCACCCAGGTTGTGCCCAAGGCCCAGGACTCCGTTCTCCTTGATGGGGTAGAGATTTACTCTTGTGGCGTCGGACCATTCCCCAGCACTAATCTTGCCGTTGATGGTCGGCGGGGAGTCGGTCCAGCCCGACTGGACACCTCCCTGGGAAAAGGCCGTGGCGGGGATGGCCATGAGGGCCAAGAGGCCGACACACAGTAGTGCGCTGCTTAGTCTTCTCATCGCTCTTCCTCCTTGACTCATTCGAGACTGTGCCATGAGCGCCATCGTTTCGCTTGCACCCAGTATAGCAGAACCTGCCACTTCTGTCAAGGCGCGGGTGCCTACGTTGCGGGACGGGGCGGCTTGTTCCGCGCGCGGCGTAGCATGGACCCGCTGTGTCTCGTTCCGGTGGACAAGAGAAAGGGCACGGGAGACTATCCCGTGCCCCTGGATTCTCATCACGTTTTCGGTGCGCCGTGGCGCTATTGCTTCCTCCTGGAGCGCCACCGCAGTGTTGCGTAGCCGCCAAGACTGGCCAGACCGGTGCCGAGCAGAGCCAGGGTTCCAGCTTCGGGGACGAACTCCTCCTCCTCCACAACTGGTGCCTCAGCGAGGCAGACCTCCCCAAAGGTGTACGGCCAGTCTGACTCCTGGTCGTACTCGTGCAATCCTGCGGGCCACCAGCCATCTGCTGCATATTCGACCGGCTGGCGACCGATGTAGACCTCTAGATCAATGATCCACAAACCGGCATTGAAGCAATCGCCCGGTGTTACGTCCAGCGCCGAGGTTTGGAGATCGAACCGTAGCTCGAAGGTGGCCGGACTCCAGTCCAAGGCTCTCTTGTACCCGGGCGGGTCCTTCTGGTAGGGCCGACACCAATCGTCCTCTGAAGCCGGCAGGAAGTAGTCGTAGTCGAAGTCCGTCCCAGGGTGGTAAGCCGTGGCCGAGCGGAAAGCCCCCTCGTCGGGGTTTCCGGTGCAGAGGTTGGCGGCCCACTTGCCATCTCCGACGACAGGCTCGTCCTCGAAGACGAAGTAGAACTGGGTCCTGTAGTAGTCCGGATCTCCGGCCGGGGCGCCGATGTCCAGGGTAGCAGCCAGGTAGAGATAGCGGGCATCGTTCATGAAGCGCGCCCACCCGGTGACCTGCTGGGCGCTGACTTCCTCACCCAGCGGCAGGTCACCCAAGCTACCTCCCAGGACTGAGGCTCCGTCAAACCAGTCCATGGTGTGGAGCGTGACTCTGGTGGCATCGGCCCACTCGCCGGAGCCGAGCTTGCCATTGAGGTTCGGCGGGGAGGAAGCCCAGCCTGATTGAACACTGCCTTGGGATAGGGCTGTGGCGGGGACTGCGAGGAGCGCCAAGAGGGCGACACACAGCAGTACGTTGCTCAGTCTTCTCATCGCGGTTCCTCCTTGACTCGTTCGAGACTGTGCCATGAGCGTTGCCACTCGGTCTCCACCCACTATACCAGGGTCTGGCTTCTCTGTCAAAGCGCTTACTCGGTATGTCGCGCCCTTGCGCAAGGGCGTGGCGTTCCATACTGCGTGCCGGGCATCCGTACGCTGGAGGTGCTTTGCCCGTCCTGAGGGCCATGCTATAATACCCTGGACCTGGACGGAGAAGGGTTTGATTGCCTTTGGTGGCTGCGGTGCTGCGTAGGGAAGGAGGCGCCCCGGGTCACGCGGAGTTGCGGCGGCTAGGAGGACCATTGAGTCATTCTGAGACGCGGGAGACTAGATCACGCAGGCGCCGGGGCCGTGGGCAGGAGCCCGGTCGTCACACCTGGGTCGAGGCAGGCCAGAGTAAGTGGGTAGTGCGAGTGGTG
>DAOUEW010000391.1:0-25696 GCA_034430275.1 Anaerolineae bacterium | reverse complement strand
ACGACACCTTCGAGTTCCAGGTCTTGTCGTACGAGCTGGGCATCGCTCATCCCACCGGATACCCCTTGTATATCATGCTGGGCAAGCTCTTCACCTTGCTTCCCTTCGGCGATGTGGCCTATCGGGTCAACCTCTCCTCAGCGCTCTTCGCATCCCTGACCGTGCTAGTGTTGTACCTCACGATCAACCGACTCACGGCTGATCGATCCTCATCCGCGCTTGCCGCCTTGTGCTTCGCGTTCAGCTATGCGTTCTGGTCGCAGGCCGTGGAAGCAGAGGTCTACGCCCTCAACGCGCTGTTCGTCTGTTTGATCATCTACTTTCTGTTGCGCTCCTTTCATGGGGAGATGGCCTCCCCCGAAGATCGCCTGGAGAGCCAGAAGCACACCGGAACTGACTCTCGCCCGGTGCGCTGGCCCAGGGCAGACCGCGAATCCATCCTCCTCATTCTGACCTGTCTCGTCTATGGGCTTAGCCTCACACACCATCGCACTATGCTGCTCCTGGCGCCAGCCATCGCCGCATACGTGATTCTTCACCGATCGAGGCACCTGCTGCATCCCAGGCTACTTCTCGCTGGCTTCTGCACTTTCCTCGCCCCGATCGTCGTCGTGCACCTGTACATCCCGCTTCGCTGGTGGCAGATACACGGACAGCCCATGACCTGGCGCCAGTTCTCGGACCTCGTTCTGGGTACACAGTTCGCTGCGGCCCTGCAATGGTCCGCCGTTCTCCACAATGGGGAGCGCCTGACCATCCTGCTGCGCAGCTTGCTGGATCAGTACTCCGTTCCAGCCTTGCTGTTGGCCACGATAGGCCTCTTCTCGCTCGTGTGGAAGCCCAGAAGCCAGCGCGACGGGTTTGGCTGGAAACAGAGCGTCATCCTGCTGGTGGCTCTTGGTGGCTACGTGGCGTTCGGGCTCAGTTATGACGTCCCAGACATCTCCTTGTTCCTCATCCCCGCCTATCTGGTCATCGCCATAGCGCTGGGCATCGGTCTCTCGGCACTGCGTGAAGTGGCCAACACGCTGCTGGCGCGCTGGGGCAGACCCCTCCCCTCAGTACGCATCCAGCTCGCGAGATCAGCAACCTTGACTCTGGCGAGCTTCCTACCGCTGGCCCTGCTGTGGACGAACCTGCCCGACGTGGACAAGAGTGAAGCGTACTCGTCACGCGACTGGGGGCTGTACGCTCTCCAGCAAGACCTCCCCGCCGGCTCGGTCATACTCGCTGACAGCGAGAAGATGGCTCCCCTGCACTACCTCCAGAGGGTTGAAGGTATACGTTCAGATACGGAGACGGGCGCCTTCTCTGACGAAACTACCTACCGCGCCGAGGTGGACAGACTGCTGAGCGAGGGTAGCCCGGTGCTCCTGGCCCGCTTCGTGTCCGGTCTGGAAAGAACATATCACCTGCGCTCCATTGGCCCGCTGGCGCAGGTCAGCACAGATCCCCTCCTCCAGCTACCCGCGGACTCTTCCCCGCTGGACGTCTCCTTCGGACCAAACGTAGGGCTGAAAGGCTACCGTCTGGACGCGGATGAACTGGGCCGAGCCGACACGCTGCACTTGAGCCTCTACTGGCAGCCATCGAACCGGGTCCGCCGAAACCACGACGTCCGACTACGTGTCGTGGGCCCCAGCGAACACGTTTGGATAGAGACCAAAGGCCGGTCACCGGTCAATGGTCTGTACCCCATGGGCGCGTGGCGTCCTGGGGAGATCATTAGCGACTACCACGAAGTGGAGCTGTCCGGTCTGCTGCCGCCTGGCGAGTACAGCGTGCAGGTGGGCCTTTTTATTCCTCTCAGCGACAAGGCACTTCGAGTCCAGGGTGGCGAGGACGGCTACCTGGACATCGCGCAGATCACAGTCGCTTCGTCACCCACGTGGTCGCCGTCGCCAGAGCACTATCTGCTGAGCGTTTTCGACGAGGAGATTCTGCTGCTGGGATACGATTCTCCGACCACCGCAGCCCCCGGCCGTCAGATCCCCCTCACCCTGTACTGGCAGAGGATTGGCCACGACGCCTCGGACTACGATGTGCTTCTCAAGCTGACGGAGGCAGACGGCACTTCTGTATGGAAGGCCGAGCAGCCTCTGTTGTCCGGCGAGCACCCACCCTCGAGCTGGGCGCGGGGCGAGACCCTCCTGGAGACACTGCCGGTCACCATCCCTGAGACGACCTCTGCGTTGCTCCAGTTGCGAGTTGCGCTGCGAGACTCCTCGGCTGGCCGCGTGCTTCCCGTGATCCGAGGCTGGCTAGCCAGCGAACGGTCTGACGTCTTGCTGACCACCGTGACCATACAGCCCACGCCCGTGTTCCCCCCAGATGCGGAGCATCTGCCGGCCAACTTCGAGGACAAGATGCGGCTGATCGACTACGAGATACACAACGTGCAGGTGCGCAGAGGGGAGGCTTTGCAGCTAACCCTGACCTGGGAGGCCCTCGCTTCGATGGATGAAGACTACACAGTGTTTGTCCACATACTGGACGACAAGGACCGCATCTGGGGACAGGAAGATATCCAACCCGCAAGGGGCACACACCCCACCACCCAGTGGACAGAGATGGGACTGGTTGTCGATCCTCACACCGTCTGGACCGATCCACAGGCGCCTCTGGGCCTCTTCAGACTCGAGGTCGGAGTCTACCTGCTGCGCACTATGGAGCGCCTGTATCTTCTCGATGACTCTGGCGACCCCACGTCCGAAAGCCTCATTCTGGACCTCATAGAGATCGTCCCCTAGGTCTTATGTAAACAGCGAGCCTGGTACGTCACATCTTGTATGCGTTCCTTGGCCAAGCACTAGATCTGGCGCAATCTCGCTCCCCTCTTGTAGTGGGCTCGCGACTCACGTATAATGGGGTGACGTATGGAAACAAGGCAACCCAACATCAAAGTCATCATCTTCCGAGCCTTCGTGGTCGTTGCGTTCGCCGTGCTAGCCTTCCAGACCTGGCAACTACAGATCGTCCAGGGCGATGAGTATGCAGAGATGGCGGCCGGCAATCGCTTCCGCCTCAGGTCCATCGACGCTCCCAGGGGTGTCATCTACGACCGAGAGGGCCGCCTTCTGGCCGGGAACATACCCAGCTTCGCGGTCTCCATCGTACCTGCCGACTTGCCGGAGGAAGACGAGGACCACGTCCTCCAGTATCTGTCCACCCTACTAGACGTCCCCATCAGCAGCAGCGATGTAAGCAGGTACGAGACCGAGGATGTAGATCGGAGTTCTCTGGCGCGGGCTGAGGAGTACGAGCCGGAACCGCAGTTGAAGGAGCGCCTCGATTCCGGCAGGGACGCACCGTTCACTCCGGTGAGGGTCAAATCCAACGTCGCCCGGGAGACGGCGTTCATCATCGAAGAACAACGTCTCCAACTGCCAGGCGTCGTCGTCGAGATCGAGCCACTAAGGGAGTACATCTCGGGCACCCTTTTCGCCCACATCACCGGGTACGTTGGCCACATACCTGAGCAGGAACTCGAGAGCTATGTCGGCGACGGGGATTCCGACTACGACGCAAATGACATGGTGGGACTGACCGGTGTGGAGTTGACCTACGAGGACGAACTGCGAGGTCAGAAAGGGCAGAGTCACGTCGAGGTAGATGTCACGGGTCGTGAGATACAGACCATCGGTACTCAGCTCGACCCTATGCCAGGCAACAACGTTGTCCTTACTCTCGACGCCGATCTGCAAGCAGCCATCACCGAGATACTGGAACAGGGGATCAGAGATGCCGGTTCCGAGTCAGGTGTCGCAGTGGCCATGGACCCTCGCAACGGCGAGATCCTGGCCATGGTCTCCTTGCCCTCTTACGATCCCAATCTCTTCATCGGCGGCATCGCCGAGGAAGACTACGCCCTGCTGAGTGATGACCCACGCCATCCTCTCGTCAACCACGCCATCAGCGGCCAGTATCCCCCTGGATCCACGTTCAAGGTCGTCACGGCGGCTGCCGGCTTGGAGCAGGGCACCGTTAGTCGCAGTTCGACTGTCTTCTGCCCAGGCACAATCTGGATCCCGCATCGTTTCGCACCAGACGACCCGGAATTGGCCCAGGCCTTCAACTGCTGGTTGAAAACCGGCCACCACTCTATCAGCATGGTGGAGGCGATCGCACAGTCATGCGACATCTACTTCGGAGTACTTGGCGGGGGCTATGGCGAGTTTGACGGGATTGGCCAGGCTGCTCTGGCGCAGTACGCTCTCTACTTCGGGCTCGGCGAGCAGACAGGCGTGGACCTGCCCGGCGAGACCGCGGGGCTGGTCCCTGACGAGACCTGGAAGCGCTTGACGTACGGTGAGACGTGGGTCACCGGGGACACCTACAATGCAGCCATCGGACAGGGGTTCATACTGACCACCCCTCTCCAGATCCTGAACGCAACGGCGGCCGTAGCGAACGGAGGAGATCTCTACAGACCACAGGTAGTCCGCGAGATCAGGGACGCCGACGGCAACGTCGTCAGTGCGTTCACTCCGCACCTTGTCCGAAGGGTACCCGTCTCGAACGAGAACCTGGCCATGGTCGGAGAGGGGATGCGAGCAGCGGTGACGCACGGCACGGCCATGGCGGCAAACCTCGGTGGAGTAGCCGTGGCCGGCAAGACTGGGACGGCCGAGTTCCCAGGGCAGCGCGACTGGGAAGGCAACCTCCCGACGCACGCGTGGTTCACCGCGTTCGCCCCTTACGACGATCCCGAAATCGCCCTCGTCGTCTTCGTCGAGGGCGGTGGCGAGGGCAGCCTGGTGTCCGTGCCCATGGCGGCCGAGATCCTGGCATACTATTTCGGCCTGCCAATGGCTGACGAACTGTAGGACAGCGCACACCCATCATGTCACAGAAGGTGGGCACTCGAACCGCTGACGGGATTTCCATCAAAGGCACAAAGGAAGGCCTCGTAGTAGCCATTGGCGAAGGTTCGTGGCCCGATCTTGTGGACCGACTGGACGACGACCTTCGGCGCAAGGCTGCGTTCTTCCATGGAGCGCACGCCATGGTCAGGGTCGGCACAAGAGAACTGGGGACGGAAGAGTTGAGACAGGTGCAGGAACTCCTCTCTGCCAACCAAATGCAGATGAGCGGGCTGGTGACGAGCGCCAAGAAGACCGCGGAAGCAGCCACGGCTCTCGACATCCCTGTCGCCCGCCAATCGGATGACTCGTGGCCCCTGGAAGCCAAGCCTCACCATGGCGGAGAATTCGAGGAAGCACTGTTTCTCAAACGTACGGTCCGCTCGGGGCAGACGGTTCAGCATCCAGGCGACGTTACCATCCTGGGCGACGTCAATCCCGGAGGACAAGTCGTGGCAGGCGGCGACGTCGTCATCTGGGGCAAGCTGAGGGGTACGGTGCACGCAGGAGCAGTCGGGGACGACAGTTGCCTTGTCTGTGCGATGGTGCTCGCGCCAACACAGCTACGAATAGGAAACCACATCGCCAGGTCGCCCGAGGGGGAACCTCGCGATCCTGGGGTGCCAGAGACAGCCCGTGTGCAGGGTGGCGGGATAATCGTAGAACCATGGAGCACGAACAGGCCATAGAGGGAGACGCATGTCTGCACGTGTGATCACCATTACCTCGGGTAAGGGCGGAGTCGGCAAGACAACTGGAGTAGCCAATCTCGGAGTGGGTCTGGCATTAGAGGGGCAACGCGTGATCGTTCTCGATGCCGACATCGGACTCAGGAATCTGGATGTGATCATGGGTCTGGAGAACCGGATTGTGTATGACGTCGTCGACGTCGTCGAGGGCAACTGCCGACTCCAGCAAGCTCTGATCAGGGACAAGCGCCTGCCTGAGCTGCACCTCCTGGCTGCCGCCCAGACGCGCGACAAGACAGCGGTATCTCCCGACCAGATGGCTTCCCTGTGCGATGACCTGCGGAGTGAATGCGACTTCGTGCTCATCGATTCCCCAGCGGGGATCGAGAGGGGGTTCCAGAACGCCATCGCAGGGGCCGACGAAGCGATCATCATGACCACACCTGAGGTTGCCGCCGTACGGGACGCCGACCGTATCGTAGGATTGATCGAAGCCGCCGAGAAAGGCCCCCCGACCCTGGTGATCAACCGGATCAAGCCCGACATGGTCAAGCGTGGCGACATGCTGGCTACCGAGGACGTGATAGAGATCCTGGCCATTGACCTGCTGGGCATCGTTCCAGAGGATGAGAACACCATCGTAGCTGCAAACAAGGGCATCCCCATCGCCTTGGACGGCCAATCTGGAGCGGCGCAGGTTTTCCGCAACATCGCCCAACGAATCCTCGGTCAAGAGGTGCCATTCATGGCTATCGCCGCGGAGCCGGGTCTCCTGGGACGCATGAGACGACTGGTAGGAAGATGATAGAGGCGCCAAACACGATGCGCTGGAGGAAGGTGCAACTGTGGGCTTCTTGAACAAGCTTCTCACCCGGGAGCCAGCCAGCAAGGACATCGCCAAGAAGAGACTCCAACTGGTGATCGTCCATGATCGCCAGCCTCTCTCCCCAGGCCTCATGCAGATCATGAAGAACGATATCATCCTCGCCATCTCCAAGTATGTCGAGGTCGACGAGGAGAACGCCCAGCTCACCATCTCCCAAGGCACCGGGCGCCACAGGATAGTGGCGGACATCCCGGTCCGAGGCCTGGGAAGGAGACTTCAGTCGTAGATGAAAGGGAGAGCTTGGCAGCACTTCGACTTCGTGCTCTTGGCAGCGACTCTCTTGCTGATGGGCTTGGGCATTGCACTGATTTACAGCGCCACGCTGGCTTCGGCCAGTTACACCCAGGACTGGTGGGAGACCTTCTTCGCCCGCCAGATCATATACGCCGCTGTGGGCGTTTGTCTGATGCTGCTGGTCGCCTTCACCGACTATAGCATCTTCGCCAATGTGAACCACCTCATCTATGCCCTGACCATACTGTCACTGATCCTAGTATACGCCATCGGCCGCATTTCCTTCGGGGCCCAAAGGTGGATAGACCTAGGTGTGTTCGATCTCCAACCTTCGGAATTGGCGAAAGTGCTCCTGATCATCGTGCTAGCCAAGTTGCTGGCCGACAGGCAGGAAGACCTGAAGCGGTGGCGGTACTTCCTCCTGTCGCTGGGCTACGTCGCGATCCCCATGCTATTCATCTACATCCAGCCTGACCTGGGCACGGCGATCGTGCTGGGAGTGTGCTGGTTCGTCATGGTGATCATGGCGGGAGCGCGACTCCGACACGTGGGCATCATGCTTCTGGGCGGCGCGGTCGCTTCACCCCTGGTCTGGCTCTCGCTGCACGGGTACATGCGAGAACGAATTTTCGTCTTCTTCGACCCTGCGCGCGACCCGTTGGGTGCGGGATACAACATCAATCAGGCGCGCATTGCTGTGGGATCAGGGGGGTTTCTGGGTCAGGGGTTCGCTCGCGGTAGTCAAAGTCAGCTCCACTTCCTCCGGGTCAGACACACGGACTACATCTTCTCGGTCCTGGGAGAGGAACTGGGATTCGTGGGCATTGTCCTCATGCTGCTGCTCTTCCTGATCGTGATCTGGCGCGTTCTAAGAGTGGCAGAGATGGCCCGAGACACCTTCGGGCAGCTTATAGCATGCGGCATCGCCACAGTGGTAGCGTTCCAGGTTTTCGCCAACGTAGGAATGAACATCGGTCTCTTGCCCGCGTCGGGGGTGCCACTGCCCTTCATCAGTTATGGGGGCAGCGCCCTCATCGCCTTGCTGATCGGTGAGGGCGTGGTGCAGAACATCATCATCCGTCACAAGAGGTTGGAGTTTCAGTAGCCCTCTCCTTCTCACCGTGACCCCATTTCGACCGTCAGACCCAGTTATTGCCAGCCGTTTCGGATCGCAGGGGCCGCCGGTGTGTGGAACAAGGCAGCCACACTCGTGACAACAGAGGATCAGACATGACAGAGGACAGCCAGTCAGTGCGCGTTCGTTTCGCGCCCAGCCCTACAGGGCACCTGCACGTGGGGGGAGCTCGCACAGCTCTCTTCAACTGGCTGTTCGCTCGGAACCAGGGAGGCGTATTCGTCCTGCGCATCGAGGACACCGACAAGATCCGCTCCACCGAGGAATCCACCGGGGGAATCCTCTCCTCCCTACACTGGCTAGGCCTCGACTGGGACGAAGGGCCTGGGGTGGGCGGTGAATACGAGCCCTATTTTCAGATGCAGCGTATTCCTTTCTACCAGGCTGCCATGGAACAGCTCCTGACGACGGGCAAGGCGTACCACTGCTACTGTACGCAGGAAGAGCTGAAGAGCCGCAGGCAAGCAGCTATGGCGGAAGGCAGGCCTCCCGGCTACGATCGGCGTTGTCGCCACCTCTCATCCGGGGAACGTGCAGCACTCGAAGCCGAAGGCAAGAAGCCCGTTGTCCGCTTTGCCATGCCCATGGAAGGCGAGACAGTAGTCCACGATCTCATCCGGGGTGATGTACACTTCGCCAACGATCAACTGGACGATCTGGTGATAGTGAAGGCCGATGGTACCCCGACCTACAATTTCGCGGTCGTGGTGGACGACATGCTGATGCGGATCAGCCACGTCATCAGAGCCGAAGATCACCTTGCCAACACGCCTCGCCAGATCAGAATCTACGAGGCCCTCGGCTACGCCTTGCCACAGTTTGCGCACGTGTCGATGATCCTCGGCGAAGACGGCACCAGGTTGTCCAAGCGACACGGGGCGACCGCAGTTGCTGAGTACCGCGAGTCTGGCTATCTTCCCGAGGCCATGTTCAACTTCCTCGCCTTGCTGGGATGGGCCTACGACGACAAGACAGAGCTCATGTCGCGCGACGAGATCATCGAGCGCTTCACTCTGGAGAAGGTCACCCCATCTCCCGCTATCTTCTCCAAGGACAAGCTGGACTGGATGAACGGCGTCTACATCCGTGGACTGGCGGGGGACGATCTCGCAAGAAGGTTACTGCCATTTCTGGCGAGCGCCGGTCTCGAGGCCGACCAGGATACCGTTCGCCGTCTCGTACCCTTGATTCAGGAGCGAGTCAAGCTCCTCTCCGACGCCGTGGAGTTGGTGGATTTCTTCTTCACCGATGAGATCGTCTACGAGCCCCAGCTCCTGGTGGGCAAGAAGATGGGCAGCTCGGATTCGCTGGACGCCCTGAGGAGAGCACTGCAAGTCCTGGAGGAGGTGCCTTCCTTCGACGAGTCCGCATTGGAGGATGTGCTGCGCGCCCTGGTCGATGAGTTAGGAGTGAAGGCCGGGCAGCTCTTTGGCATCATCCGGGTGGCGGTGACCGGCAAGACAGTAGCCCCTCCCCTCTTCGGCACTCTGAGCATCCTGGGCAGAGAGCGGACCTTGGCCCGTCTCCACACGGCCGAGGATCTGCTCGCCGATCTTGTAGTCTCCGAGAAGTCGTGATACAATGCCGTTGTCGCTGGGGGATCGTCTAGTGGTAGGACAGCTGACTCTGGATCAGTAAGCGGGGGTTCGAATCCTCCTCCCCCAGCCACAGCGCCGGAGCCCGGCCCCCATGGGTCGGGCTTCCTCTGTGCAGAAGCATCTCGAGCGGCACTTCGGGACGCCTGAGGTGCGTCCAAAGATGGCCTCCCACTCATCCCGTCGGCGTTTCGCCCGCCAGCGCCGCGAGCTGCACCGTCCTCGGCAGGAAGACCGATCCCCTGAAGCCGCGGCGCGCCGAGAGTGATTGCCACCGCCAACCTCCGGTGGTATAATCGAATCAGCACAAACCGCCGCGACCGTTTCCAGTCTGCTCGGGGTGCGATGGACCATGTCAGCTTCGGATGAAAGAAAGGGTTTGCTGGAGAGACTCAAGGCTGCCCGAGAACCGGACAGCGACGCTGACAGCTCCGCTGAGGAGCCGCTGGCCTCCGCGCCGGATCAGGCGCTTCCTGGCGGTGAACAACCCGTCTCCAAGCCCGCTCCAGACAGCGACGGGAGCGCCGTAGCTCCAGAGGCCGAGGTCCACCGCCGTACGGAAGAGGATTTCTTGTCGCCCGGAGAGAGGCTTCAGAACAGGTATGAGATTCGAAAGTTCCTGAGTAAGGGAGGAATGGGTGCTGTCTATCTCGCACGTGACATCCGCTTCCCAAGCGTGGAAAAGCTTGTCGCGGTGAAGGAGATGATCAGCACGATCAGGGACAGCGTAACGAGCAGAATCAGTCTGGAGACCTTTGAACGGGAAGCGAACATCCTGGCCAGCTTGAGCCATCCGGCCATACCCAAGGTATTCGACTACTTCCACCAGGAGCGTCGAGTGTACCTGGTCATAGAGTTCATCGAAGGGACGGATCTCGAGTCCCTGTTGGCCGAGATAGACTACCCCCTGCCCCAGGAGAAGGTTGTGGACTGGGCCGTGCAGGCGTGCGATGTACTGTTCTATCTCCACAACCACAAGCCCAGTCCTATCGTCTTCCGGGATATGAAACCCTCCAACATCATGCTCCGACAGGATGGGCACATCGTGCTCATAGACTTCGGGATCGCGAAGGTTTTCCAGGCTGGCAAGCGGGGCACGATGATCGGCACCGAGGGCTATTCGCCCCCGGAACAGTATCGAGGTATAGCCGAACCGAGGGGCGACCTGTATGCATTGGGTGCCACCCTTCATCACCTGTTGACCAAGCGCGACCCGCGCAAGGAGCCTCCCTTCACCTTCCACGACCATCCCATCCGAGGCTTCAACCCCACCGTCACCCCCGAGTTGGAGGCAGTCATTGGCCGAACTCTGACCTACGAGATCGAAGATCGCTACGCCTCGACCGAGGAGCTGAAGAAGGATCTGCTCAGAGTCCTCAGACCAACCTCCGGGATGCTCAGCACAACCTTCTCCCAGCCACTGACTCTTCATGATGAGAGGAATCCCTTGTGGTCATTCAGTTGCGAGGACGAGATTCGGTGCACCCCGGCCATCTCTGAGAATGCTCTATACCTGGGGTCCTATGACAAGAGCCTGTACTGTCTGGAGGCGGACACCGGAACCGAGCGCTGGAGGTATTCGACCGAGGGGGGAGTCGTGTCCTCTCCTTGTGTGTGGAACGAGACCGTCTTCTTCGGCTCCGAGGACCAGATCCTCTACGCCGTCTTTACCAGAACGGGTCGCATCGTCTGGACCTGCCCCACCGACGGGAAGATCCGCTCTTCTCCCAAGCAAGAGTACGACCACATCTTCTTCGGCTCGGATGACCACAACGTATACGCTATTAGCGCCAAATCCGGCCAGGAGCTATGGCGTTTCGACGCCGGGGCGCCGGTACGCTCGTCTCCGGCCATCAGCGGAGAGTTTATCGTATTTGGGTCGGAGGACGGCAGTGTCCACGCCCTCGATGTGCAGAGTGGCGAATCGCGGTGGAAATACCAGACAGGTCGGGCGCTCCAGTCGACCCCAACCATCGCCGGCGACATGGTGTACGTTGGCTCGCGCGATTCCTCCCTGTACGCCCTGGATCTCGCCAACGGCTGGCCGGTGTGGCGACATCGCACCAAGGGACAGGTGATCTCCTCACCGATGGTCGTCGGCAAGGTAGTCTATTTTGGCTCGAACGACCACAACATCTACGCTGTGGATGCCGACAAGGGAAACCTCATCTGGAAGTACAGCACGAAGGGTCCCGTGGTGTCGTCGCCCGCGAGTTCCGATGGGGCCACCTATGTGGGGTCCGCCGATGGTAACCTGTACTGCCTCGATGCCAAGACAGGCGAGATGCTCTGGCGATTCGGCACCGGCGGCCCGATCACGGGGTCTGCCGTCGTCGGCAACGGCATCGTGTACGTGGGATCTACCGACCATACGATGTATGCTGTCTCCATAGAGGCTGGTGACTGACATCGCCAGCATGGTATCAGGACACGCACGATGGGTCTGATGAACAGACTGTTCCGTCGCTCGCCGAGCAAGAACCAACACCGTGTTACGCGAGAGGCGGAGACCCCAATAACAGAGGTGAGGGCGAGTCCCCTCGACGTAGGACAGGCCAGCGACATCGGTAACGCCCGAGAGACTAACGAGGACGCGTTCTTCACGCTCCAGGCTCTGGCCGGCACAAGCGCTCAGCCAGTCCCCCTGGCACTCCTCATGGTGGCAGACGGGATGGGTGGTCACGCGCGAGGCGAGGAGGCCAGCTCCATTGCCGTCAGGGTTGCCAGCGGGGTCATCGTGCGCGAAGTTCTTCTGCCCATGCTGGCCAGCAGGCCAGCGGAAGCCACTAGCCGCCCAGTCCATGACATCCTGGGCGAGGCGATCAGTTCCGCCAACGAGGCCGTCTCCCAGATCGAGGCGGACACGGGAACGACTCTGACATCCGCACTGATCGTGGGGCATAGCGCCTACCTGGCCCACGTCGGCGATAGCAGGGCATACTACCTGGATCGAGGCGAACTCCATCAGATCACACAGGATCACTCGATCGTTAACAGACTAGTGCAGCTAGGCCAGATCTCGGCCGACGAGGCTCATAGCCATCCTCAGCGGAACTACCTGTACCGCGCCGTGGGACAAGGTGCGGAACTGCAAAGCGACACCTACCTGCAGCGCCTGGCCAAGGGCAGCTATCTGATCCTTTGCACTGATGGACTGTGGAACGAAGTCACAGAGCAGGAAATCGTCGACGTGGTAGGTACGTCAGTTTCTTCCCAGGAAGCAGCCAACCGGCTCGTAGATCGGGCCAACGACCGCGGAGGCGAGGATAACATCACCGTCCTGATAGCCAAGATCAGCTACTGACACGAGGAGAGCATTATGACCCACAGGGCGATAGTGCATCTAGTGAACGAAGACCCCATCATTGCAGACCTGGAGCGAATGCCCGAGCCCGGAGATACGAGCATCACGATCTTCGATCCACATCGCGAGGACGGGAAGCCGATTCAATACTTGCGGGAGGGCAGCACGGCGGTGATCTTCCCACTGCACCGCGTCAGTTCCCTGGAGATCTTCGCAGAGGAAAGAGCGGCCGAGGAGGATATCACTTTCTACCGCGAAGGGCAGCCGTGATACCTCGCCAGAGCACCGGGCAACTACTGCCTCAGCGCGGAGGAGAGCTGTTTCTGCTCGTGCAGGATGCGTGGTAGCTCGACTCCCATCAGTTCACCCTTCTCCACGATTATCTGGCCGTTGACGATGTTGAGGTCCACCTCGACTGGCCCGCAGAAGACCACCGCCGCCACCAGGTCACCGGCCCCCGCGTATTCCACCCTTTCCACGTCGATGGCGATCAGATCGGCTGCCTTGCCCGGCGCCAGAGCACCGATGTCCTCACGCCCCAGCAGAGAGGCGCCCCCTATGGTTGCCACCTCGAGGACCTTGCGGGCACTCAGCGCCGTAGCCCCGTACTTGACACGCTGCAGAAGCAAAGCCATGCGCGCTTCGTTCAGCATGTGCGACGAGTCGTTGCTCGCGCTGCCGTCCACGGCCAGCCCAACCTTGACCCCGAGCTCCAGCATCCGGCCCACCGGCGCGATACCCGAACCCAGACGCATGTTCGACGTTGGACAGTGAGCGACACCGGTGCCCGTCTCGGCGAACAGCCGCATCTCGTCGTCCGTGAGAAACACTCCGTGGGCGTAGGACACGTCATCGCCCACCCATCCCAGGTCCGCCAGGTACTCCACCGGACGCCGCCCGTACCTCTCCAGACAGAAAGCTTCCTCATCCAGCGTCTCGGCCACGTGAGTGTGACAATGCACACCATACTGTCTGGCCAGGTCCCTTGTGCTTCGCAACAACTCCGCCGTCACGGAGAACGGAGAGCAAGGCGCCAGCATGACCCGGCACATCGAGAGCGGCCCCGGGTCGTGCAACTCCTCTATCACCCGCCGAGAATCGGCCAGGATGGTATCCTCGTCTTGTACCACCCCATCGGGCGGCAGGCCGCCTTCGGACTCGCCCAGTGACATGCTGCCCCTGCAGGGGTGAAATCGCATACCTAGCTCTTGCGCTGCACGGACCTCGTCCTCCAGGGTGACGCCATTGGGAAACAGGTACAGTTGATCTACCGTCGTCGTGCAGCCGGTCAGCGCCAGTTCGGCCAGCCCCACCAAAGCGCTGACGTACACCGCCTCGGGCGTCAGCTTCGCCCAGATCGGGTAGAGCGTCTGGAGCCACGAGAACAAGGGAGCATCTTGAGTCTCGGGCAGACATCTGGTCAGAGTCTGGTAGAGGTGGTGATGTGTGTTCACCAACCCAGGCAGCACCAGCTTGCCGTCAGCCTCGATCACCCTGTCGGCTTCTGAAGGCAGGTCGGCGCTCAGTCCCACGGCCTCCACCACGTTATCCCTGATGAACACGGCGCCGTCCGCAATCTCCCGTCGGCTCTCATCCATCGTGACCACGACAGTCGCGTTTCTCAGAAGCAAGGTTGACATGGGCTTTGACCCTCCTCTGATACTTACCGATCGAGTGCCCGTGGGCGTACAGCGCCCACAGCAGGCCCGATCGGGCCTTGCAGAGGCTCGTCCCAAGCTTCAGCGCCACCGCACCCATCGACGTGCGTCAGCCCCAGCACCGCAGGGTCTCAGATTGCCTCGCCGGGCACGATGTCCCTATTCGACCGTGGCCTCCGAGGCGACCTCCCACGTGGTGTCCTTCCTGTACAGAGTCAGATCCTTAGTGGCAGGCTCACCACTCCCGTCGTACAGTTCAACTCGTACCATAGCCTGGCTGTGCTTACTGTCGTAGTGCACATCCTGTATGAACAGGTAGGAGCGCTGAGGGTCGCGCTGCCTGAAGTACTCGCCCTCCCGATAGGGCCTCTCCAGGGCGTTGCTCACCAGCCACACCATCCTGCTGCCGCGGTCAAAGTCGGCCCTGAACTCGCTCGGAGAGAGCCGCACGACAAGATCGTCCACGGCAACGCCTTGCTCGTCGAGCTCATGGCTGATCACAGCACGGCGCACAGTATCGTTTTCGAAGTTCCACCAGCTCGAGCAACCACACACCGCCAGTACCCCTACCAGTGCCGCCAGGCCGGCGAGCCTCAGCACACCGCGTCTCACGCAAGAACCCTCCACTCTGATTAGCGTCTGCACACGTTCGCCGTTCTCAGACCGCCCCCACCACGCCGGGCGCGACCAGAAGCACCGCCCTGACGCTCGTCCTCGCCGTCACCGTCACCAACGGATTCGCCGTCGGATCATAATCACTGCGGCGGCAAACCCAGTCTCGCGACGAGTAAGCCCTTCCTCGGCGGGAAGGGCTCTCGGCAGACAAAAGGCATGCCACTGCTACTTGGCGATCTCGATCTCGTCTATCGTCGATCTCAGGTAGGCCTCGATGAAATCATCCAGATCACCGTTTAGCACAGCCTCCACGTTGCCCCGCTCAAGGTCGGTACGGTGATCCTTGACCATCGTGTACGGATGCAAGACGTAGGAGCGAATCTGGTTGCCCCACTCCGCGGATACGTGCTCGCCCTTGAGCCGCGCCTGCTCCTCCTCCCTCTCCCGCAGCTCACGCTCCAGCAGGCGCGCTCTGAGCACCTTCATGGCTGTGGCGCGGTTCTGTGCCTGAGATCGTTCGTTCTGACAGGTGGCCACAATCCCCGTGGGAACGTGTGTGATGCGGACGGCCGAGTCAGTCTTGTTGACGTGCTGGCCGCCGGCGCTGCTGGAACGGAAAGTATCGATCCTCAAGTCGTTGGCGTCTATCTCTACCTCTGTTTCATTCTCGATCGAGGGCAGGACTTCCACCAGGGCAAAGGACGTGTGGCGGCGGTGGGCAGCATCGAAGGGCGAGAGCCGTACCAACCTGTGCACGCCCCGCTCAGCCTTCAGGTAGCCATAGACGTACTTGCCAGTCACGTCCACTGTCACACTCTTGAATCCCGCCTCTTCCCCAAGCGAGCTATCGATCATCCGCGCTTTGAAGCCGCGACTCTCGGCCCACATCAAGTACATGCGAAGGAGCCTCTCCACCCACTCCTGGGAGTCCGTACCGCCGGCCCCGGCGTGAATGGCCAGGAGCGCACTCTCCGCGTCGTACTCTCCCTGGAACAGGAGGCGGAACTCCGAGCGGTCCAGGTCGTTCGCCAGCGTGGCTACCTCGGCTTCGAGCTCCGCTGCCAGGGACTCATCTTCCTCTTCTGTGGCCAGGTCAAGGAGCTCCCGTAGCTCACCAGCTCGACGCCCCAGCCCATTCCACTCTCCAAGTTCCTCCTGTATTAGAGACAGCCTCTTGGTATACGCCTGCGCCTCCATCTGATCCGACCACAGATCAGGCTGCATCAGTTTCTTCTCTAGCTGGTGTACCTCTTCATCCTTGCCAGGGAGGTCAAAGACCCTCCTTGATCTTCTCTATTCGGCGTTCAAGATGGTCCAGCTCATCCACAAGGTTCTCCACGCAAACACCTCCACGACGCTAGGTTTGTTTACCCTGATGGGTCGAGTTCTCGAAAAGGCCCCTCACGAACCGCTCCGGATCGAACTCGGCCACGTCGTCCAACTCTTCCCCAGTGCCAACGTAGCGGATAGGTATGCCGAGTTCGGTGGCGATAGCGAAAACGATGCCTCCTTTGGCGGTCCCGTCGAGCTTCGCCAAGAAGATACCATCGACGTCCACCGCTTCCTGGAAGTACCTGGCCTGAGATAAGGCGTTCTGCCCAGTCGTAGCATCGAGTACCAGCAAAGTCTCCTGGGGCGCTTCGGCTTTCTGCTTCTTGATCACACGGTGGATCTTGCTCAGCTCCTGCATGAGGTTGTACTGCGTGTGCAGCCGCCCCGCCGTGTCCACGATGAGGGTGTCGACCCCGCGGGCCTGGCCTGCCTGCACCGCATCGAAGACCACCGCGGCAGGATCTGCCCCGGGCTGGTGGGCTACGACGTCAACGCCCAACCTCTGACCCCACACCTTGAGCTGGTCAGATGCCGCGGCACGGAACGTATCCGCCGCAGCTAGTAGCACTTTTCGTCCCTGTTGTTGGTGGTAGCGAGCCAGCTTCGCTATGCTCGTTGTCTTTCCAGAGCCGTTGACTCCCACGACGAGAGTGATCCACAAGCCGTCCCGGGTCAGCCTGGGTCCGGAAGGGACACCAAGGATGGCTCGCAGCCTCTGTCTCAGAGCCTCCTCAACCTGGCTGGCGCTGCTCCATCCCGGGCTCTCCGACGCGTCTCGCACACCCTGGACCAGGTCCACCGTTGTGGCCACCCCCACATCCGCCTGGATCAGCAGCTCCTCCAACTCTTCCCAGACCTCGTCGCTGAGCTCTGGCTGGGAGAAGATCTCGCCGATCCGCCCAAAGAACGAACGGCGCGTACGAGTCAGGCCCGCCTCTATGTTCTTGCCTCGTCCGAACACTCTGTCTCCTCATGCTGCACGCGTGCAGCGATCAGCCCTCACCACAGGCATTATACAGAAAGGACATTGAGCCTGCAACACCGACGGGTGCGCAACATCGGCTCCTGTGATACAATAGCCCGCACAGCATCAGGTGAGGAGCAGTGTGTCTGAGAACCGGAGTGAAGTAACGGTTGACGTGGTGATTCCCGTCTACAACGAGGAGAGTGACCTGGAACGCAGCGTCAACACCCTGCGGGGTTTTCTCCGCGAGACCTTCCCGTACCAGTGGCGCATCGTCATCGCAGACAATGCGTCGGTAGATAGGACTCGGGAGATAGCCGAGAGGCTTTCGGCTCAGTATCCCGATGTCGCGTACCTGTACTTGGACCAGAAGGGACGCGGTCGGGCTCTGAGGCGCGCCTGGCTAGAGAGCGAGGCCGACATCGCCAGCTACATGGACGTAGACCTGTCCACCAGCCTCGACGCCTTCCGGCCGCTAATCGATGGCCTGGTCAAAGAGGGACACGACGTCGCCATAGGCTCCCGATTGAAGAAGGGCGCCAGCGTCGAGCGGCAACCCAAGCGGGAGATCATCTCCCGCTGCTACAATCTGCTCATCAAGTTGATGTTCAGGAATCGTTTCTCCGACGCTCAGTGCGGCTTCAAGGCCCTCACGCGGAAGGCAGTCGCCGACCTCGTTCCCATGGTCAAAGACCAGGGCTGGTTCTTCGACTCCGAGCTGCTGCTGAGGGCTGAGCAAAAGGGTTATCGCGTATACGAGGTACCCGTGGCCTGGGTGGACGACCCAGACAGTCGAGTCAACATCGTGCAGACGGCCTGGGGCGATCTGAAAGGTCTCTTCAGGGTCAGGTTCACCTAGCGGTGCCCGATACGGTCAGCTAGCAGGAGCACTGGCTCCGGCAGCGTCAAGTTCCAAGGCTCTCGGACTCTGTTCTGCCTCCCCAGACCCCGCCAGAGGCACCCAGAGCTTCCCAGAGCGCTCTTTCAGATGGAGTAGACATTGGTCATCGGAGTGTGCACCCTCACCCTCCACATCCCCGAGAGCCAGTCTTTGAAGGCCAAGCGCCGCGTGATCAAGTCCATCACCGCCAGAGTCCGCAACCAGTTCAACGTCTCCATCGCTGAGGTAGACGCCCACGGCGTATGGCAGTCGGCGGTCCTCGGCATGGCCTGCGTCTCCAAAGACGCTAGCTATGCCCACGGCCTCCTCGAGCGCGTGGTCCAGAGCATCTCCAACAGCCGCTTCGACGCCGACGTGGCCGATTACGAGATAGAGATCCTGTAGTCCTCACCAATCGACCCCACGCCCCTCGCCCCTTCCCTCACGGCTGCTTCTCTCACGTAGAGAGGGGCTTATGTCAACGGCCCTCGGAGCCAGAGAAGATTACGTCAAGTTCTGCGCCCAATCCGGCCCCAGCTGAGGATTCCCGCCGCCACGAGCAGGCTGACCACGGAAACCCAGGTGCCAAGGGTACGCACGGGTGTGTCGCCGAACAGGATAGACACCCGATGGTCGCCCGGCGGCACCTGGAGGCCGATCAAGCCATAGGGTCCCGAGGGGTATATGCCCACCTCTTCCCCATCGACGTAGCCCCGCCACCCAGGGAAGTAGTAGGTATAGAACTGCAGCTCCGTAACGTCCGCAGAGCTGACCTGCACCTCCTCGGAGGCCGCCCCGTGCCTGAGCATCTCGACGGTGGCCTCCCCAGAGAGCGCGGTCGCCTTGATCAAGGTCTCGCCTGCCAGATACTGGCTCACCAGAGGGGTGTCCTGGGGCTGCTCCGCGGCCCAGACGGTCATCCCCACCCTGTCCGGGGGGTAGAAGGACTCGAAGTCGATGATCGCCACCGGCTGTTCTGAACGCGCCGATGGTGGGGTGTACTGCGGTGATGCATAGCCATAGCTGGCGAGAACGATGACGAGCACCAAGACAGCCACGTGCGGATCGAAACGCTCAGCGGCCCTGGCGCCCTCCTCCAGCAAAGCAAACACGGCTCCACCACCGAGGAAGGACATCGTCAGCGCAGCCAGGCCCAGCAGGCGCCATGGAAACTGTACGAAGGCGGCCAGGGGAAGAAGCTCCCACACTGGATTCGCCGCAGGCATCATGGCCAAGATGATGACGATCGAGACACACAGGAAGAATGCCGTCTGACCCCTCCCCGACGCTTGCTTGCGTAACGTCCACAGGACACCCACCACGGTCAGTGTCGTCGCCGCCAGGCCCAACTGCAAGGACATCTCATCCTGGAGACCTTCGCCAGCGTAGCCATAGCCCCAGTACGGCGAGAGCAGTTGGGACGGATAGACGAAATGCGTCTCGTACCCGAAGCTCCCCTGAGTCCACTGGCTCTCGACAATGTACCCCTTCTCCACAATCATCGGCAGGAGGAAGACGGCAGCCAGGGCTAATGCGTAGAGCGCAGCCCCCACAGCGAGCGGGGCCGATCGGAGCATAGTCCCCCAACCGCTCCGTACCTTGGCTGCGAGGAGAAAGGCCACGTACGGTGCCAACAAGAGGGTGAACACGAACGCTGTGGCCGCATGGGTGAGGAAGAGCGCCGCGTAGGCCAGCGCGGCGAGCACGAGACTGCGTGCGGAGCGCCGTTCGACAAGCTCGTAGAACAGCAACAGGATCAGCGGTAGAAAACTGTAAGCACAGAACTCCGCAAACGCGCATCTCACGTAGATGTCCAGGAGACGGTAAGGGACGAACATGTAGATGACAGCCGCCACCACGCCCGCCTGAGGATTCAGCACCCGCTTCCCGAAGGCATACATAGTCAGCCCCGAGAGCAAGAACCCCAGGACGTAGGTAAGCTTGACCGCGCCGGTCAAGCTCGCCCCGAGCAAGTGGAAGACCTCGGCCACGTAGAAGGCCAGACTGGAGTAGATGTTGAACAGCGGATACCCATACCCTAGGGCGAAGTCGACCCCCCAGCGCGGATAGAGCACCCCATCTCTGATGGCCTGATCGAACTGGTTGAAGAAGAAGAGAGAATGAGGCGCGTCGTGCGCGTTCAGGAAGTACGGGGGACCGATCAGAGGCGCCCAGGCGAAAACGCTAATCGCCAGCACCAGCGCTGCCCTTCCGCTCATCAGACGCACGATCCACCGGACCGCCTTGCCCCCAAGCACCGCCCTAGTCCCTCGTTTCATGTAGACGGCACGTCCTCCGCTGCGCTCCTTCTGCTACGGTATCGAGCCCCGCCCAGCACGGCAAACACCACCAGGAGGCTCAGCACGGATAGCACCTGCCCCACCGTTCTCACAGGCGTGTCCTCGAAGCGCAGCAGCAGGTAATACTCCCCCTCCGGAACCCACACCGAGCATCGTCCCAGACTGCCGTGCGGCATCACCTCCAGCTCCCTCTGTACAGGTCCCCCTGGCTCGTCGAGGACGTAGGCTCGCCAACCCGGATAATAGAAGATGTTGAAGATGATGCGCCCTTGCTCCTCTGCGTGGACCCACAGCAGTTGAGAGATCGTCGTGCTGTCTTGGAGGTCGACCGCCAACCGCCTCCGTGGCTTGGGCAACGACTCCAAGTCCACCCGAACGTCCGGCGCCTCTCCTTCCGTCACCACGTACTCGGCGAATGACGACCACGTCGGTACCTCGTGGGTCCAGGCCATGGAGCCTGTCATCTGGTTGCTGCTCTGCATGAAGCGCATCATCCCTTCCAGCGACACGGGACCCTCTGCTGGCTCGATGATCTGCGGCGTCAGATAGGCGTAGCTGGCCAAGATGACGAGTAGCACCAGCCCCCAGGTCGCACCCGTCCGTGTTCTCTCCCCAGAGGATGCAGCAGCGCTGACGACAGAGCCAGCGAGGAAAGCGACACAAGGCATCACCAGCGCCAACAATCGCCACGGGAACTGGGCGAAGATCACTATGGGCAGCAAGGCCCAGACCGTGCTGGAGACGGAGAGCATCAGGAAGATGATGATCACCAGCGCGGCCTGGAAGAAGAGTAGCATCCGCTTGCAGGTCTCGTCTCTGATCCGTGACAGCGTGGCCAGCGACAGCATGGACAGAACGACCGGCACGGCCCCTATCTGGAACGGAAGCTCGTCGCTGGGACCTGGCTCGCTCAGGCCATAACCCCAGAAGGGCGAAAAGAACTGGAAGAAGTAGACGAAGTCATCTCTGTAGTCGTAGTAGCCGCCGAGCCACTGATCGAGCCTGACGTACTTGAACTCCACCGCCATGGGCAGCCAGAAGAGGGCGCTCAGTCCCAAGCCGAGAAGTAGCCCGGCCAGGGGCATGCAGGCCCGCCTGGCCACGGCACCGACCAGGGCCATCCACCTCGGCCTGCCAGGATCAACGCCTTGACGGATGTCCCGCCAGGATCTGGACAACACCAGGAAGACCAGGTAGATGCCCACAAAGGGCGAGAACAGAAGGAGAAGCCCATTGTGGGATAGGACGAGCCCGCAGTAGGAGAGAGCTGCCCCGATTAGTGCTACCGGGCGAGGGTTCTCCACCGTCTCGAAGAAGGACCACAGGACGAGGGGAAAGAAGACCAGAGCCACAGATTCGGCAAACGCGCCCCGTACGTAGACGTCGCAGATGTGATAGGGGACGTACACGTACACCAGACCGGCGATCAGACCCGCCGAACGCCCCATGATGCGGCGTACGAACAGATACATGGACACCCCGGACAGCACGAAGCTGACCGCGAACACCATCTTGATCGACCACAGGAGATCCAATCCGAGCAGATGAAACGCCTCGCCCAGGTAAAAGGCCAGAGGACTGTAGATGTTGAACAGAGGATACCCATATCCGAAGGTGATGTCCGGCGACCACCGAGGGTAGAGAATACCCTCCTGGATGGAGCGATCGAACTCGTACAGGAAGTAGACGCTGTGGCGTGCATCGTGAGCACCCCAGAAGAACCCAGGCTGGAACAGGGGCCCGATGACGAAGACCGTGAGGAGCACGACCAGAACCAGGTATGTGTCCCAGTTTCGCAGCTTCGTGAACACAGTGCGGGCCATTCTCGTGTGACCTGATACCTCTTCCACTACTCCAGGGTGACTGCGGTCGCCCCGCCAG
Organism: Anaerolineae bacterium; assembly: GCA_034430275.1. Taxonomy (GTDB): domain Bacteria; phylum Chloroflexota; class Anaerolineae; order UBA7937; family B3-Chlor; genus JAUVXJ01. The sequence goes on along the minus strand of DAOUEW010000391.1, from coordinate 3,361 downwards.
ATACTGGCAGTCTCACACCGGTCTCCCCGTCATACAGGCCAGCCTGAACGCTGTAGCCTTCCCGCGGTCCGTCGACGGGTATCATTATCTCGTACTCATCCCGCACTATCTCGCCCAACTCCCAGGAACTGGTGGGCCTCCCGCCGTCCACCGGCACGCCGTCACGCTGTGCCCAGATGGTTCCCTCCTCATCCACGACGTGCACGAACACGGTGTAGTCATTGGTCATCTGACGAAGGCCCTGCCAGTCCATGGTCAGGCGAACGGTGGCACCGTGGCGCAGGGGACCCTCTCGCTGATAGGAAAGCAGAACGACCTGGTCGCCAAAGATTCCAACGGGCGACCCACCCACACGTAGCTCGGTGAACCGAGGGCTGAGATAGCCGTAGCTCGCCAGCACCACCAGGATGATCAGCACCGAGAGCCACGGCAGTCGCCTGAGTGTCGGTGCCAGGAGCACCGCCGCTCCCGATGCCAGCGACGTGGCGAAGCCGACCAAGCCCAGCAGTTGCCAGGGATAGTCCAGGGTCCAGGACAGACGACTGATGCGCCACAAGCCTGACGCTGGATACATCACCAGCAGCGCCATCACCAGCGCGGCCGCTACGAAGAATCCTGCTCTCCGTCTCGGGTCACGAGACGCGCCCCTCTGGCCCAGAGCCAGAAGCCCCGCCACCATTGTCAGGCCTGTCGAAGCCAGACCAAGTTGCAGGGGCAACCCATCGTCCCATCCCGGTACGCTGGCCCCATATCCCCAGCTCTCCGACAGGAGCTGGAATGGGTAGACGAAGTGTTCAGCGAACTCGGCGTCGCCTCCCACCGGGAGACCCTCCACCAGAGCTGCGGGCAGATTCACAAGGACCCCTGCCACCAGGGAGACCACTAGGAGCAGCAGAGCTTCCTTTTTCGCGCGGCGAGAAGGGCCAAGCACCAGCACGAAAGCGATCAGGAAGAATGCATACAGGATCGCCAGACCCAGATGCGTCGAAGCCAGGGCCGTAAAGGCGAGGACCGCGGCTCCGGCCCATAACAGATTGCGGCGCTCCAAGTACTCCGCCCAGCACAAGAGAACGAAAGGATAAAGAGCGAAGGCCCAGGCCTCGGCGAATGCTCCCCGTACGTAGACCGTGGCCAGGTGGAAGGGCAGATAAACGTACACGAGCGCGGCCAACAGTCCCCCTGCGGGGCCGCTGAGTCTCTTGCCCAGAATGTACATGCCCAAGCCCGAGGCCAGGAAACCCAGCATGTAAGTGCCCATGATCGCCTCTTCCCCTCCCATACCCAGCCAGCGTAGCGCCTCGGCCAGCAGGTAGGGAAGGCGGCCCTCCCCTGCGAGCATGTTCCAGGGTTGAGTCACCTGGGGAACCCACGACCAACTGCGCCACAGCGTGCGCTCCAGGTCATAGAGGTTGAAGACAGGCGCGAACCCGGAATGCGTCTGGAAGAAGCCCGGATAGATCAGAGGGGCGATGGCGAACACACTGAGGAGGACGATCAGCCCCAGATTGAGCTCCAGCCTCTTTCGCAGCTTTGAACCACTCATGCGCTGCTGGATTCCTGTTGCTGAAGGCCGCACGCCGGCGAGGTGACGTGCAGATGACAAACGACAAACAGACGGTGGAAGCAGATCACGGGACGATCACTACTTTCAAGGACTCACCAGCCTCCCCCGCCAACCTCACCGCCTCCCCGACCTCGTCAAGACCGTAACGATGCGTGACCAAGCCACTGGTCTGCACACGATGACTGCTGATGAACTCCAGGGCAACGCGGGTATCGTCCGGACCGCACGAGTAGGTGGAGACCAGGGTCTTCTCGAAGAAGAGCAGCTCGTGGACGTCCACGGAGACCGTGTCGCCTGGCGGGAGTGGCGCATAGAACAGGACCGTGCCGCCCTTGGCGGCCAGCCCCATCGCCTCTTCCATGACCCGCTTGCTTCCCGCGGTCACGATGACCAGATCTGGTCCCACCCCATCAGTCAAGCTCCGCACGGTGGACTCCAGATCCTGGTCTGCGGGGTTGATGGCGGCTTCCACCCCAGCTTCGAGCGCTCTCTGAAGACGGTACTCCACCAGGTCTGCGCCGAAAACCTGGCTTGCACCCCACAGTCTGCATAACTGGATGAAGAGCAACCCGCTGACACCCACGCCGATGACGAGGACCGTGTCGCCTGGCTGAATGCCCGTGCGTTTCATACCCCTGATCGCACAGGCTACCGGTTCGATCAGCGTCGCCTCCTCGAAACCCAGTCCCTCGGGCAGATTGAGGACGTCCCGCTGCACGTTGATCGGTGCCACACGGATGTACTCAGCGAAACCGCCAGGGTAGATGCCCTTTTCTTTGAAGGTCACACAGCAGGAGTAGCTGCCCCTCCGGCAGTAGTGGCACACGAAGCATGGGACGTGATGGTGTACGAAGACTCGATCGCCCAGGTTGAACTCTTCCACACCACTACCCACTCGCGATACGAAGCCCACCGGTTCGTGCCCTAACACCGTGGGGGCCTTGCTGTCCGCATACCACTCCATCAGGTCACTGCCGCACAGACCGCAGGCCTTCACCTGGACCAGCAACTCCCCGGGGCCGATCTCTGGCACCTCCATCTGCTCCAGGCGGATGTCGTGGCGGCTGTAGTACCTGGCGACTCTCACATCCTGCTCCTGTCGCTTAATCGGGGTAGATAGCCACTTTGATGGCCTCGCCCGTCATCACCATCTCCAGGGCCTTCTGAGTGTCTTCCAGAGGTGCCCGCCGATTGATCAGCGCTGAGGAATCGATCACTCCATCGCTCAGCAGATCCAACGCCTTGGCCACGGTCTGGGGTGTGTGATGGAACACCCCCTTGACGGTCAATTCCCCGTAGTGCAACCTGCCCGTGTCCAGCGACACCTCACTGCCCGCAGGGCACCCTCCAAACCAGACGACTGTACCTCCCTTGCGCACCAGGTCCACGGACAACCGCCAGACCTCGGGCGACCCTGCGGTCTCGATCACCACGTCCGCACCCCGGCCTTCGGTCAGCTCATTGACGATGGCCACGGGGTCCTCTCGCGTGGGGTTGATCACACAGGTTGCGCCCAACCGGCGAGCCAGATCCAACCTGGAGTCTTTGAGGTCGACCACCACCAAGCTAGCCGCACCGTTGTGCCTGGCGAGCTGGAGATGCATCAATCCAATCGGGCCACCTCCTCCAGCGATGACGACCGTATCGCCTGCGGAGATGCAGGCCGCCTCATTACCCAGCACCACGCAAACTAGAGGCTCCAACAATGCAGCCTCCTGGTAGTCCAGGTGTACAGGGATCTCATGCACGTTGGTCTCCACGATACGCGCGGGCACCCTGACGTATTCGGCAAAGGCA
>DAOUEW010000390.1:0-3328 GCA_034430275.1 Anaerolineae bacterium | reverse complement strand
GGGCCGGACCATCGCCGACCTGGCCGGCTCGGAGGGCATCGAGACTGCGCACCTGGCCGAGGCTCTTCAGTATAGACCGAGGACGCACCTCTGAGAAGACGGCACGCAGATTCTGCCGGAGAGAGGAGGTATGAGGCACAAGGACCCGCTTTGGCGCTGCCCGGGGGTGACCCCTCTCTGGGCGGTTTCCCCCGTGGAGGCTTGTGCGCCTGACCTTGAGCCAGCAAAGCCGTCGGCTTGAACAGAGGGAGGACTTCGATGACCATGACGCCCAAAGGTGCTCTGATACTCTGTCTAGTCCTGCTGATGATGCTCACCGCGTGTGGCCAGGAAGCAGCAGAGGAGGCTGCTCCGACCGTGCCACCTCAAGAGGTTCGCACCGTCGAGCCTGCGCCAACACCGACCCCCCAGCCAACGCCGACAGAAGCTCTGCCACCAACGCCGACAGAAGCAGCACCGCCCACGCCCACGCCAGTTCCACCTGCGGCACCGGAGGTGGAGGCGGAAGACTGGGCTGAGTTCTGCCAGCCGTCACCAGAGGAGGAGGGCGTACTGGTCGCCAACCTGGCCGTGGGCAGCACCGTCGAGCTCGATGCCTACCTTTACGTCAAGTCCTACTCCAACATCCGAAACAACGTGATGCCTTTCACCCTCCGTGGCATCCCATACCAGTCCGGCGATAGCGGTTGGATCGACGCCTGTCAGATCCATCTCCTCATCCCCATCGGGACCGGTCCCAACCACGTCAAGGAGCTTCCAGACAAGTTCCAGTTCGGCGACGTCGTGGTCTGGCACAACGCGGGGGGAGAGATACGCGGGTGGCAACGAAACCTGGATAGCTACCACGTAAGAGTGAGAGGCGTGGTCGTCGACGCCTACGGAGGCGATACCGGCCTCAACGGATCCAACACCGTCCGATTGGAGGAGATCGAGCTCCTGGAGGGGTAGGACTCGCACCTGGTCGAGGCACTATAGCACGAGCGGAGGACACACGTGTAGCTCTTCCACTCGCACATGACAAACTGAGAGAGCATTTGGGACATCGCCAACAACAAAGACAGGAGGTTCGGCATGAACACTGGAAAGCCGGGCATTGTGGCTCTGATCCTGAAGACAATCGTCGTCCACAACGTCACGTACTGGCTGATGGGTCTGCTTGCGTCCACCTTGCTGGGTTACGCGGAGGTGTACGCCAGGCCGTGGATGGCTTGTTGGATAAGACAGCTAGACGATCCACTACTCATCGCAGGGTCGCTCTTTCAACCTATCCGCGGTCTGATCTTCGCACTGGCCTTCTATCCCCTGCGAGAAACCCTGTTCGGAAAAAGGAACGGTTGGTTGATCATGTGGTGGCTGCTGGTGGCTCTGGGGATTCTCTCAGCCTTCGGGCCAACCCCTGGATCGGTCGAAGGTTTGATTTACACCGTGATTCCCATCTCGCAGCAGGTCACGGGTTGGCTGGAAATCGTACCTCAGGCGTTGTTGCTTTCCGTGATCCTCTTCTACTGGGTCAATCATCCAGAGAAGAGATGGCTGAACTGGGTGATGGGCGTGATCTTCGTGGTTATGCTCATTCTCCCGACCTTGGGGCTACTGGTCACTGCCATGGGCATAGGCTAGACGGTCCTCTCCTAGAGAATTCCTTTCCAGTTAGTCAACATCTACACGTGTGGCTTGACAAAGACGTCAGAATCAACTTAGAATAGCGTGAAACGGTAGGCACAGGCTGACTCGTCCACAGCCGGGATCTCCTCACGTGGGGCGAAGGAGGCGATAGCCATCGGTGCTTTGTGCCTACGGATGATCATTGTTGTGCATCATTCATCGCTGCAGAAACCGTCAAGGAGGATTCGAAATGATGGACAGAGTAGCCAAGATTCTAGTCGTAGCAGGTCTGCTGGTCCTCGCCTGCGCTCCAACCCTGGCCGCAGCCCAGGCGGATCGCCCAGTGAAGACCTTACCCTGCACCTCTGCATCCCCGGTGATCAACGGCAAGATCGAGCCCTTGTGGGAGGAGTATGCCCACTGGGAGGACATAACCATAGACTTCGAGATGCTTCCCGTTGGGAGCCAGCAAGCCCATCCGTACGGTGTCGACCTCGCCATGATGCAGGACGAAGGCAAGCTGTACCTTCTGCTGACGGAATACTGGCAGGAGAGAGACCTCAGGCTTGCCCAAGAGGCGGACCTCTATTCGCTCTTCTGCATGGGCTTCGAGGACCAACAGCCGGCGTGGGCGTGGAACACCAAGAACCCGAACAGGAACTCCGGCGAAGGCTGGCTCTGTTTTGTGGGCGGTGAGGACTTCGACTTCGACGATGTGAGCGCGCAGCAGGATTGGGTCCGCCTCGAGAGCCTCGCCTTCTACATCGGCAGGATCGGAGGCGACCAGGAAGGTCCTGAGGATTGTTTCGATGGGCTGATGGTGGACTACGAGGGTATGTCCCCCAGCGCCCCGGAGCTGAATGGTGTAAAACACGCCTTCGCCGCCTACTACGAGGGTGGCGAGGGCCTGGATAGCCTGATGTGGGTCCACGAGGTGGCGATCAATCTCTCCACATCGCCACTGAGCCCAATTCCGGAAGGCAGCTTCCGGGCCTGGTTTGGGGCGCTGAGCATAGGCCCCGACCTGCTCGCCCCCGCAGAACTGGAGGGAGTAGAGGACTTCCGAGCTCTGGCAGAGGGTATCAGCCAGCCGCTTCCCGAGGATCTCCTGGTGGGCCTGTGGCCTGGTGGCAGGGGGATGGTTGACCCCACGGACGACCTTGAGCAGCAGATCGAGGACATGTTTGAGTTCGTCGTTTGCTGCGAGGAGTACGGCGACATAGGCCCCAGTTGCGACTGGTGCGTGCCCTGCTTCGGCAAGGTCGAGCTCCCGCCCTGCACAGTGGTGGAGGCGGTCGAAGAGTTCGTGCCTGAGCCCGGCACACTGCTGCTCCTGGGCAGCGGGCTGATCGGTCTCGGCGGATACGCCAGTCTGCGCTTTCGAAAGCGCTAGCTCCGCGAGCGGAAGGAAGAATGCCTGACTGAAGGTCCAGAAGCGCACCTCCACGAACGCCAGTCGGACCCTCAGTCATTGATGGTTCTCGGATCGTAAGAAGGCCATCGTGCCTCACACGGTGGCCTTTCCGCGTGTTGGCAGCAACCCTCATCCTACTCACGATGGAGAGGCGAAGGTCGAGGTCACTCTGCTGCACCGCAGGGCCCTCCTGGTACTGATGGACCAAGAAGGCAGGGATGTGCCCGACGCAATCACGGAACGGCAAGAGCTGCGCCTCTGTCTGGACCCATAGGGCAGAACGCGTGTACAATCGTGGCGTCTAGGGTG
>DAOUEW010000389.1:0-27088 GCA_034430275.1 Anaerolineae bacterium | reverse complement strand
GTCGTCCATTCCTACCCATCGTTTCTCCTCCTAGAGCCCGTTCCGCGAGCATCCTTGTCACGACTACACACCCAAGCACTGCCGAGGGGACAGAATCCAAAGACACCGGACCATCACTTGTCGTGCCGATTATATCACCAGTATGAAGACAAGGCAATCCCAGGTAACATCATCACTTGAGAGAATGCTTTCACTGCGACAATATTCCTATCTTGACGCCACGCGTGCCGAGAGCCTCCCCGCACCTGTGAGCATTAATGCGGAACTGCCCTGCCGCCTCTCTGCTCCGGCCTCCACCCCCGCATACGCGCGACCGGTGGCGGCAGCTACTTGGCGACCAGGGGTACGATTTTCCTATTGACAAGCATTAGGCAAGCCCGTAAACTGGATTATGCGTTTTTCACACCGTTTCACATCGTTTCTCAGGGGGGGATGAGGCTATGGGTCTTCTTACAGCCAGGGAAGCAGCAGAGTACCTCCATGTCAGTCTCTTCACGCTGGGCAGAATCGAGAAGGAGAGCCTCTTGATGCCGTTCCGCACTCCCGGCGGCCATAGACGTTACAGTCTGGAGATGCTGAACGAGTACCTGGAGCGCACCAGATCCCGACTCGAAGAGCGCGAGGGTAGGGTGCTGGTCGTGGACGATGGTGACGAACTGACGGGTGTCCTAGCTCGAGCCTTCCCCTCGTGTGAGTTCACCACCGCACCAGACGAACTGCGGGTGGGCATCAAACTGGCCCAGTTCAAGCCAGAGCTCGTCCTGGTGAATACACAGACCAGAGGAGTCGACGCGGAAAGTCTGTGCCGGCGACTCAATGGACACGCAGAGGATCTCAAGGTGCTCGCCTTCCAGGCACCCGAGATGGCACATACCGACGTCGAGGCACCGACCATCGTCTCCGCAGACCTCGATGCGCTTGCTGAACGAGTAGGGCTCCTCCTGGATCAGCGCGTCCAGATAGGCGTAACTCAGGGATGAGAGCATGATGTTCGGACACCTGGCTACGGTAGAGGTGTTTGCAGTGACCAGGCAGCAGCAGACAAGCTGCCAGAGGAGAGGGCTCCTTGGCCCAGCAGACGCTTGCAGCGGAGCCCCCGCTACGTCCGCAATGTTGCCGCGCCGAACCGCTGGAGGAAGACTGAATGACGCTGCGCAAGCAAACTCTGACCCTCATAGGTCTAGCCATTGTCGGTCTAACGATCGTGCTGTACCTGACATCGCATTTCGTACTTCTGGACGGTCTCGCCCGTCTCGAAAAGGAAGCAACTCAGCAAGAAGTTCAGCGCGCTGTGAGCGCGCTGTCGCAGCAACTGGGGCTGGCTCTGCCAATCTCCTGGCCGACGCCTTCGAGGCCATGCCAGAGGGAGGAACACTCTCTATCGACGCATCGTGTGATCACGATAAGGTGCTGCTCTCCGTGTCTGACACGGGCCAGGGCATCGCACCACAAGACATGCCGAAGATCTTCGAGCCATTGTACACCACCAAGCTGCACGGTATAGGGCTGGGTCTCTCGCTGTGCAGAAGTCTCCTGGAGGCCAATCAGGGAGGTAGCAGCGTGCAGAGCGTTGTAAGAGGCAGAAGCGCGTTCACTGTAGTGCTCCCCACAACCCAGACGGAACTCTGAAAGAGACCACGAGAGCTGGCCGGCCATGAGATCGAGAGGGACGTCACAGGTATGGTGTATCACCACCGGGGAGGAAACTGCCATCCACTCGGGCGATGGCGAGGCTGAGGATCCTCCGGTGAGAAACACCGACTGTATATGCCATCGTCAAGCCATGACGGACAGACGCGAAACTCAGTGGAGATACGCCTTCTCGGTGCAGCCGCACCATTTCATGGCCGACGGAGCGTTAACAGAAGCCGTGGCTTGGATCACGTAGCGATCGGAATCGATGCCCGCTTAACGGAAGGGGCATCCAGTACTTTGGGGCATGGAAATGGCGGGAGAAAGGATCCTAATCGTAGATGACGATATGAGGAATGTCGAATTCCTCAGAGACTCGCTCCTGCTTCCCAGCGGCTACACAACAGTGTGCGCGACCGACGGCGCCGAAGCGGTGCGGTTGGCGCTGACGGATCACCCAGACCTCATCCTACTAGACCTACAGATGCCGAAGATGGACGGTTTTCAAGTTCTCGAGACCCTGAAGAAGGAGGGTCTGGAGATTCCAGCCATCCTGATCACTGCCCATGGATCAGAGAACATCGCAGCACACGCTTTCCGTCTTGGCGTAAGGGACTACTTCCCCAAGCCCTTCAAGGTCGCTGAGATCATGCAGGCGGTAGACAAGTCACTTACGGAGGCGCGCCTCCGCAAAGAGAAGAAGCTGTTGGCCGAACGCGTCGAGTTGGTCAACCGTCAACTGGAGCAGAGGCTGAAAGAACTAAGCATACTCTATGGCATCAGCAAGGCGGTAGCCTCGGTCCTGGATCTAGACACGCTGCTGATCCGAGTCGTGGAAGCGGCCACGTACCTCATCGACGCCGTGCAGACGTCACTGTTTCTTCTGGATGAAGAGACCGGTAAGCTTCTACTCGGGGCTGTCCAGACGTCTGATGACCCCAGAGCGCGCGTCCCACGCCAGGGCACAGACGACTCCCTCGTGAGACAGGTCGTGACCACTGGTCGGGCCACGATTCTCCGAGTTACTGAATCGCAGGGCCAGGAGCAGTCGTGGCTGGTACTGGCCGTGCCTTTGAAGGTGCGTGACAAGGCCATGGGTGCGCTGTGCGCTTCCAGGGCAGACTCCGCTACGCCTTTCTCGGACCACGATCGCTACCTGCTTTCCGCCCTGGGCGACTTCGCGGCCGTCTCCATCGATAACGCTCGGCTACACGAATCTACCCAGCGACAGCTTGCGGAGCGCATACGTGCCGAAGAGGCTGTCAGGCGCCTCGCATACCACGACACGTTGACCGGCCTACCCAACCGCACGCTGTTCAACGATCGCCTCGGTGTCGCTCTGGCCCACGCACGTCGAAACAAACAAAGAGTCGCGGTCATCTTGCTCGACCTGGATCACTTCAAGGGAGTCAACGACACCCTGGGCCACTCAGTGGGGGACCAGCTTCTGAAAGCGGTTGGCGATCGATTGATCTCTGTTACGCGCGAAAGCGACACCATATGTCGGATGGGAGGCGATGAGTTCCTGCTGTTGCTCTCCGAGATGGCGGAACCGGGACATGCGCACAACGCGGCGGAAAGAATCCTACAAGTGATCAGAAAGCCTTTCGTCCTTGGCAGACACGTGCTCCATGTCACCACGAGCGCTGGTTTCGCCATCTACCCCGACGACGGCGAGGACGGGGATGATCTGGTAAAGAAGGCAGACTCCGCCATGTACCGTGCAAAAGAGAAGGGCCGAGACAATTTCCAACGCCACACGGATGAGATAGAATGACCCAGGAACGGCAAGTTCATACGCCAGCGCCGGTGCGCCCAGAACGCTGTCCCTCTGCCGCTGAGATTGCCCCAGACTTGGCGAGAGAGGGACCGATAGAATAGGAAGAATAGCAGATGTCAGATGAGTCCCCCAAGGTACTGATAGTTGATGACGATCCCCAGTTCAGGAAGACGTTCGCCGACGTGCTAGAGGAGAGCGGCTATGACACGACGGCAGTGGCTACACCGCAAACCGCTGTCCACATTGCCGAGAAGGAGACGCCCAGCGTAGCCATCATAGACCTCAAGCTCGAGAACGCCTCTGGCCTGGAAGTGGTGCGGCAGATCCGAGACGCCTCGCCTGGCACCGAATGTATACTCCTGACCGGATACGCCTCGCAGGAGTCCGCGATAGAGGCCGTAAATGTCGGCGCCTACAGCTACGTGCAGAAGCCTTACAACCTCCGGCAGTTCCTCCTCACCATCCGCCGGGCATGCGAGAAAGCTGGTGCGGAGAAGGCCCTGCGAGAATCAGAGGAGAAGTATCGTCTGGTCGTGGAAGGCGCCAGCGAAGGAATCGCGCTGATAGATTTGAAAGGCACTATACAGGAAGTCAACCCCAAAGCGCTCGAATTGTCGGGGTTCGAACGGCAAGACCTCATCGGCAAGAACTTAGTGGAACTGCTTCCTGGCCTTCGCCTTGATGTGCCTGCTGTGCTGCGTGGCTTCAAGAGCATCATCACCGGAGGAGACCTCGATCAACACGAGTGGACCATGGTGAACAAGGAAGGAAGGCAGATAACCTTCATCGCCCACCATTCTGCGGTCAGAGAAGCCGGGCGCATCGCCGGCCTCTCGGTGATCCTGGAAGACGTCACAGACCGCAAACGAGCCGAGTCCGAGTTACTAGAATCGGAACAGAAGTACCGGGTCCTCCTCGAGCAGTCACTCCAGGGTATGGTGGTTGCCCAAGGCATCCCTCCTCGACTCGTCTTTGCGAACAGAGCCGTGGCCGAGATCTTGGGATACACAGTCGACGAACTGCTCTCCCTGTCTGCCGAGAAGACCCCCAGCCTGATCCATCCGGAAGACCAAGACACCTTCTTCCAACGCTATGCACAGCGTTTGCAGGGGCTACCTGCCCCTCCCCACTATCAATTCCGCGCGATTCGCCAGGACGGTGAGGTCCGTTGGGTGGAACTCCATGCCAGTCGTATCGAGTACGGCAGAGAACCCGCGGTCCAGGCCGTCTTCGTGGATGTCACAGACCAGAAACAGGCCGAGAGGGAACTCCGGGAGAGCTACGAGGTAGTGCGAAAGACCATGTTGGGGACTGTCGACGCCCTGGCAGCGGCGGTCGAGAAGAGAGACCCCTATACGGCCGGCCACCAACGTCGTGTGTCCGACCTGGCAGCCGCCGTCGCCAGGGAGATGGGCCTCCCGTCAGATCAAACGAGCGCGATCCACATCGCCGGCATGGTCCACGATGTCGGCAAGATCTACGTTCCCGCCGAGATCCTCAGCAAACCCAGCCAGCTCTCTGAGATCGAAATGATGATGGTCCGGACCCACCCACAGGTGGGCTTCGACGTGCTGAAGACCGTGGACTTCCCGTGGCCTGTTGCTGAGATCGTGCTTCAGCACCACGAGCGATTGAATGGGTCAGGGTATCCTCGCGCGCTCGCCGGAGAGGAGATCTGTCTGGAGGCCAGAATTCTCGCTGCAGCAGACGTCGTCGAAGCCATGGTCTCCCATCGCCCGTATCGGCCGGCGCACCCGTTGGAGAAAGCCCTGGAGGAGATCGTGGCCCACAGGGGCGTGCTCTATCACCCTGACGTTGTCGATACGATAGTGAAGCTACTCACAGAGAATGGATACGAACTGAAGAGCGCAACGGACGAACCGAGGGACGACTGAGCGCCTCGACGATACCCGTGCGATGGAAGGACCAACGGTGCCAGGAAGCAGACTTCTCACGAACCTTGAAAGGCTGAAGCCTCATGATCACGCATGCCTCATCCAGGAAGCCAAGGAAGAGTGGTCCACTGAAGTGATAGCCCCGTTTCTCGAGTTGGCGGTACGTCGTGGGGAAAAGTGTCTCTACATCTTGGAGGCGCACCGTGCCGACGATGTGCGCAGTCGACTCCTCAAATCGGGACTGAATGTGACCGCCCTGCGAGCTTCTGGCCAGCTTGTGTTCTATGAGAACGAGAGCTACACCAGCAGTCTATCCTTTGAGCCGAACCGTGTCATCGCCGTCCTCATCGCCGAGGCTGAGAAGGCCATGGCAGAAGGCTACACGGCGCTTCGCATCACCGACGAGATGACGTGGGCACTGCCAGGCCGTCCCGGTTCGGAGAAGGTACTCGAATACGAAGCCAAGCTGAATCGCGATTTCTTCCCCCGCTACCCTTGTCTCGCCCTGTGCCAGTACCACCAAGCCAGGTTCGATCCCCAGATCATCAAGGGCGCTCTGACCACCCACCAGCTCGTGGCCAGGGGCCATCGTGTCTATCACAATCACAACTACATCTCCCCCGATGGATTCCTTGGCGAACTCAACGTCGAGCGAGAAGTCGACCGCCTGCTGGAGAACCTAGAACTCCACCACAGGAACGAGGAACGGCTGTCTGCCATGCAGGAGGCCGTCCAGGAGATCGCCCATGTCATCGAAGCACGTGATCCGTTCAGTGCTGGCCACCAACGAAGGGTCACCAGGCTAGCCTGCGGCATAGCCGAAGAGCTGCGACTATCGAGCGAGCGGACCACGGCGCTCCGCCAAGCCGGCATGCTCCACGACCTGGGCAAGATCCACGTGCACACTGACATCCTCACCAAACCGGGGAGGTTATCGGAGGACGAGCTAGAAAAGGTCAGGGCCCACGCTCAGCTCGGCTCTGACCTCCTGGTGAAAATGGCCTTCCCTCCACCGAGACCTGAGATCGTACTACAGCATCACGAGAGACTTGATGGATCGGGCTACCCTCAAGGCCTATCCGGAGATGACATTCTGTTAGAGTCTAGGATTCTGGCGGTAGCTGACGTCGTCGAGGCCATGTCCCTCGGCCGATCCTACCGCGATGGCCTGGGTGTGGCCAAGGCACTTCAGGACATCTCATGGAACAAAGGCATCCTCTACGACACTGACGTGGTCGAGGCATGTTTGAAGCTATTCACCGAGCGAGGCTACAGATTCCAAGATGTCTAGGGACCATCGACAGATGCGAAGAAGAACCGCCACGGACCCACAGTCACGAACGCGACACAGGACGCGACGCTGGGCCACAGCTACCCACTGTCCAAACGACCTCACTCGAAGAAGACGCCGACCGTGGGGAGCGACCGAGGGGGATACGAGGAGTGACTGATCGGACCGCCGCCGCCCCTGAGGAAGAAGCCTCTCGAGCGTATCGGCTGCTATTGGCCCTCAGCCAGGCTGCCCAGGCTGTGCAACGCGCCCGCACACCGAGGGACGTCTACCGCAGGGTGTTGGCCGAAGTGGAGCGAATCGGCCACCACGCCACCATTTTCACCCTGACCGAGGACGGCGCATACCTCTCCCTTTCCTATCTCACCTTCGAATCGACGCTGATGCAAGCTGCTGAGAAGACGGTCGGCTTGTCCGCCCAAGGCTACCGCTTCCCTGTGGTAGCTGGCGGCTTTTTTGAGAGCATCCTCAGCGCAGGTGAGACCATCTTCACCGAGCCTGCGGCGGAGCATCTAGGGGAGGCCCTGCCTCCGGTCGCACGCCCCCTTGCGCATCGCTTGGCGCAGGTGCTGGGGCTGAAGCAGGCAATCTACGCTCCCCTGACCCTGTCCGGCGAGCCACATGGTCTGCTCACTGTAGCGGGCACTGGCCTGACGGATGCCGATGTGCCAGCGTTCACCGCCTTCGCCAGTCAGATAGCGATTGCCTTGGAGAACACGCGTCTCTACGACGCCGCGCACCGCGAGCTCTCCGAACGCGAGAAGGCCGAAGTTGCCCTCCGTGAGCGCGTCAGGGAACTGACCAGTCTCTACGCGGTCACCCGGGATACGCAGGACCGATTGCCCCTCGAGCAATTCTGCACTCGAGCGGTACAGAATCTTGCTCTGGGAATGCAGTTCCCCGACGTCGCTGTAGCTGTCCTGGAGCTGGACGCCCGTCGTTTCTGCTCCAGCGAACATGCAGAGCACCTGAGCCACGGTCTTCATGCCACGGTCCTCGTCTCCGGTCAAGAGAGTGGGCGCCTGTCAGTCTACTACTCTGAACCCTTGCCCTTCCTCCTGCCGGAGGAGCAGGACCTGATAGATGCCATCGCCGAGACGATCTCCTACTGGCTCGAGCGTCGTCTCATCGAGGAAGCGCTGGTCCAGAGCGAAGCACGATACCGCAGCCTGTTCAACAACGTGCCTCTAGGGCTCTATAGGTCCACCTTGGAAGGCGACATCATCGACGCCAATCCTGCCCTGGTGGAGATGCTAGGCTACCCGGATCGTGAGTCGCTGCTGGCGATCAACGCGACAGACCTTTACGCGGACCCGGCAGCCCGCTCCGCGCAGCAGGCCATACTGGACCGGGAAGGAGTGGTTTTTCAGTACGAGCTCCAGCTCCGAAGGCGAGATGGCAGAGCCATCTGGGTCGAAGACAACGTGATCGCCGTGAGGGACGCGGAGGGACGCATTCTGTATAATGAAGGTAGCATCCAAGACGTCACCCGACGGAGAGCGGACGAAGAGACCATCAGACAACTGGCCTACCACGATCAGCTCACCGGCCTGCCCAACCGAAGGCTGTTCAACGACCGTCTGGACCTGGCCATCGCTCGCTCCCGCCGAGCTCGACTCGGACTGGCCGTTATGTTGCTGGACCTCGATCACTTCAAAGGGATCAACGACACGCTGGGTCACAGCGTGGGAGACAAGCTACTGCTAGCCGTCAGTGCGCGGCTGGCAACCCGTCTGCGCGAGAGTGATACGATTTGTCGCATGGGAGGTGACGAGTTCTTGGTGCTGGTCGAGGGACTGGCGCGGCCCGAAGAGGTGGAGACCGTGGCCAAGACCATCATTCAGCAGGTGCGGCTACCTTTTCTCGTCGATGGACACACCCTTGACGTCACCACCAGCATCGGCATAGCCGTGTACCCAGCAGATGGAGAAGACAGAGACACCTTGGTAAGGCATGCCGACATTGCCATGTACGCCGCCAAGAAGGCGGGGCGCGACAACCACCAACGGTATGTCCCATCGCTCGATGGCAAACCATCCTCAATCCAAGAGAGGGCAATCGGATGACGGATCCACACGACGAAGGGTCTGAACTAAAGAGCGCACGGCTATCAGCGGAGAATCGTTCTGACCAACCGCAGCCGCCGGCACACAGCCAACCTGGAGGTACGAGAGATGTGTGGCGCGCACAGGACCGAGTTCTAGCCCTCAGCAGGACGGCGGCGGAAGTCCAGGCCCTCCTCGACCCTGACCGTGTATTGCAGACCATAGGTGATGAACTGAGAGACCAAGGGCTCTACTGCTTCTTCGGCTTGCTGGACGACGACCAAGCGCAGGTCGTCTTGCGACACACCAACGTCAGCCCCGACACACTCCACGCCGCGGAAGCCATACTTGGTGTGTCGATCGCAGGATTCAGTTTCCCTGCGGACGTTTCCCCCGCCATCGTAGCTATCGTCCGAGATGGCAAGACCACCTTCGAGCAACGTCTCGCAGATCGTGTCGGAGAGATCGTGCCACGTCTCTCCGCAGAGGCTGCCAGCGAACTGCTTCAGCTTGTCCAGGCGCATCGGGCCATCTCCGCGCCCCTCGTCGCCGGCTCGCACATCCTGGGCCTGCTCACGGTATGGTCGGAGGATCTCACCGAGGAAGAAATCCCGATTGTGTCGGTCATGGCACAGCAGGCAGCGGTGGCTATCGAGAGAGCGAGCCTCTACGAGGACACCATGCTCAGAGTGTTCGAAATGGAGGCTCTCCGCAAGACGACGCTCGACATCACAAGACAGTTGGATCTGTCACAACTGCTGCGCCTCATCGTGGAACGTGCGGCAACCCTCTCGGGAATGAAGGGGGGCGGCTTGTATCTCTACCACCCAGACCAGAATGAGTTGGAGTTGGTGGTCAGCCACAATCTTGGCCGGGACTACACAGGCCTCCGCCTCCAACCCGGTGAGGGTCTTTCGGGACGGGTGCTGCTCACAGGAGAGCCGCTCGCCGTCGAGGACTACTCGAAATGGGATAACCGTTCCCGCAAGTACGACGGCATCGACGTCGGAAGCGTGCAGGCGGTCCCCCTGAAGTGGGGAGGGGCGACCATCGGCGTACTCAACCTCACCAACCGTGAGAGCCACAAGTTGTTCAACGAGCGCGATCTTTGGCTGCTGGAGTGGTTCGCCAATCACGCTGCGGTGGCTATCGAGAACGCACGACTCTTCGCGGACAAGGAACACAAGATCAGGCAACTGGCCACGCTCTACGAGGTGTCCCTGGAAGTCGTCGCCGAGACCGATCTCTCGCAACTACTGCTGACCATCGTTCAGAAGGCCTGCGAGCTGCTCGATGCTGAGGCGGGTGCCATCGACCTCTTCGATCAGGAGAGCCAGTCGCTGGAGATGAAGTACAGCCACGGATACAACAAGGACTACACTGGCATCAGGCTATCGCCAGGCCAGGGCGTAGCAGGCATGGTCTGCACGACCCGGCAGCCTCTGGCCATAGACGACTATGCCAACTGGGCGGGAAGAGTGCCTCAAGTGGACAAGGCGGAGATAAGCGCGGCCCTCGGCGTGCCCTTGCTGCGCGGCGACGAATTGCTGGGCGTCCTCACCATCGACCGCAGGACGCCTCGTTCCTTCAACGATGAAGACATCCAGTCAGCCACACTTTTCGCGAACCAGGCCGCCATCGCCCTCGAGAACGCACGACTCTACCAGGAACAAGAAAAGAGGTCCCAGGAGCTACTCGCCCTCTACAATACCTCACTGCACTTGGCAAGTCGCCTGGAACTCCACAGCCTACTGAGAACCATCATTGCTCAGGCCGTCACTCTTGTGGGAGGACGATCAGGGGACATCTACCTCCACCGGCCGGCTAGTCAGGATCTGGTCAGCGCTGCCTCCGAGGGCATGCCGGACGACCTCGTCGGTGCGGTTTTGGAGCAAGGTGAAGGAATCGCCGGCAGGATCCTGCAGACACGTCAGCCGCTGATCGTGGATGACTACGAATCCTGGCCCGGGCGCTCCGACAGGTATTCCGGACATGGTTTCGCTCGTGTGATAGGCGTTCCCATCCTCTACGGGGATGACTTGCTGGGTCTCCTGGTTGCTGAACGAGACAAGCAGAGCCCTCCTTTCGCGAACACAGATCAGAACCTCTTGGAGCTCTTTGCCCACCAGGCAGCGGTCGCTATTGAGAACTCCAGACTCTTCGAGGAGACGAAGCAAAGGGCAGACGAACTCGAAGCCCTCTATCAGGTCTCCACCGAGACCGCCGCACAGCTCGAACTGCCCGTACTACTGGACACCATCGTGCAGAGGGCCATGGATCTACTCGAGGCCAACGCCGGTGGCCTGTATCTCTACGACTCCCAGCGCCAAGATCTGGAGCTCATTGCCGAGCAGGGACATACCAGAGAGCGCAAAGGGACCAGACTGGCCTTGGGAGAAGGGGCCTGCGGCAGAGTCGCTGAGAGCGGAGAACCTGTGCTGGTGAGAGACTACCGTAGCTGGGAAGGCAGATCTCCTCACTTCGAGGACGAGCCCACCTGCAACACGCTGGCCGTTCCCATCAGGCAAGGAGACTCTCTCTTGGGAGCCTTCTTCGTCGATGACAACAACCTGGATCGCGTATTTAGCGACAGGGATTTGCGGGTCGCAAGCCTCTTTGCTAACCAGGCAGCCATCGGCATTCAGAACGCCCGCCTCTTCGGCCAACGGGAACACACGATCCGGCAACTGGCCGCCCTACAAGATGTCTCCCTTGAGGTCGTCGCCAAGACCGACCTGGCAGAAGTGCTTCCCACTATCGTACGCGTGGCCGCCCAGTTGCTGGATGCACAGGCTGGTGCCATCGACCTCTTCGATCCCCAGAGCGAGGAGCTGGTGCTGAATGCGGTTTACGGCTATGACGAGGCCTTGATCGGCACGAGACACGCTCTTGGCGAGGGCGCGGTCGGTCGCGTAGGGCGGAGCAAGAAGCCCGTCATCGTGGGACACTATTCTACCTGGGAAGCACGCTCTCCGCAGTGGGCAAGCCAGCCAGTGGGCTCCGTCATCGGGGTGCCCCTACTGCGAGGTGACCAACTCCTGGGAGCCCTGACCATTGACCGTCCAGTGTCGCAGCCCTTTGATGACAGCGACGTCAATCTAGCCACCCTGTTCGCGAACCAGGCTGCCATCGCCATCCAGAACGCCCGAACCGTCGCTGCGACCGAGAGGAGGGTCACGGAACTCGCGGCGCTGCGGGAGATTAGTCTTCAGCTCACGCACTCCCTCGATGTGGACACCGTTCTGGACACCATTGTCAGGAGCTCCGTGACACTAGTCGGGGCCAGCGACGCCCACATCTTTCTCTGCGACGAAGAGGCGAGGTCCTTCACCTTCGGGTCCGGTGCGTGGTCCCCTGGGCTCGAGAGGGTTCTATTCAAGGACGTCCGCGAGAATGGCCTCACCGCCAACGTCGCCAAACGCGGCGAACCTGTGATCATCAACAAGGCCAGGTCACATCCGCTGTTCGCCGACATGGTGGACCAGGACACCATGATGGAGGCCATCGCGGGGTTCCCCCTGAAGCGAGCTGATAAAGTTGTGGGGGTATTCAACGTCGCGTTTCTCGAACCCCACACCTTCGACCAGGACGAACTGCGCGTGCTCACCTTGCTGGCCGATCAGGCCGCCATCGCGGTCGAGAACGCACGCCTGTATGAAGAGACCGAGCGCAGGCTCAAGGAGAGCCAGACCTTGCAAGAGATCTCTCGCCTGGTCAACTCCTCGCTGGAACCGGGCCAAATCTTTCAAACAGTGGTG
The DNA here is from genome assembly GCA_034430275.1 of Anaerolineae bacterium. GTDB lineage: Bacteria > Chloroflexota > Anaerolineae > UBA7937 > B3-Chlor > JAUVXJ01. The sequence goes on along the minus strand of DAOUEW010000389.1, from coordinate 14,687 downwards.
GAGAAGCTAGCTTCAGCCTTTGGGTTTGACATGGTAAGCATATACACCATGGAGCAGGAGGGTCTGCGCCTGGGCGCGGAGATAGGATACGATCCCGCCTACGTTATCGACTTCATCCCCCTGAGTAGAGGGGTCATCGGCCGTGTCGCACGCACTGGCGAGGCTGAATTGCTCCCCGATATCACCAAGGACCCAGACTTCCTCGCCGCTGCCCAGGGAGTGGTCTCAGAGATCACCGCGCCCATAAAGAAGGACGATCAGGTGCTCGGCGTCCTCAACGTGGAATCAACCGCCGTCTCGCCGCTCACTGGATCAGACCTCGGACTCCTCTCCTCCTTGGCCCACCAGGTAAGCATAGCGATCCAGAATGCCCAACTCTACCAGGCTGCTCAGCGCGAATTGGTCGAACGTGAACGAGCCGAAGAGGCCCTCAGGGAGAGCGAGGAAAGGTACCGTAGTCTGTTCAAGGACTCGCGAGATGCCGTCTTCATCACCTCCCGAGACGGCGCACTCGTTGACGTTAACGAGTCTTTCCTGAGCCTGTTCTGCATCGACAGAGAAGACCTGGTGCACCTCAACATGGAGGATCTGTACGCACAGCCCAACGCCAGAGCCAAGCTCCAGGCAGAAATGGAAGAGAAGGGCTCGGTGCGGGACTACGAGGTCAAACTGGCCAGGCCCGACGGCACGCTCATAGATGCCTTGACCTCCTCCACACTGTGGCTGGACGCAGACGGAAACATCCTGGGATACCGCGGTATCATCCGCGACGTCACGGAGCGCAAGCGCGCCCAGGAGGAGTTGCAGCGAAGCTACCTGACGCTCAGAAGCACCCTGGAGGGAACTGTCAATGCGCTGGCGGCATTGGCCGAGGCCAGGGATCCCTACACAGCAGGCCACCAGCAGCGTGTGGCTAACCTCGCCTGCGCCATCGCCGGCGAAATCGGCCTCTCCGAGACACAGATCCAGGGCATCCACAGGGCAGGCTTGGTGCACGACATCGGGAAGATACACATCCCCGCCGAGATCCTCAGCAAACCGACTAGACTGACCGATATCGAACTACAAATGATCAGGACACATCCCCAGACCGCATACGACATTCTGTCCACGGTAGAGTTCCACTGGCCCGTAGCCAGCGTCGTACTCCAGCACCACGAGAGAATGGATGGCTCGGGATATCCCCACGGGCTCGCAAAGGGGGAGATCCATTTGGAGGCCAGGATCCTGGCGGTGGCCGACGTCGTGGAGGCCATGGCCTCCGACCGACCCTACCGACCGGCCCACGGCATAGATGAAGCTCTAGCAGAGATCGAGGAGCAGGCTGGCACCCTGTATGACCGTCAAGTGGTGAAAGCTTGTCTCAGGCTCTTCAGAGAAAAAGGATTCGACCTACAGAGTAAGCTAGGCCCGCCTTCATGACCCAGCAGCGGGCCACCCTCGATCCACGCAGCAGCCATCGTACTCGGCCTGTGCGCCTAGTATATGTTGCCGCCGACAGTCAATCGCCCATCGGATAGCTCCGTCTCCTCGATGAGCACGGGCAGCTCGCCCCCTCTCTGCGCGAGAAGCCTGTTCAGTTGACTCTCCAACTCAAACCGGACGAAATCGGGTAGTCCCATCTCCCCTACCTGGATCTGATTCACGGCGATCACGGGCACTCCCTCGTTCACCGACACGTCGGCTCGAGCGATCAACGGCATCCGAGCTGCGCCCGCACCCCACAACCTCGGCGCGTAGCCCATTGACCTACACACGGCGCCAGACTATAATACCCCAGGAGGAAGCTGTCTTGAAGATTCTGGTCACAGGCGGAGCCGGGTTCATAGGCTCCCACGTGGTGGACGCTCTGATCGAGGAAGGTCACAGCGTGGCGGTCGTTGATGATCTATCCACCGGCAAGAGGGACCACGTCAATCCGCAGGCGAAGCTCTACGAACTGGACATCAGAAGCCCTGAGTTGAGCGAGGTCCTTGGCCTGGAGAGGCCCGAGCTGATCAACCACCATGCCGCCCACGCCGACGTACGCCTCTCAGTAGCCGATCCTCGCCACGATGCCGAGGTCAACGTCCTCGGTTCCCTGAACCTGCTGGAATGCGCCAGGCAATTCGGGGTCAGCGGCTTCCTCTACGCCTCCACGGGTGGTGCGGTGTACGGCGAGCCCACCTATCTTCCGTGCGACGAGCAGCACCCCCTCAACCCCATCTCTCCCTACGGAGTGAGCAAGCTGACGGTAGAGAGATACTTGGCCTTCTATGGCCGCGCCTACGGCCTCCGCTATGCCATTCTCCGCTATCCCAACGTCTACGGACCCCGCCAGGATCCGTTCGGAGAAGGAGGCGTGGTCGCCATCTTTGGACGACAAATGGTACGAGGGGAACCGGTGGTCATCAATGGCAGTGGCGAACAGGAGCGCGATTTTCTCTACGTGTCCGACGTCGTACGAGCGAACCTCCTGGTCCAGGATACACTCCAGGGCCAGACCTACAATCTAGGCAACGGCGCCGGCACCTCTGTCAATGAGCTGTTCACCGCCATGAGCAGCATCAGCGGCTACTCGCGCGAGCCTACCTACGGTCCACCCAAGCCGGGCGAGACCTTCAAGATCTGCATTGATGCCAGCAAGGCTCGCAGAGAACTCGGCTGGGAGCCGCTAGTGCCCTTGGACGAAGGCCTGGAGAGGACGTTGAATCACCTCCGGGGCCTTGCCCGAGACTGAGTGACTGCTGACAGAGTCCTCGCCCTTGACCACTGAAGGGAGAATTCGTCTACCAGGCGACAGCCCGACCCCGGCTGCCACAGCCTACCGCACCCCTCTTCTTGCACAGGGCCCTGACAGAGAGGTAGCTACTCGCTCTTCTGCTATGGTATAATCCTTCCCGTTTGTGAAGGGAGAGTCACGCAATGTCAATACATCAGAATCCGGGGAAACGCAAGGTCATGGTCATCGGCCTCGACGGGGCCACCTTCGACCTCATCCGTCCCTGGATCGACGATGGCACCATGCCCACCCTCCAACGTATCACGAAGGAGGGTGCCTCGGGAGTGCTCACCACCACCCTTCCTCCCATCAGTTCCTCGGCCTGGGCCTCCTTTGCCACGGGCAAGAACCCAGGCAAACACGGGCTGGTGGACTTCGTCCATCCGCGCCAGAACAGCTACCAGATCTCCATCGTCAGCCCTCAGCAGCGCGCCTCCCAAGCCATCTGGAACCTTATCAACGCTGCCGGCCGCAAAGTCGGCATCGTGGGCATGCCGGTCACCTACCCACCCGAAGAAGTAAACGGCTACATGATCAGCGACTTCCTGACCCCCACCGCCAGCGACGACTACACCTATCCACTGTCCCTGGCCGAAGAGCTGAAGCAGGCCGTTGGCGGCTTCCCCTTGCTGCCCGATGAGAGATATCGCTCCACCAAGTTCACAGACCGGTTCATCGCGGACATGGTCGAGGACGTGGAGCGGAGGCTGGACGGGGCGCTGTACCTGTTGGACAACAAGGAATGGGACTTTTTTTTCCTCCTCTTCTGGAGCAACGACATGCTCCAGCATGAAGTCTGGAGCCTGCTGGACGAGACTCATCCGCGCCACGACCCCGAGAGAGCCAGGAAATACCGCCACCTGGTCGTCGACTTCCACCGCAGGCTGGACCAGGCAGTGGGTCGCCTCATGGAGAGGCTGGCCCCGGAGGATCTGGTCGTCGTCATGTCAGATCACGGGTTCGGACCCGTTCACAGCTTCTTCCTGGTCAACAATTGGCTGCTGGAGACCGGATTCCTGAAGCTCAAGAAGAGACCATTGACCCAGTTGAAGTACGCCCTCTTCACGCTTGGGTTCACCCCGCTGGGCGTATTCCGTCTGGTCAAGACGCTGCGCTTGGGCTTCCTCCGTCGCCGCTTCCGATTCCAGGGGGGAGGCGGACTCATGAAGCGCCTCTTCCTCTCCTTCGCGGATGTGGACTGGGCGCGCACCAAGGCCTTCGCCGTGGGCAGCTTCGGACAGATCTACATCAACCAGGTCGGCAAGCGGCCGCAAGGGATCGTCCAGGCCGGCAGCGAGTACGATCAACTGAGGGACGAGATAACCGCTCGCGCCCTGGAGATACGCGACCCTGCTACGAGTCAACCAGTCGTGGAGAGGGTCTATCGCCGGGAGGAGATCTACTCCGGCCCCCTGGTGGACAAGGCCCCTGACCTGGTCCTGCAGTCCAGAAACTGGGAGTACATGGCCTTCGGTCACGCAGACTTCGGCGCGTCCCACGTTGTGGAGCCTGTCGTCGGCATGGCCGGCCATCACCGCCCTGACGGCCTCGCTTTGCTTGCCGGCGAGGGCATCAAGGCAGGAGCGGGTCTCGAAGGAGCCAGTATCATAGACCTCGCCCCCACCATATTGTACTTCCTGGGCATCCCCATTCCTTCGGACATGGATGGCCGCATCCTCACCGAGGCCTTCACTCCCGAATTCCAGTCCGCCGTCGGCGTGGAGTACACGGACGAGCACTCCGATCGCCCGACTGGGGAAGATCAGTACTCTGTCGAGGATGAGGAGGAGATCAAAGAACGACTTCGTGGCTTGGGCTATGTCGGCTAGGAGCACCGCCCTTTGAGCAACAAGACGAGACTGATTATTGGCACAGTCATAGGCTTGCTCCTGCTCGCTCTGGTCCTCGTGAGGGTCGATCTTCATCAGATGGTCGACACCCTCAGCGCTGCCAGCTACCCCTTCCTCCTTCCGGCCCTGGTGGCCCAAATGGCCTTTTTCTTCGTCAAGGCGCTCCGCTGGAGGTACCTCTTCCCCTCTGAGAGGCACATTCCCCTGAGCACGCTCTTCTCTGTCACTCTGATTGGCTACTTCGGCAACCAGATTATAGGTGCCAGCACTGGTGAACTGCTCCGCTCCATCGTCTTGGGGCAGAAAGGGAGTTGGAGCAAGAGTGCCACGTTCGGGACCATCTTCGTGGAGAAGCTATGGGACATCCTGGTTCTGTTCCTCTTCCTGCTGGCGATCCTATGGATCGTTCCTCTGCCGCCGCTGGTCCAGACCGTGGCCCAGGCTGGCGTACTCGTCTTGCTGACGGGGGGAGTGATACTTGTCCTCCTTCTATCACGAAGTGACTGGGCTGCAAAGGCCGTCGGCCTCGTGGCCGCAAGGCTGTCAGCCAGGCTCGCTGAGCGCATGGTCGGCATGCTCGAGCGCTTCACGATGGGAGTGCAAGCTATGCGCGAATGGGGCCGATCTCTGGCGGCACTGATCCTCACCGTCCCTATGTGGCTCCTCCTGGTTGTGAGCTTCTACTTTCTGGGCGAAGCCGCCCTCATCCCTCTTGGCTTGACTGCCTACGTCTTTCCCGTCGTCGTCATCGCCCTGGCTGCCTCCATTCCCAACCCCCCATGGAACGTGGGCATGTTGGAGATCCTGTCCATCACCACCCTGGGAGTGTTTGGTGTGTCCAGCAGCCAGGCCCTTGCTTTCGTCGTCCTCATGCGTGCCATGCGCCTGGTACCCATTCTCTGGGGATACGTCCTCTTCTCCAGGGAGGGGTACGGTCTTCGCGGCCAACCCCAGACCAACCTCGAAGCCGAACGCCCTCGCTAGCAGCCGATGACCAGGAGAGTGCTCATCCTGACCTGTGATTCCGGAGGTGGCCACCGTAGCGTCGCCGATGCCATACACGCTGCCCTTGTGCACCAGTTCCCGGGCCGGTACGAGGTCCGCCTGGCTGACATCATGGCTGATGGCTTTCCATTCCCGCTGAACGCCGCGGGTCGCCTCTACGGTCCCGTCGTCAATCGACTGCCGCGGGCGTGGGGTCTGGTATGGCATCTCACCAACGGACGTTCTCGCTCCTCCGTGATCTTGCGGATCGTCTCCCCACTGGCCTCTGGCAAGCTCGCCAGCATCTTGGCCACCGCCAGGCCAGACATCATCGTCTCCACCCACCCCTGGGCCAATCACATACCGGTCTGGCTGCGCCAGCGCCTCGGCAACAACCTGCCCGTGGTCACCGTCGTCACCGATCCAGTCAACATCCACCACTGGTGGCTCTGTCCGGCGGTGGACCTCTGTCTGGTACCTACAGACTCCGCCCATCGAACGGCGCTTGAGGCGGGCTTTTCGCCGGAGAAGGTCAAGGTCGTCGGGATGCCCGTCGGCCTGGAGTTCCTCAATCTGACTCGAGACAAGGGTGAACTGAGGACGCGACTGGGCCTCGCCGAAGACCGGTTAACCATACTCGTGGCTGGCGGCGGGGATGGAATGGGCAACGTATTCCCCATCGCCAGAGCAGTGGCCGAAGCCAGGCTCGCCGTTCAGATGGTCGTCGTCGCTGGGAGGAATGCGGCGTTGCGGAGCCGCCTCGAGGCTATCTCGTGGCAGGTGCCTGCCCGCGTCCTGGGCTTCGTCGAGAACATGGCCGATCTGATGCACACCGCTGATCTCCTGATCACCAAGTCGGGCCCGAGCACCATCAGCGAAGCCCTCTGCTGCGGCCTGCCCATGCTGATCAGCGGCGGCTTGCGGGGCCAAGAAGAGGGCAACGGCGAGTGGGTGGCGCGCACGGGCGCGGCGCTGCTGACCCCAACGACTGAGACCGTGGTAGCAGCCGTGAGGGACCTCGTGCAGGACGGGAACCAACGCCTGCTTCACATGTCGGACCAGGCCAGGCGAGCAGCGCGTCCCGACGCCGCAGCGAGCGTGGCTCGATCCCTGGACGACCTCCTGAACCACCCGCCATGACCGCTTGCGGCCCCGACGTCAGGATCATGGTGCCCAGCCAATTCCGCGAAAGCCGTAACGACCGCGAAGTCCCCAGAGGAGGTAGTGAAAAGTGAGCACAAAGAGCTTCAAGCCGAACCCTCGGTACCTTATCAAGGTCTGCCTAGGCATCGCCGTGGCCGGCATTCTAGCCATTGGCGGTACCATCGGGCTCGCCCTGGTGATCCCGGACAGAGATGGCACCGTCATCTTCGGCCTCATGGCCCTGGCGGAACTCGTGGTCTGGATCCTGGCTCTCGTGCTGTCAGCGCCGTACTATCACAGCCTGAGCTATGAGATCCAGGACGACGAGGTCATCGTGCACGTCGGTGTCGTCACCCATTCCGTCAAGCACGTGCCCTACCGCACAGTGACCAACATCGCGGTCAGGCGAGATATCCTGGACCGGTGGTTCTTCGGTCTTGGCTCCCTGCACATCCAGACCGCTGGGATGAGCGGCCAGTCGGGTGCCGAGGAGAAGCTGGTCGGCCTGACCAACGTGCAGGAGGTCTATGACCTGGTGGTAACCCAGTTGCGCCGTTTTCGCGGCGGGATGGCGCCCACAGCCGCAGAGGTGGAGCCCTCCGCCGCGTCAGGAGAGACCCTGTCCGCGATTCTCGAAGAGCTAAAATCCATCCGACGGGCCTTGCAGAAAGACGGATAATCGGCCAATCAGATCACCCTCCCGGTGAAGCGGAAGCTTCTGGAGGGTGATCTGAAGGCCCATCGGCGAGGACGTGTTGAAACGAGAAGGGAGCCAAGAGCAAGGCAACCGACCGGTAGCACCGATGTGACCACTGGCATCCGCAAACGTGCGATTCAAATCGGGACCCAGTTTCTCATCCTTGCCGCAATCCTCTTCCTCTCTTCGGGTCGCCTGAACTGGTGGTTCGCCTGGGCCTATTTGGGAATCTTCGTCATCGGGGTGAGCGTGAACTCCTTCGTGCTTCTGAGAACCCACCCAGAGTTGATCGCCGAACGAGCGCGACAGTTCACACCTGAGACCAAGAAGTGGGACAGGATCCTGGCCACCCTCTGGGGCCTTTTGTCAACGATTGTCTCGCTTCTCGTCGCCGGGTTGGACGTGCGCTTCGGCTGGTGGCCACAGATACCTTTGACCGTACAGTTGGCCGCCATGCTGTTCCACATGTTCGGTTCCGCTTTCGCCGACTGGGCCCTCGTGTCCAACGCCTTCTTTGCCGGGACTGTGCGCGTCCAGACAGAGCGCGGTCATGCTGTGGCCTCCACCGGACCCTACCGTATCGTGCGCCACCCGGGGTATGCGGGCTGGATTCTGTCTGGCTTGGCGACACCGCTGATGCTTGGTTCATTGTGGGCCCTCGTACCAGCGGCACTCGGCCAGGGGGCCCTGGTATTGCGTACGGCTCTAGAGGACCAAACCCTGCGCGAGGAGCTTCCGGGTTACGAAGACTACGCTCGCAGGATACGTAATCGCCTCGTGCCGGGCATCTGGTAGGCAATCACCCTGCGGAGGGTTGGAACCTCCAAGAGGTCAACAAGGTTGTGGCTTCTTTTTCCTCCCTTCCTGCGGAGGGAGCCCAGCTCGCGGGCAGAGGCTACCGGGCAACGTCAGCCGGCAGAGCACCTGATAGTAGACTGCCCGTAACACCCTGAGGAGAGAGAGATGTCCTTTGAGGAATGGGGGATCACCCACATGAGACTGGATGACAAACTCATCGCTTCCCTTCGTTTCCAGATGCGAGACAGGGAGGAGCTGTTCTCCAAACTCGAAGAACTGAGGAGCGAATGCCAGGAGTACATCGCGGGGCCTCCATTCGCCGTCTTCTACTGGGACACGGGTCTCGAAGGTATCGACACGGAGGCTTGTTTTCCGGTGACCAATCCCGTGGAGGCGGGTGACATCCGGAGCAGGATGCTGGAGGGCGGAGAGGTCTTCAGCATGCTGCATCATGGTTCTCACGATGACGTAGCACAAACCTATCGCCAGATCGGTGCTCGCCTCGTGGAGCATGGGCTGAACCCCGAAAACCTGAGTCGGGAGGTCTTGCTGGAGCTGTTCCCCGATAGTCCGCATAAGAACGTGACCGAGGTACAGGTCTTCTTTGTAAACTGGGAGCAGAGACTCGCCAAGAATCTGGAGCGAGTTCTGGGCGCGGGCGCCTGCGCTGACGTTGTACAGGACCTGGACCAAATGTCGCTGGGCTCCAGTTGTGAGGAAAGAAAGGCCTGGGTCAACTGTGCCCTGGAGAGGCTGGACGCGCAGACCACGGAGGAACAGAGGTTCGACATTCTCTCCAGGTGCGCTCACGTTTTCTCAACAAGACGCATAGAGAGACTCAGAGCAGTCTACGAGCGAGGCCAGAACGTAGACGAAGTTCTGCAAGCGATGGCAGAAGACCCCGAATGGTACGAGAAACCAGTCAGGGATGGCGGCGTCATCTACGTCACCAAGGTTCCGCGTAACCGCAAGGGCCATGAAGAAGCCACGAATGAGGCTGACAAGAGGATGCACTACTGCCATTGTGCCCTGGTTCGCCACAATCCTGGCGACGTGCACCCAACCTTTTGCCACTGTGCGTCTGGTTGGTATCGACAGATCTGGGAGGGCATCCTCGGGAGACCAGTGCGCGTGGAGATCCTGAAATCGCTAACCAAGGGAGACAAGACGTGCCAGTTCGCCATCCACCTTGCCCGATAGCAGCCGGGGGCCTCGCCGATGCCGAGGAGTAAGGCCGTGAAGAACGCACTTGCCACGACCGTATCATAGCAAGCCCTGAATGAAGGAGAACTCAAGATGAACCACGAGGCAAACGAAGAACCCAACAACTGGGACACTCGCACAGGGCTCCTACTTGGCCTGTGCATCGGCGCAGCCCTGAGCATCTCGCTTGGCGTCGCGCTAGATAGCATCCCCATAGGAGTGGCCATAGGAGCGGGGGTGGGAGTGTCCCTGGGAATGGCCTTCTCCAGCCGGAAGCAGGAACCGTCCAAGCCGCTCACCATAGCGTGCGTGGCGCTGCTGCAGGTGGGGATCATCCTCCTGGCCATGGTCGCCTTGCCGCCCCTGGTAGCCAGTGCAGCTCAGGGCACAATAGCACAACCCCCGGAGACACGGACCTCGAGGCTGGCCCAGGATGGTCCAACGGACCCCGCGGAGCTGGAGGTCTTTGCCGATGCGTTCTTCGCCGAACAGCTGGAGGTCTCGCACCTCCCGGGCGCCGTGTTCGTCATGGTCAAGGACGGCGAGATCTTCTTTGCCAAAGGGTACGGTTATGCTGACTTGCAGAACCAGAGGCCCGTGGTGCCCGACGAGACCCTCTTCCTTCCGGGCTCGGTAGGCAAGGTCTTCACCGCCCTGGCGGTGATGCAACTGGTCGAACAAGGGAAGCTCAGCCTGGACAGCGACGTCAACGAGTATCTGGATGCTTTCCAGATCCCCGACACCTATCACCAGCCGGTGACCGTTGGCCATCTGCTCACCCACAGTGCGGGCTTTGACGAGCGTTTCATCGGGGAGGCCGCAGCTACCCCCGAGGAGCTTGTGCCCCTGGGGCAGTATCTCGCCCAGAATATGCCGCCTCGCACCATGCCCGCGGGAGACAACATCAGCTACTGCAATCATTGTTATGCTCTGGCTGGATACCTGGTGGAAAAGGTCACCGGCCTGTCGTGGGAACAGTATGTTACCGAGAACATCTTGTTGCCGCTGGATATGAACCGCAGCAGCGTCCAGCAGCCTCCGCCAGCGGAACTGGCTAGCGATGTGGCGGTCGGCTATATCTACGCCAATGGCGAGTATATGCAGGGGCCAGAGCCCCTCATGAACATCGCGCCGGCCGGGGCCCTCTACGCCACAGGTATGGACATGGCCCACTTCATGATCGCCCAGTTGCAGAAGGGGCGGTATGGAGAGACACGTATCCTGGAGGAGGCCACCTTCCAGGCGGTCCACGACCAAGGCTTCAGGAACCATCCGCAACTGCGGGCCTACACCTACGGCGGCTTCTCGTTGTTCAGCGCCAACGGGCAGCGGGTCCTATCCAAGGGTGGCGACGTCGGCGGCTTCTCCAGCCTGCTGGTCCTGCTGCCCGACGAAGGCGTCGGCTTCTTCACCTCCTTCAATGCGGCCATCGACGCCTTTGCCACCACGGAGCCGCGCGAGGCGCTGCTCACCCAGTTCCTGGATCACTACTACCCGACGGCTGAGCAGCCTGTCGACCCTCAACCGTCGCCCAATCTGGCTCGAGTTGGCGGCAACTACCGCTGGAATCGTCTCTGTCGGATCACGGCTGAGAAGGCCTTGAACCCCCTCGGCATCATGCAGCTCCACCTGGTGCCCATGGACGACGGCACGCTGGATGTGAGCTCCTCCGTGCCCCTGATCAAACCGGGGCGTTACACCGAGGTGGAGCCCCTCCTATTCCGCAGGCTGGACTGCACCGACTACCTCTCCTTCCGGGAAGACGGCCGCGGCCAGATCACCCACATGTTTGGCAGGATCGGCGAAGAGCCAGCGACGTTTGAGAAGGTGCTCTGGTATGAGCGGGACATGGTTCAGCTGGGCCTCATCGTCCTCCTACTCCTGGGCTTCCTGTCGGCCCTGGCCTGGCCAGTGACTGCGCTGGTGCGCCGCCTGCGTAAAGGGCAGACCCACGACCCTCGGCTGGCCAGTCTCGCCCGCTGGCTGGCCAGCGCGGTCGCGATCCTCGACCTGCTCTTTGTGGCCGGGTTTGCCGCCGTGCTCATGCAGGGTCTCTCCGGCGCCTCTCCCTATCCACCGCCCTGGTTCATCGCGCTCTTGGTGCTTCCCATCGTGACCGCGGTGCTCTCCATCGTCTTGCTGGTCCTCGCGATCCTGGCCTGGAAGAACCGCTACTGGTCCCTCGTGGGCCGGTTGCACTACTCTCTGGTGACCTTGGCCGGACTGGTCTTCGTCTGGTTGGCCAACTACTGGAATCTGCTGGGCTTCAAGCTTTGACGTCGTGGGGGAAGAGATGACCAAGACTCTGGTGAATGCCCTAGGTGTTCTGGGATTGGCGATTACCTTCTTGCTGGCCCCAACAGTCATACTCACGCTTGGCCTGGCATCCAAAGACTGTGAGAGAGATCGTAAGCCGGTGACCGAGCGAGGCCCAGCCAGGTGCTTCGGCTCTGACTTCCCCCTGCACATGCTGACAGATCGGCCTGGTCCTGCACCGGTTGTAGTGCCAACGTACCATCCTGAGTCTCCTGCTGGGTTGCCAGGCGGCACCCACAGATGATCGGAGGATGACATGATCGTCGTCGATAAGGAACAATGCGTAGGCTGTGGTCAGTGTGTGAAGATCTGCCACGAGCACTGCATGGTGCTTGTAGACAACACAGTGACCATCGACTACCAGTTCTGCAGCACCTGTGCGCAGTGTATTGCCGTCTGTCCGCAGCAGGTCCTCTCCTGGGATGGAGCCGTGCCCGTCCCCTTCGATGGCTCTCGTCTGCCTTCGCCAGAGCATCTGGACGAGTTGTTCAGGCAAAGACGTACTATCCGATTCTTCAAGGAAGAAAAGATCGACCGCAAGCTGCTTGAGGAGATCGTCGTTTACGGCATCTGTGCGCCGACCAACAACTACGACATGAGAGCCATCGTGATCGATGACCAAGAGACCTTGGCAGAGTTCGACCAGGTTCACGTGCAGTATACCGTGAGGATGCACAACTTATTGTACAGGCCCAGGATCGTGTCGATGGTAGCCCGAATCGTAGGGCTCGGGGGAGCATATCTGCAAGCCAAGCCAAAGATCGAGGCCATTGTCGAAGCTGGGCACAGCTATCAAAGCCCCCCGGCCGCCGTCGTCTTCATCGTGGGCAACAAGCGTGTCCCCCTTTCAGTGGAGAGCGCACAGTACGCCCTATCCAATATGATCTACTATGCACAGGCAAAAGGGATCGGAAGCCGTCTCTGGGGACCAGGGCAACTCTTCTACGACCGAAGCAACGCTATTCGAGAGCGCCTAGGATTGCAGAAACGCGACCACATCCTGGGCACCGTTCTGCTGGGATATCCTGCAGTGAAGTTCAGGAACAAGGTGCGTGGCAAGACCCTGCCCATCCAGTGGAACGATGGACGGGATAGAGCATAGAGGGGAAAAGCTCGGACAGTGTGGGCGAGAGCTGTAAGTCCGCGCGCTGCGGGCTCGACAGACCAGGCCCTGTGGGCACCGGTCGCAGCCGCGTGAGAAAGCTCATGAGTACACGGAAACCAGGCGGCGGCGCCCGCAGCGCGGCGCAAACGACTGGGACCGTAGCATCTGGACCGCTTCAGGTCGGTCAAGGAGGTTAGGATGACAGAAACAATAGCGAACGTTCTGACTATTCTTGGGTTGGCAGCCTCCTTCCTGCTGGGCGCAACTGCTATCCTGGTGCTGGCCCTGGCATCCAAGATAGTGAGAGAGACCAGGAAGTAGGCGACTCTAGCGCCCAGAGTCCTTGCTGGAAAGGAGAGCGTATGCGATACGACTCCTCAGAAGGCGGGACGTTCGCATCAAGCCATCTCTCTTGCACAAGGCAGACGGCAGAGGACAAGACGCCGCCTGGCAACGCCCTGGAGTGAGCCGCGCCGGGCGGCCTCACACCTGCGCTTTGGCGCCATAGACCACGGAGGAAAAGATGATGGCTAGGCTACTAGTTGCTTCCCTGGTCTTCGCGTTGGTGGTATGCCCTTGCTGCGGACAACTCTCGAGCTGGCTCGAGATAGCTATGCAGCGGGTGCCGAGGTTCGAGAAGACGGCCTGCCCCTTCGACGTGTGGGGAAGCTACCGCGTCGAGTGCGGCTTCGTCGTCGTACCCGAAGACCACAAGGATCCCGATGGTCCCACGATACGGCTAGCCACGGCGATAGTGAGAGATCAGAGCCCCAACCACCAACCCGATCCCGTGGTCATGCTCGCCGGCGGCCCTGGCGGCGACGCAGTGGAGTACACCCTCTCCGCAGCGGCCGTCTACGAGCCTCTTCTCGCCAATCGGGATTTCATCGTCTTCGACCAGCGGGGCGTCGGGCTCTCGGAGCCAGCGCTAGAATGCCCCGAATGGGAGGAGGCGGTACTCGACCTCCTGGACGAGCCGGACCCCGATACCGCCCTGCGAGGGGAGTTCGAAGCCATTCTTGAGTGTCGTGATCGCCTGGTAGCCGAAGGCTACGACCTGTCACACTACAACACCACACAGAGCGCTGCCGACGTGAACGCCATCCGCCTCGCGTTGGGCTACGACGAGGTCAACCTCTACGGCGCATCCTATGGCTCGTTGCTGGCTCAGGCGGTGATGCGGGACTTCCCCCAGGCCATCCGTAGCGCGGTGATCACCTCCGTGCTCCCTCTCGAAACGAGCTTCACAGTCGGTGACGAGACCACGGTGCCCGCGGCCATCCTGCGACTGCTCGACGGCTGCGCTGCCGACGAAGCGTGCGACGCGGCCTATCCCGATCTACAGGATGTGTTCTTCGAGATCATCGATCAACTGAACGAAGACCCAGTTCCCATCATCGCCACTGACCCCGACAGCGGCGACACCTACGACGCACTCTTGGCGGGCGATACCGTGCTCAGCAATGTGACCATCGCCCTCTACTCGACGTCCATCATCCCTGTCGTGCCGCGCGTTATCTACGAGGCCTACCAGGGCGATTATGAGCTAATGACCGCCCTGACCGGCGAGAGTCTGTGGGTCGTAGGCAACTTGAGCAGGGGCATGCAGTTCTCGGTAGTCTGTACGGAAGATATCATAGGGCGTGAGCCAGAGGAACAGCTAGATGCCATGATGTCGGTACCCAGACAACTTCGGGGTAGCGCTGATCCCGAGCTGTACATCGAGTACGGCGTCTTCGGCCTCTGCGAGAACTGGCCGGTGGAAGAGGCCGATCCGTCGTTCAAAGAACCGCTGGTGAGCGACATCGCCACGCGTGTGTTGGAGGGCGA
>DAOUEW010000388.1:0-17951 GCA_034430275.1 Anaerolineae bacterium | reverse complement strand
GCCTGCGCCTACAGCCCGAATATCGGGAGATCGAGGTGAGCACGACGACCATCGGCGACCAGACGGTGGGCGTGGTTGAGTACCTCTTCGACCGGACGGTGAGGGGACGGATTGAGACCACCGAGCATACTGAGTATGTCTTCGAGGGTCAGATCAGTCGCTATCACTTGGACTTCTCCGCCCCTCTGACGCAGTTCGAAGCTTCTCGCGAGTTGTTCGAGGAGATGGCCAGCGCCTTCACCTACTTGAGCGGATCCCGTTGAAGCCCGTGCGCTTGACAGTCTTTCTTCTTCTGAAATCGTCAGGACAGTCGAGATCGACCCATCCAGAATCCCTGGTGGGGTTGCTTGGCTGGTGTGCGCAGTATCCCGATACGTGATCTCACCTGAAAGGAGTAGGGGAGTGACAACAAGACAGGTTCCATCCACCTTGCCAGTGCTGATCATCATCGTCATGGCCGTGGTCAGCCTGGTGCAGCTCCTGGCTCCGGGCCTCATCCACCCAGGGCTGATGCTCTTCGTGATCGGGGTCGTGTTTCTCATTCTGTACTTCGTCAACTGGATCAGGGAGCCATTGACCCTCGTCACCGGTTGGCTGCTGGCCGGCTTCGGCCTCAGTTTCTGGGCTATGGGCCTGGAAGCTCTGGCTGCGCTGAGCCTGCCGTTGATCCTGATTGGCCTGGGCATAGCCTTTGTGGGTATCTACGTCACGAGCACAGTAACCCAGGTTAAGGAGATCGCGAGCCGGTACTGGCCCCTCGTGCCTGGCGCGCTCCTCCTGGCCATGGGGGTGCTGCTGGTGTTGGAGGGCGCCATCGGACGCGACCGCCTCTGGAGCGTCATGGTGCCGCTCATCCCCTCGGCCGTGGCCATTTGGTATCTCTTCGAATGGCGACGGGTGGCCACGGGCGAAAGACAACCGTAGAGTTCGTCAGCGGGATGGCGAGCCACACCTAGTGCGGCCGAGGGTCCATGTGCCGCCCTCGGCCGCTTGCCCAGACTGTGCACTCTACCGCCATGCGAACCGGCCCAGCGTGAGTTGCCCAGCCAGAGGTGGCGCCTCGTTCAGGGGACAGCGAGCCGTCCGTGAGCGATGACGGTGATGTCAGTGAGCAGGAGGTGCACTGTGCCTCGATTGAATGGTCTGATCCTCGGATTCTCCGTGGCCTTCGCTGTGTTCTTCCTTGGTCCCTCGATGCTGAGCAGCCAGTTTGGTCCCTACCCGCTCATCAAACTGGGCGACGTCTTTGACCTCCTGACACCCCTGGTTCTCTTGGCCCTCTACTGGCTCTTGTACCAGGTTGGGCAAGAAAAGAGACCCAGACTTCGTGAGGGCGTGGCCTTCATGGTCCTGGGGGCACTTTGGGTCCAGGGCCAAGGCATGCATCTAGCCGCCAATTCCATTGGCCATCTGCTAAGGGACATGACCGGCAGCGCCCCCTATGCACTCACCTACTTCTATGACGAGACTCTGGGCCATTTCCTGTGGCACTCAGGGGTCATGGGGCTCTCCGCTTTGCTCATGATAAGGCAACGGCAAAGCCCTCTTACAAGCCAGAAAGCATCGTTGGGTCTCTTGCTCCCGGCAGGAATCGTCCATGGTGTCACGTTCTTCGTCATCGTCGTTGAAGTGGGCACTGCACTCTTGGGTATTCCCTTCGCCATCGCAGTGATATTGGTCGGCCTGGTGTGGGGCAGGGATAGGCTGAGGGAGCAACCGCTGCTGCATTTCTTCCTGGTCAGCTATGTGGTGGCGATGCTGTTCTTCACGGGTTGGGGCATCTATTGGGGAGGATTGCCGGAGTTCAGCGCACTCGGGTTGATTTGAGCTTCTTTTGAGACCGGTAGGGAGACGGTTTGACCCTTTCTTGAGACCCACCTGCTAGACTGTTGCCGTAGATCATCAGCATACAAAGGACTGCGGTCTAGCAGGGAGGTGAACGATGATTCGCAGACTGAGGTGGCCAGCAATAGTCATGGCGTTGGGTGTGACTCTACTGTTGGCAGTGGGGTGCGGCCAGGGAACAAGCCCACCAACCGCCACGCCTGAACCGCCTATGCCGACACCTGTGTCTCCGACGGCCACGCCAAAGCCTCCTACGCCCACACCTGTCCCACCGACGCCAACACCTGAACCACCCACACCAACGCTGGTCCCACCCACACCGACACCCGAACCTGATACGCTTGCACCAACACCGGTCCCCCCGACACCTGCACCCATCACGGAGGCCAGTAGCGCCGAGGAGTACAACGACCAGGGGCTTGCCCACTACGAGGGGGGCGAGTACGAAGAGGCCATCGCCGACTTCACTGAGGCCATTCGCCTCGACCCCAACAACGCCTTAGTGTACTACAACCGTGCGGCTGCCTACGATGCTCTGCGGGAGTACGAGCAGGTCATAGCTGACTGCACCGAGTCCATTCGCCTTGATCCTACCTACCCGCCAGCTTACCACCGTCGGGCGGTTGCCCATCTCCGTCTGCGCCATTACGAGGACGCCATCGCAGACTTCACCCAGGTGATCAGGGTCGCTCCTGGTCACCCGCCGACCTACTACCTCCGGGGCATCGCCTACTACGAGCTGGGCGACTATGAGAAGGCCGTTGACGACTACAGGGAGGCCATTCGCCTGGACCCCGACTTCGCCGACGCCTACAACAATCTGGCCTGGACTCTGGCATACGACCTGGAGAGGAACTACGACGAGGCCCTGGGGTATGCTCTGCGCTCCGTGGAGCTGGATCCCGATGCCGCTAGTCACGACACCTTGGCGCTCGTCTACTACAAACTAGAACGTTACCAGGAAGCGTTGGACCACTTCACCATCGCCTTATCTCTCGATCCGGAGCAGGCTGCGTCCTACAGAGGCCGAGGCGATGTCCATCTGGCAATGGGCAACTACCAAGCCGCCCTGGATGACTACCAAAGGTACCTCCAGCTTAGTCCAGAGGCCTCGGATCGGCAGACCATCGAGGAGAAGATCGAATGGTTGGAGGGGCAGATTGGCTAGCGCGCCAGGGCGCTGAAGCCCTGTGGAGCTATCGGCAGTTGCACGGGCGCCAACCTATCTCTCGCAGTCTGGGCGATCCGTTGGGAAGGATAGCCCGTGTCCAGCGAGTTGTGACTCGTTCGAGAGCAGCTTGAGACCATCGTGGCAGACTGAAGGTGAAGGCTTCTTCAACACCAGAGGAGGATTGAGAGGGAAAGGAGGATGATCGGATGGCTAGGTTCATGTGGGGCTGGGTCTTGCTGGGTTTCGGTGTGCCAGCGACGTTTGTTTCGCTTTTCCTGTTCGAGGTGGCGTGGCCGTTTGGGGGAGAGCTCCTGATCCTTCTGATCCCTCTATTCGGCGCTATCGTTAACACCGGTCTGGGTGCGTGGATGGTGTCGTCCGGTGCGGGCAGGTGGAGGAGTGACTGGAGCACAGCGCAACGCGGTCGGATGACCAGATTCGTATGGGGCGGAGTCTTGGTCGTTTTGGGCGTGCCGCCGATGGTCTATTCACTCCCTTTGCTCTTCGAGGTGTTGGTGTTGCCGCCTCCTGCGGGGGCTCTAGAGGCGCTACCTCACCTGCTACCTGACCTTGCGACATCTCTTTTCGGCGTCATTCTCGCGGGTCTGGGCGCGTGGATGCTGTGGTCCGGCGCGAGGCGCCGCGCGAGCGCCACGCACAGGCTGCCGCGTCGCAAGTGGGCACTGCCCCTTGCCGCGGGGCTTCTGACCAGCGTCGCTGTGGCTGCTGCATGGCTGTTTGCTGGCCTGTGTTACTTCTCGTTGGCCTTCAGCGCTGCGGGCACCGAAGCCGAAGAGCAGCGGCTCGCGTTTCTCCTTCTTGGCAGCTTGTTCGCTGCTCCCCTCGCGGGCGGAATCGTGCTTCTCATGGAGCGGCTTCGTCGCAGGCAAGCGTACCCGCCAGCAGGCGAATCCGACGCTCCCCTTGGTAGGGTATTCAGGAATGGGGAGGGAGGCGGAACGATGTCCTACGTGCGTTGGTTTGACGAAGTACGCGCCTCCGACGTAGGCCTGGTCGGAGGAAAGGCCGCCAACCTGGGTGAGATGGTCGCCGCTGGCCTACCGGTGCCGCCGGGATTCTGCCTCTGCGCCCAGGCTTATCGCGACTTCATCCGGAAGGCACAGCTGGATGACCCTATCCGAGATATCCTGGCCGAGACCAGTCAGGACGACCCCGCCGACGTGGAGGTCAACTCGGCCCGTATCCGAGACCTTTTCACCCAGCATGAGGTCCCACCAGATATCGCAGGGCAGTTGGAGGACGCCTACCACCGACTGGCCAGGGAACTGGGGAAGTCGGACGTATCTCACGTCCCGGTGGCCGTGCGTTCGTCGGCCACAGCCGAAGACCTGCCCACCGCTTCTTTCGCGGGCCAGCAGGACACGTATCTGAACGTCTGCGGGTGTGACGAGTTGTCGGAATGCGTCAAGCGCTGCTGGGCCTCACTGTGGACCGCACGAGCGGTGACCTATCGTGCCCAGCAGGGTTTCGACCACCACAAAGTGTATCTGGCAGTGGTGGTGCAGTCCATGATCGACTCCGAGATTTCGGGGATTCTGTTCACGGCCAACCCCATGACTGGCAGCCGCGAGGAGGCCGTGATCAACGCCAGTTGGGGCCTCGGAGAGGCCATCGTCTCCGGACTGGTGACCCCGGACACCTTCACCGTCCGCAAGGACGACGGCCTCATCGTGTCCCGGCAGATTGCGAGCAAGGACCGGGTCATCGAGTACGCGAGGGAAGGTGGCACGGTGGAGCGGGAGACGCCACCCGAGCAGAGAGAGATACCAGCCCTCTCCGACGATCAGCTAGCGGAGCTCGGGGCCATGGGCCGCCGCGTCGAGAATCACTATCAGACACCACAGGACATCGAATGGGCCTATGCCCAGGGACGCCTCTACTTGCTTCAGTCACGGCCCATAACCACCCCTTTGCGTGCCACCTTCGCGCCGGACACAGCCGCGCCCACCGAATACAACCGGACCATGTTCATCGAACTGTTCGCCGACCCGCTCACCCCTTTCTTCGGTTCGGCGATCCAGGCCCTATTGCACAGAATGCTGGACTACACCTTCAAGACCTTGGGTCTCCAGCCACCTGAAGGGAAAGAGGCCGTGAAGGTCTTCTACAACCAACCGTACTTCAACCGTGACTACATCGCGCAGGCGCTGGAGCCCCTTCCGCCTTGGATACGCGAGCAGATGGTAGCTCAGATCGTCAACCCCTTTACACGCTATGAAGAGGGACCTCGCGGCAGTCTGAATCTGCCCTACCTGCGGGTGGCAGCTCAATTCCTGCGCTTCATGGTCACCTTCCCCAACCAACTGCCACATTGGGTGTCTCGCTACCGGGCGGAGGTGGCAGAAGTGGCGGCCCTTCCGTTGGACACGATTTCCGACGAGGAGATAGTTGCTTGTATACGGGAACTGATCTTCGGCACGGTCAGCCGGTTGTTGAACTACGACTTTCTGATGATCTCCCTCTGTAACAGGACCTACGAGGGGCTAGGCCGCCTGCTGGAGCCGTACTTCGAGGAGGGCACCCAGGAGATGCGTATCAAGCTGATCTCTGGCGTGACTGGGAACGCCACCATGGAGACGAACAAGGCCTTGTGGGACCTGGCGCAGAAAGCCAAATCCTCGCCCACCGTCAGTGGTTTGCTGCGGAGGTGCGACGAGGGAGAGGTGAGGACAGTCCTGGAGAAGGCCCAGGAAGGACGAGACTTCCTCAACGAACTCGAACGATTCCTGGGCGAGTACGGCCATCGGGAGATCCGGATGGACATCTTGTACCCCACCTGGGTAGAGGATCCGTCGCCGGTGTTCAGCTTCGTGCGCGGCTACCTCGACACCGACGAGGCGCACAGCCCGCACAGGCAGCAGGCGCGGCTGGCAAAGGAGCGCGAGGAATTGATGCAGGTGGTGAAGACAAGACTGGCCAGGGATCTTCGCGGTCGCTTCCTCGTCTCGCCGGCCTTCCGCTGGGCTCTGAAGCACACACAGATCCACACCCGAGAACGGGACACCATGCACTTCGAACTGACGCGCGTTTTTCCACCCTTCCGCAAGATGCTGCTGGAGCTGGGGCGGCGCTGGACGGAGCGGGGCCTCGTCGCTAAGCCGGAGGATATCTTCTTCTTGAGCGTCGACGAGGCGGCGGACTTGGCCCGGTCACCCCGCTCGATGCGTGATCTGGTGGTAGAGCGGCGGGCTGAGTTTGAGTCCAACAGGAGTCGTGCATGGCCTGACATCATCCGCGGAGGCGAGGAGTTCCGTGCCGAAGGTCGGGAGGCCGCCCGTCTGGAGGAGGGGCAAGCGGCAGGGTTGGCGGCCAGCCCGGGCCTGGCTACCGGTTTGGCCCGCGTCATCCATGGCCCGGAGGAGTTTGGCGAGCTGCAGAATGGCGAGATCCTGGTGGCGCCGTTGACCAACCCGGTGTGGACCCCTCTCTTCGCCATGGCAGGCGGCGTGGTGACGGAGGTGGGCGGCATGCTGTCGCACGGCGCTATCGTGGCGCGGGAGTACGGGATTCCAGCGGTGATGGGAGTGTCGGGTGCCACGACGCTCGTGCCAGAGTATCAGAGTATCACAGTCGACGGCAACCGGGGCATCGTCTATCTGGAGGCAGAGCAAGGCGCGTGATGGTGGTACTGATCGCGGTCAGCTACTTGATCGGCTCCATACCCGTGGCCTGGATTGTGGCCAAGCTGGTTACCGGACGGGACCTCCGCCACGTAGGTAGCGGCAACGTGGGCGTGATGAACGTGGGCATCAGCGTGGCTCGTTGGGCAGGGGTGCTGGTCTTTCTGGCCGAGGCGGTCAAGGCAGTTCTGGCCGTCAGCCTGGCCCGCTCTTGGGCTGGCGGCGATGCCGGGGTCGGACTCGCTGTGCTGGCCACCTTCGCGGGCACTCGCTGGCCCCTCTGGCTTCGAGGCGCCGGGGGCCGTGGCAACACCATCGCGGGGACCTCCCTCTTGCTCATCTCCTGGATCGGTGCCCTCTGCATCGGGGTGCTGTGGCTCCTGGTCAGGCTGGTCACCGGCAGTTCCTTTTTGGCCACCCGCGTCAACCTCGTGGCGGGGCCCATCATTATCGGCTTGTTCACGCGGTCGTGGTGGTTCCTGCTTTTGGGAGCGGTGTTTTGTCTGCTATTCATGACTGCGCACCAGCGGGACACGGACGACCATCTGATCATCAAGAAGCGGTGGGCGGGCTTGAGGACCTTTCTCACTATGCCGCGGAGGAAGTGATCAGCCATGCACGACTTTGAAGAGGAGCAATGTCTCGGTCGGCCGACCAGCATGGGCGGAGCTCCGGGACCAAAGACTGGTTCGGGACTCACGATGAAACTCTGCCTCAATTGCGAGAGTGGGAACCCGCTCGATGCGGTCTTCTGCACCGAGTGCGGCATGAGCCTTATGCGGGCTCCCATAGGCGAGGAAGCCATAGAGCGTCTCAAGGAGCGAAGAGAGGCCATGGAGGGCGCCCCTCTGTTTACCTTACCGAGTGCCTGGTACAGAGTGCAGGTGGACGATCGCTCGAGAGACCGTGGAGAGCGCGATGATGAGGGCCGCCTGGAGGTAGCTCAGGAGAAGATCACTTTCAAAGGCCAACACCTCACAGTTGAGATTGATGCCGCCAACATTGTTGGGCTGGATCTCATCGAGGAGGTTCTTACTTTGCGTACTATCCTGGGGTTTTTCGCCTTCTTCGCCTTTGTGCTTGCCGCAATCTACATTTCTGGCGAATTCGGCGTCATTGATACTCTGTTCATTGTCATCGTATTCGTCATGCCAGTAACGCTATCACTCAGAAGACGGAAATGGATACGGATACAATACGAAAACGATGACGAAGAGCACCGGTTGACGGTAGCATATCTGGCTGATGGGTCGGCTGCCGGAATCCCCGGCTTGTTCGGGGACTCGAAGAAGGTATACGAGCACCTGAGCAGCTGGCTCGGCGCATACTATCTTCATGGAACCAAACCCTAGCTCAATGAGGCTTCAGTAGAGGATGTTCATATCAATCGCGGTACCGGCGCTGAACGAGGAAAAGTATATCGCACAGTGCCTCGCTTCGCTCCGCGCGCAGAGTTACCCCCAGGAGCTCTATGAGATTATCGTGGTGGACAACGCAAGTACCGATCGGACCTCTCAAATTGCACGAGCGTTCGGAGTCAAGGTCGTACATGAACCAGAGAGGGGTGTGAGTCGGGCGAGACATAGAGGGGCCCAAGAGGCCAGGGGTGAGATCATCGCCGGCACGGATGCGGATACCATCGCCCCGCCGACCTGGTTAGAACAGATCGCCAGGGCCTTTCGTAGCGACGAGGCACTGGGCGCGGTGACTGGGCCCATATTGGTTCACGACGGGAACATCTTCGACCGCTGGGGTGCCAAGTATGTAAGCAACTCGGCGACGCGACTAAGCTACACCGTTCGCAAGGGCGTTATCATAGGCAACAACTTCGCAGTACGGACGCGTGACTACTGGAGGGTCGGAGGCTTCGACACGTCCCTGCTCTCTGCGGAGGACATCGATCTTGGGGCGCGGTTGAGCGCAGTGAGTAGGACCATGTTTGACCCAAACATGGTGATGTATGTGTCGGCACGAAGGACGCGCGAAGGCTATGTGAGGGTGTTACGTCGGACTTCCCAGGATTATGTCAGGGTAGTCTTTCTGGGGATACCTCCCGCAGGAGAGGACTTCGTTCCGATCAGGTGACGAGAGAAAGGCGCCGAGGTGGGGTCGAAGGCCAGTCACGCACCGGCGGTTGGGTGGCCACCCGGGCCAGCACGCATCCTCGGCTGAACCGATCGCGGACTCAAAGCGATCAGCACGTTGACAGAATAGCGACGACCGCGCGCAGGATGACTCAGGCACCCCGATGCCCGAGTGAACGCGGGCTTCCGCGCACCACATCGCGCGCCAACTGCTGTGACTTGCCGACCAGCAACTTCCTCATGAGCAGCCTTGTCCCAACCTCGAATATCTTCTCCTGAAACTTGACCACGACACCAGCTGGTGGTCGCATGGCTCTGGCTTGCAGCTCTAACTCCCTTACATCGCCCCCCCGGTTAGAGAACACCGCCAGCTAAACAAGGGCGATACCGCCTTGCTCCAGACTTGGCTGCTCTGTGTCTCGACAGGATGCCCGTCCGCTCCATGTCGTGCCCCATTCGCTACAGGGGACACACCCACGTCGGCGAGAGCAGATCGGTGTGGACCTTCGTGCAGAACTTGATGCATCGCTGGAGATGGCGTATGATCCTATCTGGGCGGGACTGACTGTTCCTCAGACGCTCCCAAAGCTGCACTCTCCGCGCACGGTCCACAGGCTGACCGCGCAGAGAACCTGGTCTGCTGTACCTGACTGACTGAGTTGTGGACTGAACGGCCGCTCGCAGAGCTTTGGACCCGCGCGAAGCAGACGCCGCATGGCGACTCTCGATGGTGGGCCGGCGCGGATAAGGGACTTGAGGCAGGAGAACGAAGGAAGGAGAGTGGGCATGTTCGATCACATACTGATTCCTCTAGATGGCTCATCTCTCGCGGAGTGCGTTGTGCCTCACTCTTTCTCTCTGGCTCGCGCCTTCGGGTCTAAAGTCACGCTGCTACGCGTGTTGGAGCGCACACACGCCGACGACCGACCCGTGCTCATCGATCCCCTTGACTGGCACATCAGCAGGACCGAAGCGGAAGCCTACCTTGCCGGGTGGGCTCATCGGCTGAAGGAGGGCGGCGTTGAGGCCGGACATGAACTCCTGGACGGCGCAGTGGCCGACCAGGTGGTCGACTTCGTGCACGATCATGGGATAGATCTAGTGGTCCTCAGCAGCCACGGACAGGGGGGTCTGAGCGGCTGGAACGTCAGCGGGACGGTGCAGAAGATCATCCTTCGCGCCTACGTGTCCGTGATGATCGTACGAGCATACCAGCCGCTTGAGGTTGGCCTGACAGACGTCACTTGCCGACGCGTGCTACTGGCGCTGGACGGCTCGATGCGGGCTGAATGCGCACTGGCGCCGGCTGTAGAGCTCGCTCGCTTCTTCTCCTGTCGGCTACTGGTGGCATGTGTCGTGAGCACGCCGGAGGTGACACGTCATCGGCCGCTGACGTCGGAAGAAAGCGACTTGGTCGACAGGATCACGAGCCTTAACCGGCAAGAGACGGAGGGCTATCTTCGCCGCCTGTCCTCTCGACTATCTGGAGAGGGGATCGACGTGGACACACATCTCTTGACTGGCGTCCGCGTCGCGGAGATTCTCCAGGAGTTGGTGCAGCAGGAACAAGCGGATCTGGTAGTATTGAGTGCTCATGGCTCCTCAGGGGGCAGCAAATGGCCCTACGGCGGCTTGGCCACGAATTTCATCGCCTATGGTACCACGCCCTTGTTGATCATCCAGGACCTTCGTGCCGGCAACTTGCTCCCCACCGCTGCCGAGTTGGCCGCACAGGCGCACAGACCGCGCTGAACAAGGCATGAGGGTCACACAAGAGATATGAGTTCAGCCGGAAGCAACGAAGACGGCGACAGGGGCACCGATACCACTAGCCAAAGTGCGGTCCGGGGTGTGGCCATCAAGCTAGCCAGGACCCACGCGGTCTCAGACGTTTCCCATCGCCGTGCCGTCCTTCTCGACCGTTCCAACGATCTGGAGACAGCTCTCAGAGACTCGTACCAGCGACTTCAGTCCGGGGGACCATCGGCCATCTCCTACGGAGCCGAATGGCTGCTGGACAACTTCTACCTCGTGCAACAGGCGCTGCGCGATATCCGCATCGACATGCCGAGACGCTACTACCGCCAGCTTCCCACGCTGGATTCATCTCCTCTGGCAGGATTCCCCCGCATTTATGACGTGGCCCGGTCCATCATCGTCCACTGCGACTGCCGACTCGATTCTGCTCAGATGATGCGCTTCCTGCAAGCATATCAGAGCGTGCAACCGCTGACCATTGGCGAGTTGTGGGCACTGCCGAGTATGTTGCGTCTCGGAATCGTGGAGACTCTGGCCCAGGCTGTGCAGAACCTCAATGGAGCAGTGGTCGATGGTGGGGAAGAACTCCTGCCCACTCCCCCGTCGCCTTCGCCGGCAGGTCTCGGGGATGGGACGACCATTGCCAACAGTATCTTCGGACTGCGCGTGCTGGCCAACTTGGACTGGCAGACATTCTTCGAGGGTGTGAGCCTGGTAGAACGGGTGCTGCGTCATGACCTGGCGAGGGTCTACCCGCGCATGGACTTCGAAACGCGCGACCGCTATCGTCGGACGGTCGAAGAACTGGCTAGAACCATGGGCCGGACCGAGCAGGCGGTTGCGCGAGAGACCCTACGATTGGCGGAGCAGGAGCAGGGAGACAACGGGAACCTATCGCGTGCGAAGCATGTCGGCTACTACCTGATAGACGCCGGGCGCTCGCTGCTAGAAAGCAACCTGGGCTACCGCGCTCCCTGGCGGAGCCGTCCGCGCCGCTGGCTGCTCCAGCATCCCACCGTGGCATACCTGGGCTGCACCGCGTTGCTGGCTGTGTTGATGGTTTTTGCCGTCGTCGCCTACGCACGCGCATCCGGCGGATCCACGCTGCAGGTGGTTGCAGCGGGCGCGCTAATGCTGCTCCCAGCGCTCACCGTAGCCGTCAACCTCACCAACTGGCTTGTCACGCACTGGCTGCCACCGGGGTTTGTGCCCAAACTGGATTTCGAGAAGGGAGTGCCCGCTGACTGCCAGACGATGGTGGTTATCCCCACACTTCTCAGCAGCGCTGGAGACATAGAGAGCCTATTGCAGCAATTGGAACTCCATTTCTTGAGCAACCAGGACGATTCTGTGTATTTCGCCCTGCTTACCGATTTCGTAGACGCGCCCCAGCAGCGGATGCCGGGCGACGACGTGCTCCTGGACCAGGCAACGGCCGGCCTACGGGCCCTCAACAGAAGACATGGCACAGACGACGGCGGTCCCTTCTACTTCTTCCATCGTGAGCGCAGGTGGAATCCTGGCGAAGATTGCTGGATGGGCTGGGAGCGCAAGAGGGGCAAGTTGATGGAGTTCAACCACCTGCTGCAGGGGGCGACAGGGACGTCCTTCGTAGTGCAAGAAGGAAGGTTGGACCGCCTGTCCGGCACGCGGTACGTCATCACTCTCGACACGGACACATCCCTGCCCAGGGATAGTGCGCGCCGACTCATCGGGGCGCTCGCTCACCCCCTGAATCGTGCCGAATTCGATGACCAAAGCGGCAGCGTAGTCGCCGGTTACACCATCCTCCAGCCCCGGGTAGAGATCATCCCCACCAGCGCAAACCGCTCCCTCTTTGCGCGGGTCTACTCTGGAGACACCGACGTGGACCTGTACAGCAGAGCGGTGTCGGATGGGTATCAGGATCTATTCGGCGAAGGCATCTACGTAGGCAAAGGGATCTATGATCTGCAAGCCTTCGAACGGAGCGTGGCGGGATGCGTCCCTGAGAACGCCTTGCTGAGCCACGACCTCTTCGAGGGTATCCTGGGCCGTGTCGGATTGGTGACGGATATCACCCTCTTCGAAGACTACCCTCCGGATTATCTGTCGTTTGCGCATCGCGCCCATCGCTGGGTGCGGGGGGATTGGCAGTTGCTGCCCTGGCTCTTGCCCGTGGTGCCGACCGAGAGCGGGCGGGGTGTGCCCAACTACCTTCCGGCTCTTGGTCGCTGGCAGATTATGGACAATCTGCGGCGGAGTCTGGGCCCACCCGCGCTCTTCGGCTTGTTGTGCACTGGCTGGTTGTGGCTGCCCGGCTCGCCACTAATCTGGACCCTGGCGTCATTCGCTGTGCCAGCCGCAGATCTGGTCACCACCACGGTCACCGGGCTGGCCCGAAGATCGCCCCGGACCTCCGTGAGCGGGCTCATGCGAAGCAGTCGGTACGACGCAGTGCGTTGGCTACTGCAACTGACCTTTTTGCCGTATACTGCGCAACTGACGGTGGATGCCATCGGCGCTACTCTCGTACGTCTGACGGTGAGCCACCGGCGCTTGCTCTAATGGACCACCTCCGCGCACACCATCCACCTCTTCGGCAAGGAGCGCAAGGTTGGCATAACCTGGAGACGAATGTACGTCGCGCCGATTCTCGCGGCGTTGGTCACTGTGCTCATCGTCTTGATCAAGCCAGGCGCCCTTTTAGTCGCCGCGCCGCTTCTCCTCGCCTGGCTCGTCTCTCCACAGGTCGCCCTCTGGACCAGCGCTCCCACCGTGCGACCACAGAAACCGCTTTCCCGAGATCAGCGCCAGGAGCTGCGCCGCTTCGCTCTTCGCACCTGGCACTACTTCGAGGAGTACGTCGGTCCGGAGGACAACTGGCTACCACCTGACCACTTCCAGGAAGCCCCCCGCGGTCTCGTGGCCCATCGGACATCTCCTACTAACGTGGGCCTGCTCTTGCTTTCCACTCTGGCTGCCTATGATCTTGGTTTCATCGGCCTGGCCAATGTTGCCTGGCGTCTGGGCTACGCCTTCGAGAGCCTGGATAGGCTACGACGGTACCGCGGCCATTTCTTCAACTGGTACGATACCCGTAGCCTGAGGCCCTTGTCTCCCCAATACGTCTCCACTGTCGATAGCGGCAACCTGGCGGCGTGTCTGGTGGCCCTGAGGCAAGGCTTGCTGGCCGTCAGCCGCGATCCAGTTCTGCGCTGGCAGCGCTGGGAGGGCCTGCTCGATGCCTTGGTCACGGTTGGCGAGATCGTGGACAGAATCGTTGGCCCCGATGCGCCGGCAGCCGTCACTGAATGCCGCGAGCAGGTGGGCCGCATCCGGCGGCAGGTGCCCCTGGTGCAGAACGAGCCGCAGCGCTGGCCCACAATGCTCGAGAAGCTAGACTCGGAGTATTGGCCGGAGTTCGAACGGCTGCTAGAGCTGGCGATGGAATCGGTCTCAGGTTCTGGAGAAGCCGTGGTGTGGCACGAACTGGGAACCTGGGTGGGGCGGGTGCGGTATCACGTTTTCGACGCCCGTCGTGAGATGGATCTGCTGCTCCCCTGGCTGGCCTCTGTCAGCGAGCCACCATCGTTGTTCTCCCAGCCGGGAGCCGACCCGGCGACGGCCGAGGCCTGGCGGGCCCTGGTACTTGCCCTGCCGGCCAATCCACGGCTGGACGAAATCCCTAACCTGTGTGATGAGGCTCTGACACGACTGGCTCAACTCGAGGAAAGCCTGCGCGACGATGACAGGCCGGCCGACGAACTGCAGATGGCTCATGACTGGTGCAACCGTCTCCGCGAAGGGCTAGACACCGCCCGAGAGGCTGCCTCGGACCTGCTGAGGAACTGCGAGAAACTGGGTGCCCAGGCGGAGGCCTACTTCCAGGCTATGCAGTTCGGATTCTTGTACGATGGACAAAGACAGTTGTTCCGCATCGGCTATAATGCCACGACCGGGAGACTGGATGCCAACTACTACGACCTGCTGGCGTCGGAAGCCCGCATAGCCAGCCTGGTAACCATCGCCAAAGGTGACGTCCCCCAGAGCCACTGGGTACATCTCGGTCGCCCCTTCACCCAGGTTGACGGCGAACGTGTCCTTCTCTCCTGGGGCGGCAGCATGTTCGAGTACCTCATGCCGACCCTGCTGATGCGTAGCTACGAAGGAACGTTCATAGAGCAAAGCATCCGGGCGGCTGTGCGTCGCCAGATCGCTTACGGCCAGGGGAAGGGCGTACCGTGGGGAATCTCGGAGTCGGGCTACTACGCCTTCGACGCCAACATGAGCTATCAGTATGGTCCTCTCGGCGTACCGGGGCTGGGGTTGAGGCGCAACCTGGAAGCTGATCTGGTGATAGCTCCCTACGCCTCTCTGCTTGCTCTGCCATTCCAGCCCGAGCGAGTGATGAAGAATCTCTCCCAGTTTATCGAACTGGGGATGCTGGGGCCGTACGGATTCTGCGAGGCCATCGACTACACGCCCTCGAGAGTCCCCCCGGAGCGAAGCAGTGCCATTGTGCGCTCCTACTATGCGCATCACCATGGCATGAGCCTCCTGTCCATGACCAATCTTCTCCAGCACGAAGTGATGGTGAATCGCTTCCATGCTGATCCTCGCATCCAGAGCGTCGAACTACTGCTGCAAGAGAAGACCCCTCGGGAAGCACCAGTTGAGTACGTTCGTGGGGAGGAAGACCGGCGTGTGCGCCGGGTCGAACCAGGAATCGCGCGCAGGCCGTGGAACGTACCCGTGGGCGGACCTCTACCCCAGGTGCGTCTACTCTCCAACGGCCAGTACACCGTGCTCGTTTCCAGCACGGGCGGGGGTTACAGTCGTTGGCGAGAGATAGACCTGACGCGCTGGCGGGCCGACCCCACCATGGACGACTGGGGAATCTGGCTCTACCTGAAGGACAGAAAGAGTGGTGACCTCTGGTCGGCCGCCCGCCAGCCGAGCGGTTCACCGGAGGAGGACGAGGAGGTGGTCTACTACCCCCACAGGGCAGAGTTCCGCCGGCGACATCACGACATCGCCTCTCGGATGGACATCATCGTGGCGCCCGACGACGACATGGAGATCCGTCGTGTCATCCTGACTAACCACAGCGCGCGCCGGCGCCACCTAACCCTGACCAGCTACGGCGAAGTTGTCTTGGCCGCCCAGGCAGACGATCGCAGCCATCCAGCGTTCAACAAGCTATTCGTGGAGAGCGAATACCTCCCAGAACTGCACGCCCTGGTGTTTCGCCGCCGTATGCGTGCGGCCGACGAAGAGCCGGTCTACCTCGGTCATGCGGTGTGCACGACGTCTGGAGAAAGAAGCAGTGATGGTCACGAGAGCGACCGCGGACAGTTCTTGGGTCGAGGCCGCACACCTCTCGATCCCGAGGCCCTCAGCGACGGTGGTTCCGGGCTTTCAGGGACGACGGGCGCGACACTGGACCCGGTGTTCGCCCTCGCGGAAGACGTCGAGTTGGGCCCCTACGCCACCAGGGAGGTGGCCTACCTCACCATGGCTGCGAGGTCCCGGGAGGACGTGCTGGCCTTGATCGAGCGCTATCAGGACTGGTCCCGCATCGGACTGGCCTTTGACCAGGCGCTGTCCAGTACGGGCCTCGAGTTGCGGAACCTTGATCTGGACACGGGGGACTTGCAGAGATACGATCAACTGCTCTCCGCGATTCTCTGTCCTCACGCTGCGCTGCGCGCTGACCCCTCTGTCCTGACGGCCAACACGAAGGGGCAGCCCGGCCTATGGCGATACTCGGTTTCGGGCGATGCTCCGATACTACTGGTGCGTATCGGCAGTGAAGGAGGACTGGCCCTGGTGCAGGAACTGCTCAAGGCCCACGCCTACTGGCGAACCCGACAGATTGACGTTGACCTGGTGATTCTCAACCATGAGGACATGGGGTACGACCAGCCGCTGCACGGTCAGCTGCGATCGTTGATCAGCCGCCTGGGCGGTGAGGCCTGGCTGAACCGCCGTGGAGGGGTGTTCGTCCTGTTCGCTGAGCAGATGGACAAGGAGGATCTGATCCTGTTCCAGACAGCCGCCCGGGTCATCTTGGATGGGGAGAAGGGCTCGCTGGCGCAGCAACTGGGCCAGGTACCTACGGAGCCCGCGCGGCTGCCGCCGCTCTACCCGACCCTGCCCAAACCTGAGGACGTCGAGCCCACGCCGCCCCTGACCCGGCCCAGCGACCTCCTTTTCGATAATGGTCTGGGCGGTTTCGCGGCCGATGGGCGAGAGTACGTGATCTATCTGGAGCCTGGCCAGAAGACGCCCGCCCCGTGGATCAATGTCATCGCCAATCCCAACTTCGGATTCCTGGTCTCCGAATCGGGCAGCGGCTTCACCTGGGCTGAGAACAGCGGCGAGAACCGCCTCACTCCGTGGCGCAACGACCCAGTGAGCGACGCGCCAGGCGAGGTGCTGTATCTTCGCGACGAGGAGACGGGGATCGTATGGTCGCCCACACCCCTGCCGTCAGGCGCCCGAGCCCCATACCTGGTCCGGCACGGCGCTGGCTACTCTGTCTTCGAGCATCACAGCCATGGGTTGAGACAACACCTGCGCCTGTTTGCGGCACCAGATGCGCCGGTGAAACTGGTGCAGTTGCGCTTGGAGAACGTGTGGAAACGTCACCGCCGGGTTACCGCGACGTTCTACGCGGAATGGGTGCTCGGCACCCACCGTGACCAAACCCAGCAGTACGTTGTTTCGGATTTCGAGGTCGAGAGCCAGGCCCTGCTGGCACGCAACCCCTTCGACGAACGATTCGGGCGCCGTGTTGCCTTCCTTGCGGCCAGCCAGCCGCTCCACGGCCTAACCGCCGACCGCACCGAGTTTCTCGGTTGCCAGGGAAACCTGGGTCGCCCGGCTGCTCTGGAGAGGGTCGGGCTGGCCAACGCCGTCGGCGCTGGTCTCGACCCTTGCGCGGCCATCCAACTGCACGTCGATCTGGCTCCTGGGGAGGCTAAAGAGGTGTTCTATCTGCTGGGCCAAGGCGCTGACCGGCAAGAGGCCCTGCAACTGGTCGAGCGCTTTCAGGATCCAGGCCAGGTGGAGGCGGCATGGGCCGCCACTGGTGAATACTGGGACGGCCTGCTGGGCAATGTCACGGTGCAGTCGCCGGATCCAGCCATGAACTTGCTCTTGAACCGTTGGTTGCTCTACCAGACGCTGGCGTCTCGCCTCTGGGCGCGCTCTGCGCTCTACCAATCGAGTGGGGCCTTCGGCTTTAGGGATCAGTTGCAGGACGTGATGGCCTTGCTATTTGCCGCGCCCGAGTTGGCGCGAGAGCATGTCCTGCAGGCGGCTCGTCATCAGTTCGAGGAGGGGGACGTGCTCCACTGGTGGCACCCACCTTCTTTCACTGGGGTGCGGACCCGCATCTCGGACGACCTGCTGTGGCTTCCCTACGTGACCGCCCACTATGTGACCACCACGGGGGATGTCTCGATC
>DAOUEW010000387.1:0-10507 GCA_034430275.1 Anaerolineae bacterium | reverse complement strand
TCGAAATCCTCCTTGATCAACGTGCGCACCTTCTGGGCGTTGAGGTAGTAGGCGTCGTAGTAGCCCGAGCTCAGAGCGTAGGTGCCGAGCATGATCCGGCGTTTCACTTCTCTCCCGAACCCTCTGCCACGCGCCTTGCTCTGTGCTTCGCGGATGTCGCGCGCATCGGGCGCCGAGAGTCCGTATTTCAGCCCATCGTACCGCGCCAGGTTCGCGCTGGCCTCCGCCCAAGAGGTGAGGAAGTAGGTGGCTACCACGTACTTCTCGTGAGGCACGGACACCTCACGCACGTCCGCTCCCAGTTCAGCCAGTCGCTCGATGGCCTCGCGCACACGCGCCTCGACCCCTTTGTCCAGCCCCTCAGCGAAGTACTCCGAGGGAACGCCGACCACCACGTTCTCGAGACCCTCGTTCAGGAACGTGGTGTAGTCCGGGGTAAGCTCTCTGGCCGACGTGGAGTCCTGGAAATCGTGTCCGCACACTGCGTTCAAGACCAGTGCGCAATCGCGCACGTCCTTGGTCAAGGGCCCGATCTGGTCCAGCGACGAAGCAAAGGCGATCAAGCCATATCGCGAGACGCGGCCGTAGGTAGGCTTCAAGCCCACGACCCCGCACAGACTGGCCGGCTGGCGGATGGAACCGCCGGTGTCGGACCCCAGGGCAAACAGGGTCTCATTGGCCGCTACCGCCGCCGCGGAGCCTCCGCTCGATCCCCCAGGCACTCGTGACAGATCCCACGGGTTGTGCGTGGGGAAGAAAGCCGAGTGCTCTGTGGAAGACCCCATGGCAAACTCGTCCATGTTGGTCTTCCCCACGATCACCGCTCCGCTGTCCGTCAGCTTCCCGACCACAGTGGCATCGTACGGAGGTACAAAGCTCTCCAGTATCCTGGAGCCGCAGGTGGTCGGCACACCGCTGGTGCACATGTTGTCCTTGATAGCCACAGGGATTCCGGTGAGGGGACTGGCCTCACCGCCAGCTATCGACTCGTCGGCCTGCTGAGCTTGCTGGAGCGCGCGCTCCGGGGTGACGGTGATAAAGGCCCCTGTCTGCTCGTCGCACGCGCCGATCTGTCCCAGCACGGACTTTGTTAGCTGTAGTGAGGAGATCTCGCCTCGGCGCAGCAAGTCGCCGGCTTCGTGGACAGTGAGGGTGTGGAGGGTCACTCTTCACCCCCGGGGAGCACAGCGTGGACGCGAATGTATCCCTCCTCCACTTCAGGGGCGTTCGCCAGGACATCCTCCGTGGGCAGGGAGGCTCTCGTCACGTCCTCGCGCAGCACATCCCCCTGCACCACGACGTGCGCCGTAGGGGCCACGCCGCTGGTGTCCAACTCGTTGAGCAGATCAACGTACTCCAGGATGCGGCTTAGTTCGATCTCGAGCTGGGCGATCTCGTCCTCGCTCAGCTCCAGCCTGGCCAGATCGGCTATGTGCTCCACTTCGGAGCGGCTGATGCTCATGAGCCAATTCACCAACAAGAAAGAACCGAGCCCATTGGCCCGCGTTCGGTGCTAATCGTGTTCCTTGAGCAGGATCACCACCTTGCGGCGTCGCCCCTCCCCTGTACTCTCCGTGGTCACCGATCGGTGATCGCGCAAGGCCATGTGCACGATGCGCCGCTCGTGGGCGGGCATCGGCTCCAGGGTCACCGCGCGCCCCTCGTCCACCACCCGCTGTGCCATCCGCTCGGCAAGCTCAGTGAGGATCCTCTCCCTCCGCCTCTTGTAGCCGCCCACGTCGACGAGGATATTGACCCAGCGCTGGAGCTTCCGGCTGACGATCAGTCGCGTGATGTACTGCAAATCACGAAGGGTCTCACCCTGGCGCCCGATGAGGATTCCAAGGTCGTCGCCCTCTACGTCCAGGACCAGGGGCTCTGCGTCGTCCTCCCCTGGATCGCGTACGACCACCGTGGCGTCGATCCCCATGTGGTTCAGCAGATCGCGGAGCACCTCCAGGGCGACGGTGCCCATCTCGTCCGCTGCCGCTCCGGGCTCCTCGGCAGCCTCCGGCTCCCCCCGAAGCCCCTCGGGCTCGATGAGCGTCACCCGGACCCGTGCCTCCTCAGCTCCCAGACCCAGGAGCCCCCGGCTGCCCTCCGTGAGGACTTCCGTCTCTACCTCATCCGGATCGGCATCCAGTTCGCGCAGTGCTTTCTCAATAGCCTGATCTACGTCCTTGCCGGAAACCTCAACGCTTCTTCCTCTTCTTCTCGGCCTTTCCATCTTTCCCTGCTTCCTCCCCCCTGGGAAGCCCTGGTAACCCTGTGGGCAGGGCCTTCAACACGTCCCCCCAACCGGTGGTCAGGCCCTGTTGTATGATCTGTAGCAAGCCCGAGGCAACCCAGTACACCGCCAGCCCCGAGGACACCTGCAAAGTGATCACGCCGAACATGAGGGGCATCATCACCTGCATGGTGTTGGTCATCTGAGCTTGCGACGGGTCCGCCGCGGGCTGCGCAGTGAGCTTCTGCTGTAGCCAGAAGACCAGAACTACGAGCACAGGCAACACATACCAGGGATCGGGCCGCCCCAGGTCTAGCCACAAGAAGCGGCTGTTCAGCGGCAACGATCGAGCCGCTATGTCGTGCATGAACGGAATCGAATGATACAGCCTTTGAGACAACACCACGAACTGCTCTGGCGTACTCCCCAGAGCTTGATAGATAGACTGATAGAGGCCTATCCAGATAGGCATCTGGACCAGCATGGGGAGACACCCCATCATGGGGTTTACCCCATGCTGCTGGTACAACTCCATGGTGGCGGCCGACAGTTTCTCTCTGTCTTTGGCGTACTTCTTCTGCAACTTCTGGATCTCGGGCTGAAGGTTCTGCATGGCCTTCATCGAGGTGATCTGCCTCTGAGTGAGCGGAAAGGTCAGAAGCCGTATCAATACCGTGAGGCCGATGATGGCCAGCACGAAATTGCTGAAGAGTACGTTGTACAGGAGCACCAGCAGGTTGAGCATGGGCTCCATGATCACCAGATTCCAGATCTCAGTCACACCGGGCATTCAACTGCCTCCCGCTATTCGCTCGCCCCAGGAGCCGTCTCCCACTCCAGCTTCCCTGTCGCGGCGTCGAGAACGTACACTTTGCCATCGTCGCCCGAAATGTAGACTCGACCGTCCACAACTGCCGGCGCGGCCAGCACCACCAGGACGCCTTCCTCCGGATAGCTCCACATCACGTTGCCACTCTCGGCCCCCAAGGCGTGGACGCCCCTCTTGTGCTCGGTGATGTACACCACACCGTCCGTGATCACCGGAGTGGCGGCAAACATGTCTACTGCTTCGAAATCCCACACCAGGGTGCCGCTCGCTGCGTCCAAGGCGTACAGAGTGTGATCCAGGGAGGGCGCGTATAGCCTGTTCTCGTACTCCACCGGTGTCGCCCAGATCCAGTTCTGGGTCGAGAACGTCCACACTTCCTCTCCGCTCTCCGCATCCAGGGCATACACCTTGTTATCCAGAGCCCCGAAGTAGACCAGATCGCCAGACAGGCAGGGAGTGCTGTAGATGGCTCCTCCCGCAGTGAAGGACCACCGAGTATCTCCCGTCGCACCATCGAGAGCGTACATGTTCTTGTCCGCGGATCCTACGTACACAGTGCCATCCCGCCAGACAACCCCTCCCCAAAGCGCGTCTCCGGACTCGAAGCTCCACCGCTCGACTCCTGTCTCGATGTCCAGAGCATACACCCTACCGTCAGAGGAGGTGAAATAGACCAGATCATCGCCTGTGGCGGGGGTGCCCATGAAGGGCTCGGTTTCCTGGGACGACCCCGCCGGAAAGTGCCATTTCTCGGCCCCACTGGAGGCATCCACCGCATAGGCCCTACCCTGTATGTCCTGGCTCTGGAATATCAAGAAGCTGCTGAGTTCGATCTCGTAAGACCCAAAGTACACCACCTGCTCCCGTAGCACCGGTGAGGAGTAGATGCCAGCCAGGAGACGATCCGCCGGAAAGGCCCACAACTGGTCGCCGGTATCCGCATCGAGGGCGTATAGCCTGCCTGTCTTCAAGCCAGCATACAACACGCCCTCGTCGACCGTAGGGCTTGACCATCCCATCGCAGCCTGGCTACCACAGCCAGCTGCCAACACCAGCAACAGCGGCAACAGCACCAACAGGATCGCCTGCCTGGACTTCTTTCTCGTTGTCTTTCCCAAGAACGCTTCTCCTTCCCCGCGTCGGCCTCTAAGGTACCGGGTCATACCCACCTGGATGCAGTGGATGGCAACGCAGCAATCGCTTGATGCCCAGCCAGCCTCCCTTGACGACACCGTACCGCTCGATGGCCTGATACGCATACACGGAGCACGAGGGCACGAAGCGACATGAAGGGGAAAGTGCTGGGGATACGAATCTCTGATACGAGCGGATCATCCACAATGCCAACGCTTTCATCGTCAGGTCTCGGAGGTACGATTTCCATGGAACCTCAGGCACGTAGCAGACCGGCCTGCGCCAGCAATTGCTGCACGGCCCGATCCACCTGAGGGTAGTCCGCGTCACTGATGGGTTTGCGGGCGACAAATACCACGTCGTACCCGGGCTCCACCAGGGC
Source organism: Anaerolineae bacterium (assembly GCA_034430275.1). Taxonomy (GTDB): domain Bacteria; phylum Chloroflexota; class Anaerolineae; order UBA7937; family B3-Chlor; genus JAUVXJ01. Next base: position 5,935 of record DAOUEW010000387.1, on the reverse strand, counting down.
TTGTCGCGCCCTCGCCGCCTCGCGCAGCAGCCGCTTGACCCTATTGCGAATTACGGCCTTCCCTACCCGCTTACTCACGGAGAAGCCAAAGCGGCTGTAGTCTAATCCGTTTGGAAGCGAACAGAGCACCAGAAGGAGATGCGACCAGGAACGCCCCTCGCTCCTCACTCGTCGGAACTGCTCATCGTCCCTGAGCCGGTATCTCCTATCCATGACCCCGCTGCTGCCACAGTCGTGCGAACTCGTGGCAGCTCAGACCGTCAAGCTCTTCCGGCCTTTCTGGCGCCGCGCCTTGAGCACTCTGCGACCACCAGGGGTGCGCATGCGGGCACGGAAGCCGTGACTCCTCTTCCGCTTTCTCTTCTTGGGTTGATACGTACGTTTGGGCATGGTGAGCCTCTGCTACGTCTGTTTGTAGGATATTCAAATTACAATTATAGCTTCTCGTGCGCTCTCTTGTCAAACGCATCGGGCAGGTGAGCCTAGACGCCGTGACCACTTCTTCAGGGTCCAACGCCCCTCTTGTCCGCTCTTCCCAGGCCCGAAATCGATACACATCCGATCAATCTGCTGCCGACGGTGCCCACGATGCAGACACGCATCGATCTCTGTGGGGGTCAACTCACGCCGAACCAGCCGGTGGGTACCAGCCAGACGCAAGGGGATGCCTCTCTATGAGGAGACGCAACAAAAAGGTAGCGCATAGGGGAGTCGAACCCCTGTCTCTGCCTTGAGAGGGCAGTATCCTAGGCCACTAGACGAATGCGCCACACAGACTATCATTCTAGCAGGAATGCGCCAGCTTGTCAAACTCCCGCCGGAGGGTGGGGAGCGACTGCACCGATACAAGACGTACTCCAGATTCAAAGCGACACGTAGGAGCGGGCCTAAGACCCGCCCTACGACGGTGTTTGGTCGGTCAAGTGCACGGGGGAATGAACCATCCATGCTCAGGCGGCTTGCCCAACCATCGATGGCCTTGAAGCCTCTTTCCGCGTAGTCGGTACCGTCAGTGAATTCAGTGATTCCGCACCTCCAGGAAGACTGATGAGACTGCGACTTGCGGTGAACAATGAGCGCCTCAGGCACTGGCTATGGTGCTCAATTGCGGCCATCAGGTCACGTTTGCACGTACTCCTGGCCAACTCTTGACTACAGCCGCCGCGATACCTATAATGCAGACAAGGCTGTCACTTCTGTTCAAGCCTTGGCGTTCAATAAGAATGGAGTCCTGACCATGCACGATGGACAACCAGCCAGGCGAGTCGGCCGCGGATCGATCAGCGGAGGGCTCATTCTCATTGTGCTGGGTTTTCTGTGGCTGCTCAACAACCTCGGTTATCTCCCGAGCGACCTTATCCGCAGTCTGTGGCGGCTCTGGCCTCTGATCCTCATTCTTCTGGGTGCAGAAATAGCTCTGCGAGGCTTCCCCGACCGCGTAGCCCTACCTGTGCTGCTGCTGGTGACCATACTCATCGGTTCCTTGATCTTCGTGCTGGCTCCAACCCTTCCAGTGGAGCAGATGCTCAGCCAAAGTTGCAGCCAGGAGATCGGTGACCTCCAGAGCGCCAGTATCGAGCTAGAAGTGGACCGCGGCAGCCTGAGAGTCGATCCGCTGCAAGGTCAGCCCCATCTGCTGGCGGCTGCCGAATGGGATCACATCAGCAGCGTGCTGATCCAGAAAGAATTCACCGAGTCGGCCGGCCGAGGCACCCTCAGCTTCGCCGATCGCTACGAGGCGCTGTTACCCTTCTACTTCCTTGGCGGTTTCAGAAACGACTGGGCTCTCCAGCTTACTCCTTCCATCCCTCTCGACCTGGAGCTGGAAGGTGACGACTGCGAGCTCGATCTGCACCTCCACGGTCTAACCCTGCAAACGGTTAGGGCACAGATCGGCGACTGTTCCGGGTACGTGAGCCTGCCCGCCACCTCGGACCTCGATGCCAGACTGGACCTTCAGGACAGCCGATTGACCCTGGTCTTGCCCACCACCGCGGGGGCCAGAGTGGAGGTGGAGCTCTCGGATAGCGACTTAACTATCGACTCCTCCAGGTTCCGTGAGATCAACCCTGGGGAGTATCTCTCGGAGGGTTACGACCAGGCCCAGACCCTGATAGATGTGAGCCTCCAGGCCACCGATTCCACCATTACTATCCGGTAGTCCAGAGCGACCCCATGCCCACCAGGTCCCGCAAAGCTGATGGGGGCACCAGCCCCGCCATCGATGGCCCGTCTTCTCAGCCAGGTGACCAGAACGTGGAACCTACTCGCACGACACCCATTTGCCCAGCTTGTGGCTCGCCCAATCGGCCGCAGAGCCAGTTCTGCGCCGATTGTGGAGCGCCCCTGCGCAGATACTGCCCTCATTGCGGCGAGCCCATCCCCATGGACCTGGACTTCTGTCCGCGGTGCTCAGAGGCGCAAGGGCGGCCCTCTGCGCCAGCCGCCCGCTGTCAACGGTGCGGCTTCGAGAACGAGAGGCAAGCCGAGCTGTGCCAGCAGTGTGGTGCGCGTTTGCTGGCCAATTGTCCACAATGCGGGGCGCTGAACCAGGCCTCCTTGACGTACTGCCCTCACTGCGGCTTCAACTACTCTCGATATGTCGCCGACAGGCTCGTCGGCATGCCCGCGAAGCCCGAGCCAGCGGTCAAGCAGCCGCGCCGGCTTTACCCTAGCACCATCCTGATGGCGGCTCTGATCGTCTTCAGCGTGCTCCTGATGCTCTACATCCTTTGGCAGATCCAGGTATGAGACGGGCCCCAGCCGTCGCTCGCTCAATGGTCGAACCACAGCACGTCTTTTCGGCTCGCCACACGCTTCACTCGAGCCCATGGGTGCTCTGCACCTCGCAATCGTGGAGGGTGTTGGCCCCTGAACACGGCGCGTGAGATGTCATCTCATGCCTGCGGTCCGACCTGCGCAGACCCGGCGGGCTACCTGGTGCAGGGCCAGGAACGGCCTCGCCAGCGAAGCGAGTGGTCACGAGGTCCAGGCTCACGTACGATTATCCATTGCCAGAGAACCAGTGGTTTGATAGAATAGTGATCCTGAGAGAGGCGAGCGGTGGAGACAATCAGGTGCCCAAGGTGCGGAGGCCCCGGGACGCAGACGAAGGACGCGGGAAGACTCTTGTGTGCACTCTGCGGACTGGTATTCACTGCGATTGGCGCGGAGAAGATTTCTTATCTTGAGTGTCCCCAGTGCGGCTTCCACAACGAGCCTCAAACCCGCGAGTGTAGGCAGTGCGGGGCGCGTCTGACGAAATACTGTCCCCGTTGCGGAGCCGGACTGGAACTGAGGATGCGCTTCTGCGACCAGTGTGGCGCCAACCATGCGCAGCTATCTACACCCGATGGGAGCTGCCATTGGTGCGGCCACCAGAACGAGGCCGAGAGTGAGTCGTGCGAGAGATGCGGAGCTCGTCTCATCACGGTTTGTCCAGAATGCAATTCCAGAATGAAAGCCGGCCTGAACTACTGTTATGCCTGTGGCCTGGACTACCAGGGACTGATCGCTGACCAAGAAGACTAGCGTCGGATAGAGCTTGACGAGTGAAACAGAGGATGCTCCCATGAAATGCCCATACTGTGGTACAGAAGTCACGAGCGAAGACCTCTACTGTGGCGAATGTGGCAAGCAACTGCCATCGGTGCCGGGAGAGTCGAGACGGTCTCGGTGGCCCTTGATCGCCGCCATCCTCGGCGTGCTCATCGTGGCTTGTATCGCGTGTAGCGTGATCTGGATCCTGCTCCCCGATGGGACGGACACCGTCGTCTCCGACGTCTCCCCCACGCCAGCCGATACCCCTGCGCCGTCGGAAAGCAACACTGCTCTCCCATCCCCGACTGAGCAAGCCTCCTGGTCCACCTACAGCAGCACGGAGCTGGGCCTCACTCTAGGCTACCCCAACGACTGGCTGGTCGAAGAAGACACCAGCCTAAGGCAGGTCGTCTTCGCGCCCCAGCAGGAAGGCCTGGAGGTCGATGAGTTCCTGCGGACTACCAGCTTTGCCGTGGTGGTCAACCGCACCGAGGAACCGCTGGTCGACACGGCTTCGCAGGCCCTGGAAGAGGTGGGTGGATTCCTGGCCGATGCGTACCCCGAAGCGGACCTTGGAGAGATAGAACCTGTCCGCGTCGCCGGCCAGGACGGCGCGCTGATGACCATCGAAGGGGAGTTCAGCGAACCAGGCGCCCGCCTGAAGGGCTGGCTAGCCGCCACGGTGGCCTACGATCACGTCTACATCTTCGTCGCGGGCGCGCAGATCGAGGAGTGGTCGCAGCGCGAAGCAACGCTGCAGGCTATGCTGGACAGCGCGGTTCTCTCACAGCCCAGCCCAGAGCCCACCGCACCCGTGGTCACCCCTAGCAGCACCAGCGTACCTTCCGGCACGGGAGTATCCCCCACCACTGCCCCGACCACGACGCCGGTGCAGATCGAAGGGGCCGACCGTTACGAGCCTGACGACAGTATCGCCGAGTCCGCGCTGATAACCACGGACGGGGTCCAACAAACGCACAATCTGCACGTGGAAGGAGATCACGACTACCTGTTCTTCCAGGCCACGGCGGGCAACGCCTATACCATCCAGACGCTGGATCTCGGGCCAGAGATCGACACCATTATCTACCTGCTCGATGGAGACGAGCAGGAGATAGCTCGCAACGACGATGGCACTGAAGAACCACTCGCGTCGCTCATTGTATGGGTCGCGCCCAGCAGCGGAACCTACTACATCATGGTCAGAGATCTGGCAGAGGACTCGTCAGGGGCCGACGCCAGCTACAGCGTCTCAGTCACAGAGAGCGCTTCTGTGGAGGGCGCGGATCTCTACGAGCCCGACGACACCTTCAGCGAGGCCAGCCTCATAGACATCGATGGCGCGTCCCAGGCCCACACCTTCCACACCACGACCGACGTGGATTGCGTATGGTTCATGGCTGACGAAGGCACGGAGTACGCCATAGAGACGCTGAACCTGTCTGGTGACTGTGACACGGAGATGTACCTCTACGATGAAAGCGGCACAGAACTGGCCTACAACGACGACGCCGGAGACGAGGACTATGCATCACTCATCGTGTGGGAGGCTCCGGCCGATGGCCTCTACTACGTCGCGGCCGTGGAGTTCAACGGTAGGGCCGGGCCGGGCGTGGGTTACGAGATAGCGGTATCTCTGCAATAGGCCGCAGCCCAAGCAGCCCACCGTGTCCGGAGCGCTCCATGCCGTGGCAGGGATCCGTGGACGCTCGCCTTTCGAACCGCCGACTCCCACGCCACCGCCGGCGGATTCTGACCTGGCCTGACTCGACGCCATAGCCGCGCGAAGGGCCATGGTGGAGCAGAGGAGCTTTCCGTTTCCGCGTCAGTAGGCCCGGGCGAAGTAGACCCTCTCGGCTGCTTTCTCGCCGCAGTAGATACACCTGCCCTCGTCGCCAGCCTGCTCCAGAGGTATACATCGCGAGGTGGCCTTCGTTTCCTCCTGGATACTCTCCTCGCACCGGGGGTTCCCGCACCACCAGGTGTAGGCCCAGCCGTCCTCCACGATCTCCTTGAACTCCTCGTAGTCCTTCGGTTCGTGGGTATTCGCATCACGGAACTCCAGTGCCTGGTCGTGGAGCGAGCTCTGTATCTCGGTCAGCAGGCCGCTCACCTGTTCGAGCGCGCCGGCTCGGGCGATGGACTCCTTCCCACTACGGCGCGGAGCGTCGCGTCTGGCGCAGGTCAGCTTACCCTCCTGCACCTCACGAGGTCCGACCTCCAAACGCAGCGGTACGCCCCGCATCTCCCAATCGTTGAATTTCCAGCCAGGGGTATACTCCTCCCGATCATCGACGTGTACCCGCAGGCCGCCCGCCCTCAGTTCGCTGGCTAGCTCCGTCACGCCCTCGAGGACGGTGTGCTTTACGTCGTCGCCCTTGTAGATAGGGACGAC
>DAOUEW010000386.1:0-4932 GCA_034430275.1 Anaerolineae bacterium | reverse complement strand
ATGCTCGAATCGTTCCGCCGCTCCCCCGTAGCCCTGCCAGGCGGCGTCCTTCGCGTGGTGAAACGTTGGCTAGGCATAGCACAGCCGCGCCGGCAACCATGACCGTACCTGCGAATGATACATCCCCGCTGGTTGACCTATGCGCGAGCAGCGCACCGAGCTCCAAGCCATGGTCAACTCCAGCGGGACCGCCGTCGGAGCAGTCAGACCGGGGTCCCCACGTTCTACCGAGCAGGCCACAAGGTTCCAAGTTGGGCTTCGCCAGCAGGTGCAGGAGGGACACAGATTGCCACCACTGGTCAGCGTGATCATCCCCACCTACAACCGCTCCCGGTACATCGCGGGGGCGATTCGCAGCGTTCAGGCCCAGACCTACCAAGATGTCCAGATCATCGTAGCCAACGACGGCTCGACAGACAACACGCGGGACGTAGTTTCAGGGTTGGGCCGAGGGGTGACCTATCTCCAGTTGCCGCACCGTGGGCAGGCGGCCGCCACGCGCAACGCCGGTCTCCGCGCGGCACAGGGACAGTACGTGGCCTTCCTCGACTCCGACGATCTATTCTTGCCTGGCAAACTGGCCCTCCAACTGGCTGCCTTCGAGCAACACCCAGAGGCAGGCCTGGTCTATTCTAACGGATGCTTCTTCCGTGACGATCCTCAGGCGCCCACCGGCCGCACGCTTGACGGTTTGCCGACTCCCGCCGGCGATGCCCTCGCTGACCTGCTGAGAGGCAACTTCCTCTTCCCGCCGGTGGTCCTGGTCCGGCGCGATTGTCTGGACGTGGTGGGATTGTTCGACGAACGTCCAGAGTTCTTGGCGGTGGAAGACTACGACTTGTGGCTACGCATCGCCGCGCAGTTCCCATTTCTCTACGTACCCGGCGATGTAGCCGCCATCCGTCGTCACAGACAGAGCATCAGCCGAGACGTGGCCGGCCTCAGGAGCCGCGCGCTGGCTGTTCTGGCCAAGCTGGAGGCTAACCACCCCGGACTCACCTCACCCCAGCGGGCTGCCCTCAACGAAGGCTATGCTCGCCACCACGGCGCGATTGCCGTGGCCCTCCTTCGAAGGCGCCAGTGGCTCGCAGGTCTCGCCCATGTCTTCCCAGCAGCCCGGTACAGCCTGCGCACACCCGGGCTGGGCACGAAGGCGTTCCTCGAATGGATCAGGCGATGTCGCCTGAGGGGGACAGCGGCAATGCCCTGAGGGCCCAACGAGATCCGCTGCCCACGGTGCACCTGCTGGTGCCCAGAGACGAAGCCGATCACCAGGCAGCACGTAGAGCCTGACAGCAGGGGCACGCGGTTCCAGTCACTTATGACCATATCTGGCCCCAGAACTGGACGGCTTGGCTACCGGAGCTGACTCGACCGATAATAGAGCACCATGAGAATCTGTGTGAATGCCTCTCCAGCGGTGCACCACATTGCTGGCCTGGGGCGCTACACTCAAGAGTTGATGACGGCTTTGCTGGACGTCGACTCCGAGAACGAGTACGTCGCTTTCTACAATCGGCCGTCCGAGGCTCAGGTAGATCCACCCCTCGACCGGCTGCCACATCTGACCACCAACCTGGCCACGAAACCCTGGCGGATGTCCGCGCTCGTGGCCCACTTCGCTCGAGTACCCCAGAACCGGCTCTTCTCAGGCGTCGATCTCTTCCATGCCACCGATCACCTCCTACCTCGGCTGACTCGCCTCAAGAGTGTGTTCACGCTCCACGATCTGGTGTTCCGTTTCTATCCCCACACGCACAAGCCCTTGAACCGGTGGTTTCTCACCCTGATGATGCCTCGCTTCCTGAAAGCTGCCGATGCGGTCATCGCGGTGTCGGAGAGCACCAAGAGGGATGCCATCCAGGCCTACGGCATCGACGAGGCGAAGATCACGGTGATCTACGAGGGCGTCAGCGACCACTTCCGCAGAGCTTCGCCCCAGGCGATTGCGACCGTGCGTCGCAAGTACGGCCTCCCCGACCAGTTTGTTCTCAGTGTGGCGACCATCGAGCCGCGTAAGAACTTGTCGTCACTGCTAGAGGCCTATCATGCCCTCAGGGACGAGACCTCGCTCGGCCTGGTGATCGTGGGCAAGAAGGGGTGGTTGTACTCTGGTTTCTTCAACAGACTGCGTGAACTTGGGCTCGAGCACGACGTTCTCTTTCCCGGGTTCGTGCCCGATGAGGATCTGCCGGCCCTGTACAGTGCGGCTGACCTGTTCGTCTTCCCATCCCTTTACGAGGGCTTCGGACTGCCTGTGGTGGAGGCCCTGGCCTGTCGCACACCGGTCGTGGCCAGCAACGCCGCCAGTTTGCCGGAGGTGGCGGGCGACGCGGCCCTTCTGGTGGACCCCACGAGCGTCGGTGACCTCGTCCGCGCCGTGAGGGAGGTGCTGGGCAGCGAGGAGCTCCGAGAGGACCTGAGAGCCAGGGCCCCCCGACAAGCAGGCAGGTTCAGTTGGCAGAGAGCGGCGCGTGAGACACTTGCCGTCTACAGGTCGCTGGTCCCAGCATGATCACTTTGGGCGGCGGGTGCGAACCGGAGTCTCGCCGCCGGAGCCTGCCCTTTGAGTTGTTTCGGGTCAGTTGCTGCTCGTGACGGCGCAGTGAGAGCAATAGCCATCTCTCGCGGCACCTGTCCAGGTATCACGTAGGAATCGACCGTGCGCATCGGTATTGACGGGCGGTATATCGCAGATCACTTTCCAGGCATTGGCCGCTATACCTACAACCTGGCAGCAAAGCTCCCTGAGCTTGCCCCGGACACGGATTTCGTGCTCTTCCACAATCCGCGCCTGCTCAACACCAGGTATGACCTGGGGCGATTGGCGTTGTTCTCCAACCTGCGATTGGAGCCGATAGACATTCCAGTGCGGTCGCTCAAGGAGCAGCACCAATTCAAGTCACTGGTGAACACGCTCTCTCTGGACCTTCTCCACTCACCATACTACGTGATGCCTTACTGGTTACCCTGCCCTTCTGTGGTCACCATGTATGATCTGATCCCCATGCTCTACCCCCACTCTCTGCCGCATCGCTGGAGTTCGTGGGTCTTCCGGGCCACGGCGTCGCTGGCCACGCGGCGCGCGAGCCGCATCATTGCCATCTCCGAATCCACCCGCAAGGACCTGTCCCGTTTCTTTGGAGCCTCCGAGGACAAGACGACGGTCATCCGCCTGGCCGCGGACGAAGCCTTTCGTCCTCTGGATCGCGGTCAATGGGAGCCCACCGTCTGCGCGCACGGCTTGCCCGAGAGGTACATGCTATACCTGGGCATCAACAAACCCCACAAGAGCCTGGTCTTCCTCCTGCAAGTGTTCGGCGAGTTGCGGACAGATACAAAGCTGGTCTTGGCTGGAAAGGAGGATCGACGCTACCCGCAGGCACGCGAGGAAGCTCGGCGGCTCGGGTTGGGCGACCGGGTGGTATTCCTGGGCGACGTGCCGGAGAACGACCTGCCCAAGATCTACAATGGCGCCCAGGTGTTCGTATTCCCTTCCCTGTACGAAGGGTTTGGGCTGCCCGTACTCGAAGCGATGGCCTGTGGGACGCCCGTCGTCTGTAGTAACAGCTCCAGTCTGCCGGAGATCGTAGGAGAGGCTGCCGTGACCCGGAATCCTCGAGACAGAGGTGGTTGGCTCACAGCGCTAACGGAAGTCCTGGAGAACGAAGGATTACGTGGAGAGTTGAGGGTAAAGAGCCTCGCACAAGCCAGCAGGTTTAGCTGGGAGAAGGCAGCACGAGAGACCTTGAACGTCTACCGTTCGGTAGCCGAGCGGTGAGGATGCCGCCTCACTCGCTGCGCATCCCACCGGCAGCGGGCGAATGCCCCGAGGATTCCCGTCCAGTAAGGTCAGCGCTGATCCCTACTCGGATCTGACGGCCGCAAAGATCAGCCCGCCGAGCGCACCGGCCGACACGGCGATTGCGAACGAAACGCCGCAGCACGTGGTGCTAATAATCATGGTCTCCACCGCGCCGCCTGACAACACCGTGGGGTCAAAGCCTGCGCCCATCATCTGGTCAACCCACTCTGGGGGCAGTTGCCTCATCGCCATGGCTGTCTGCATGGGCCCCAGCACGGCGGTTTGCACCACGCTCATACCGATACCTAGTATGCCGCCGATCCCAGCAGCGATCGCAGCCGCCAAGGCCCCTTGAACAGCGGCAGGGCCCAGCCTTCTCACGGGAATCATCCAGTGAGCGGCCAGTGCGCCGATACAACCCCCGACGAGCCCGTAGACTATCCACTCCAGCGGCAAAGTACAGCAACACAGGTACGGCACCAGCGCCGTCATCAGGGCCACCAGGGCCCTGATAGCGACGAAGATCACAGCACCGATCAGTCCCGCTTTGAGCCACCCAGACATCGTCGACTCCTTTCTGCCTCGAGGGTCTTCCCATGTGGTGAGCATAGGGATTGAGCTATATATACCACACGTCGGGACCGAGTACAACCAGGTAACGAGCCGCTAACGCGGATCTGCGGTCTGAGTCATCGACTCATCGAAACCTGCGGACGTAGAAGGTCGCGCCGCTGTACTCTGTCTCCGCTAGCAGCCCTTCGTGCAACAGCCTCTCCACCACAGACCAGCTCTCCCCCGCCTTGGAGAGAAACGCCTCCACAGCATCTCTGCGCATGGGGTGCACTGACGTGATGCCCAGCATATCTTCCTCTACTTGCCCGGTGAAGGCGAACTCGTCGCCCTCGTAGGCGATGAGGTATTCGACGTGGTCCAGCCTCTCGCTCATCACATGATAGGTCTGGTTGAGGCCTTCTTCGGCTGGAATCTCCACCCAGTCCTCTGCCGGGGGACGTGTCGGCACCGAGAGATAGGCGACAGAAGGGCTAAGCTGCGAGACGAACGCAGCGACCTCCGCAAGCTGTTCCGGATCCTCATTCACCCCGCGGACGAGCATCGTTTCCGTGACT
>DAOUEW010000385.1:0-3344 GCA_034430275.1 Anaerolineae bacterium | reverse complement strand
TTCGTCGAAGCTGACAGAGGAAGGCGCGCCTGCCAGTTGCACGGTCACTTGCTCACCGGGGGCATAGATGTCCCTGCCTTCCGCCAGCACCAGACTGCCACCCAGCAGTTGCAGGGTCTCCGCGTAGGACCTTGCCGTGTAGGAATCCCCCGTCCAGTCGGTGCTGTAGCTGGGCAGCACGATTTGAATCTTGTACCTGTTGACGTTGGCGACAGCGTACTCGAGCAGTGCTTCCATCTGCCCCCCGGGCTTGTAGGCGTCGGGATGCGCCAGGGCGGGAAGCTTGAAGGTGTCGACGGCCTGACCAATGGCCTGCCAATCGAAGACTCCGGTGTCCCACCGATCTGCGGCTATCTGAGTCGGCGCTTGCACGGTGATGGCCAGGAGCTTGTGATTGGCGTGGAGTGCTTCGCTGAGCTCCAAAACGAAGGCCGTGAAGTTGTCTCTCAAAGCCGGGTCCAGGCCGCGATAGTCGAGATTGACCCCCGGGTACATGTTCTGGACAACCAGGTCTACGATGTCGCTCACGTGATTCTGCCGGAGCTCCTCGTTGACCAGGATGTTGTTCACCAGGTCGCTTCTGATGGTCCCCTCCATCTCGTTGCTCAGAGCGGGGAGCACGATGTAGGAGGTGCCTTCTCCGGGTTGTTCCAGGAGCCCGCTTGCGGCAAACACCGTAGTATTGCCGTCGATACCATCGCTCTGTACGGGCAGCGATTCAGCCTCGACCTCCACGAGGATTTCCCTGGCCTCTGCTGGAAGCACAGCACCTGCCTCCAAGGGCGCGGAAACCGAGGGCACGAGGGCACTCGTCTGCATGACAGCCACAGCGCCAGGAACGGAGGTAAGGGTCGATTCCACAAGATCATCCTCCAAGAGGATGGTCTTGGGAACCCACTGCCATTCACGCCCTGTCCAGACGTAGACATCTAGTGAACCGAGGGGTTCTGCATCGTTGGGGATGGGTATGGAGAGAGTAATCTCCTTCGGCGTCTCGCCTCGGTGGGAGATGGCGTACAGAGGACTCTTCATCTCCAGGTAGCCGGGGATTGCCTGGGCGATGCTCGCGTCTCCCGCGGATCCTGCCAGGAAGTCGGCACGAGGGATGGACGAGAACCGTAGTTGAGCTCTGCCAAATACTACCCCTGGAGGTACGGTCAACTGAGTGCCGTCGGGGTCCAGAAGGGAGCCGCCAGCGTCAGTGAAGGTAGTATAGCCCGCAGAAAGGAAACGTTCGGGCAGGGCCACTGGGGGAAGGACCAGGCTCGCGATGAAAAGGGCCGGAATCACCGCGAAGACCAGGATCCGTCCGGCCCACCTGCTTTCCAGCATTGTCTCTAAGCTTCTTAGAAACGCGGGATTCATCCCTTGTTCCATAGAAAACATCAGCTCCTTTCAGCCGCAATAGGGTGTGATGAGAGAGTCATAGCGTTCGTAGGCTGGTTGAAGAGTATTGTACCATAACCAATTCCCCTCAGCAAATGTAATCCAGCTTACACATCTCTCAGTTCACAGGCTGTGCCCCGAGCATTCTAGTGGAGCCGCCGAAGGCTCCCGACAGCACGCCATTGACCCATTGCCGAGAGACCGCAAGTCTGTCCGAACGATGGGCGGGCCTCCGTGACTTCGGAGCGTAAGTCACGGCATTATAGCCTGCGGTTTCTGGCTTGTCAAACGCAAGGACCAGGTCGTGGAAAGCTGATCCTCGAAGCGCACCGTACAGGACCGCCGGTGCTGCAAGCGGGGCTTCCTGCGAGTAGCCGAGCTGGCCGGAGCCTGGTTCCCAGAGCTAGCCCCGGAGCGTTGTCTGGCCCGGGGGCTATCCCGAGGGGGCTCTGCAAAACCCTTCTCTACCGTGGTTGCAGAAAACCTGGTGACGTGTGATAATAGCCTGGTGGAAGCCTGGCTGTATGGAAGGAGACTGTGGCATGGCGAAATCCATGTGGTGCACGTTCTCATTGCTCTTGATCACGGCTGCGCTGGTTGCCGGCTGCGCTAGCGAGGCAACCCCCTCGGCGACCACACTGGCGACGGCGAGTCCTGTCGAAGGTCTCGCGGCCTTGGTCAACGGGCAGCCCATCTCGTCTGCGGATTACGAAAGGCAAGTCGAGCAGGTGGAGGCGTTCTTCCAACAGGAGGGCCTCGACGCTGAGAGCGATGAGGGGCGGGAGCGGCTAGCGCAGGCGCGTCGCCAGGTCCTGGAGCAGATGATAGATCAGGAGTTGATAAGACAGGCGGCCGCGGAGATGGGCATCAGCATCTCGGACGAGGAGTTGGAGTCGAGCATTGCGGGCATCATCGAACAGTCGGGGGGTGAAGACGGGTTCAACCAATCGTTGGAGGCCACTGGCACGACCTACGAAGATTTCCGGCAGATGCTTCTGGACCAACTCTTGAGCGAGGCCGTGTACAGTTCTGTTACAGCGTCCATCGATTCGGTGGCCGAGCAGGTCCACGCGCGACACATCCTGTTGCCGACCAGAGAAATGGCCGAGGAGGTACTGGCCAGACTTCAGGCAGGAGAGGATTTCGCGTATCTGGCTAGGGAGTACTCGGAGGACATCAGTTCGCGGGAGACAGGTGGGGACATGGGCTTCTTTCCACGGGGCGTGATGCCTACCGAGGTGGAGGAGGTTGCATTCGGGCTGGAAGTGGGCGACACGAGCGGGATTGTGGAGTCTCAGTTTGGCTTCCACGTCATACAAGTCCTGGAGAGGGACGAGCGAGAGATCGCAGTTGAGGTCTACGAGAGCCTCAGGCAACAGACTTTCATGCAGTGGCTGGAGGACCAAAGAGAAAGCGCGAGCATCGAACGGTTCGTCGACTGAAGGAAGAAGGTTGACATTGGACGCTGCACCTGTCATTGCGTTAGACAGAGTGTGGTGGATTCTGATATACTAGAATACTGCGGGGCGGGTGTGGAACGCCCCAGCGTCGAACAAGGTGGAGTCTAGGATGGTGTTAGGTGGACGTGCTGGTTCGAGACGAACGTGTCTCCTGAGAGGCATCCTCGGGCTTCTGGCACTACTGGTTCTCATTGGCGTGGCCAGTGGTGCAGCCTATCTTTATCTCCGTGTCACTGCGTCTCATGGTGGGTCCTACGCGGTTGACTACATGCGGCCGAACGAGATCGATGCCCCTGCCGCCCTGGCCACGTTGGCGGGCGTGAGTGATCTCGAGGTGGTCAACCAGGCTCTGTCCCAAGGCGATCTGGAGACGGCGTATGCCACGGTGGTCTTCAGCACCCAATTGACCGACAGAGAGCAAGTGGGTAACCTCCTGCTGCTCGGTCAGGCGTACGCGGCAGAGGGAGACAGCTCGCGGGCTCAGCTCTGCTATCGTCA
>DAOUEW010000384.1:0-48083 GCA_034430275.1 Anaerolineae bacterium | reverse complement strand
CCAAGAGTGCGGAAGAGGCTGGCCTCGTGACGCCATCCCTGGCGGAGAAGGTCCTCTCCCTGCTCAGGGACCGGTTCGAGTACCTGGTCATAGACACTCCGTCCGCCTTCACCGAAGTCACTCTGGCCACGCTCGATGCGTCCGATTTGATCGTCCTGGTGGTCACCCCGGAGATCGCGGGGGTGAAGGTGACGGTGAACACATTAGACATCTTCGCGTCACTGGGCTATCCCGAGGAGCGGCTACTGGCGGTCGTCAACCACAACATGCCCAAGGGAGCACTAGCGACGGAGAACATCGAGGCTTCTCTGCGTATACCATTGATGGATGGTGTGCCGTGGGACAGCGCGGCGTTCGTGCAGGGCATCAACAAGGGTGTGCCCTTCGTGTTGAGCGGGACTTCGAGCGAGGCAGCCAGGGTGGTAGCGCGCCTGGCGTTCCAACTCAGCAAGCCGGAGATGCAGCAGAGCAGGCCTGAATCGCCCTCGCCTTTGCTGCAGAATGTCCGGCGGACTCTGAAGTGAGGCAAGAAGGATGAACTGCCCAGAATGCGGCAAAGAGATTGTGGGCAATGAGGCGGTATGTCCTCATTGTCTGACCCGACTGGCTGTCCTGGAGCAGGAAGAGGAAGCCAACTCGGCTGTGTCGGAGAGTGCCGTGGATCCGGTGCTGCTACGACCGCTGGGCAGGCGGTTCTCCGAGGCTTCCATACCGAAGCTCAGGTTGGTCATAGCCGCACTGATACCAGTCGCCGTGGTCGTGGTTGTCTTGTTGTGGGTGACCCGGGCGCAGCGTGACGCGGCGTACTACTTCAATGAGGCCGAAAGGCTGTATGAGGGACGGCAATATGAATCCGCACTTGCCTCCTATCGCAGGGTGACGGACCTGGAGCCTGAACTTGGAGTGGTCTATGCTCGAATGGGGTGGTGCTACTACCACCTGGCGCGCGACGAGGAGTCGGTTCCGCAGTTCCGAAGGGCCATGGAGCTCGAGCCAGAACTGGCCGAAGCGCACGCGGGCTTGGGTCAAGCCTACTACTACCTGAGGGAGTATCCAGAGGCCGAGAGTGCCCTGCGGCGGGCTATCGAACTGGATGATCGAAGGGCGGACAGCTATGGCTATCTTGGCTCTGCCCTTTTCTGGCAGGACCGGTACGAAGAGGCGATAGAGCCGTTGACGGAGGCTACTCGCCTCGACCCATTCGATGCTGACTCCCATGAGTTCCTCGGCCGCTCCTACTTCCTGCTGGGCAGGTACAGCGACGCACTGAGCCCTCTGAGCACGGCTATTGGACTGGATCCTGACGACGTGGACGTGACGCGAGCTCTGGCACGAACCTACTACGAGCTGGGACGGTATGAGCAGGCCGCCCCCTACCTCCTGGACTTGCTGGCTTACGAACCGGACGACCCGGAACTGCATCTGCTGCTGGGGCGCTCATTGTATGAGGATGCAGACTATGACCAGGCCATCGCTCAGTTGAACCTAGCTCTGGACAAACTGAGCGTGGACCTCGTGGCGCCAGCAAGCTATCGCTATTTGGGCTGGTCCTACTATGAACTCAAGCGGTACCAAGAGGCGATCTACCTCTTTGAGCGGTCGCTGATCTTCGAAACGGAACAGGCGGACACTTACAACGGCCTCGGCTGGTGTTACCAACGCCTGGACAGATGCGAGGAAGCAGTGCCCATGTTCCAGCGGGCACTGGAGCTGGATCCAGACCTACAGACAGCTACAGGAGGTCTCGATGCGTGCCGGTAGGTTGTGCTCAGCGGGTGCGTCAAGAAGTGAGGCGGAAGCGGGGCAGGGCCTGGTCGAGTACGCGCTGATTGTGGCCCTGGTGGCCCTGGTCGTCAGCGCTGTGCTGCTTGCCCTGGGACCAGCGATTGGCGACGCGTTCAGATCTGTCCAGGACAGAATGCGTGAGACCGGTGCCGGTGAAGCGACCCCCGTCGCCACCAGCGAGCCTAGTGTCACGGTTACCCCAGGTCCTCCTGAGGTCGTCATCGACCCGTCCTGTTCCTGCTTTGACTGTAAGGGTTCATCGACGGGAAAGCGCTCTGAGCGCACCGCCGAGGAGGAGCACATCTGCTTCACCAACCGAGATGTTTACCCGGCGGACATGACGGGGTGGACGGTGGCGGATGCGGTGAATCACCGCTACACCTTCCCGCGTTTCCACCTCCAGGCGGGGGCGAGCTTCAGGCTGTACAGCGACAGGGGCGCTGACACGGAGACCGAGCTCTACTGGGGCGCGGAAGGGAACATCTGGAACGACAAGGGGGATACCGCATATCTACGTGATGCGGCTGGCGACCTGGTCGACGAGTACTCCTATGGACGCATGGTCAGTCCGGTGGCGACGTTGGAGCCCGATCCGACCCCGCCGTCGGTGAGTCCTGTGCTGCCGTAGACAGGGACGGTGGTGGTCGTTGTCCACACGCGGAAGGTACCTGTGGCAACCTGTTGATGGGGCTGGAGGAAGGCGGAGGAAGGCAGCGGCAGGCAGCCGCACCGAGCTTCGACATCATGATTGACTCGAACTGTGGACGTGGAGAAGCGAGAAGCCGGAGGGCATACGCCCTCGAATCAACCGGCAGGCGCGCCGCCCAGGTGGCAGATTACGCCGTTGGTATGGAGACCGGTCAGTCACTGGTGGAGTACTGCCTGCTATTGGTCTTGATAGCGGTTATAGTGCTAGGGAGTGTCTGGCTGGTTGGAATGCAGGTGTCGCGAGCGTACGGGACCGTGCACACGAACATCGGCGAGTCTGAGGAGGTGCCCACACCCGCGCCCACAGCCACGCCCGAGGAGGGTAGTTCATCCTGGCAGGAGTGGCGTGAAGCGGCTGGCAGCGGGTGGCGTGCGGAGACGACACGGTACTGTGTGGATCAGCAGGGTGAGCACAGATCCTTCTACGGCGCTGAGAACTGGACGGACTACATCGTTCGAGTGAAGGCCAATCTCTATCAAGGGGAGGGCTATGGCGTTTTCTTCAGGGCCATCGATGTGAGTCACGTTAGCGGCTATGTGTTCCAGTATGAGCCCGCCTGTAGATACCTGGGTCGAGAAGGGTGTTTCAGTTTCCGGAAGGTTGTCGGCGGCGGCGTTGAGTACCCGTTCGCCCGAAGCGGCGCGCCCTCTGACTACGAATGGTACAACGCTGCCAAAGACATCGAAGTGCGAGTGGAGGGTAGTTCTTTCAGGGCCTTCATCGACGGCGAGGAGGTATTGATGGGAACGGATGGTGAGTACACCCACGGTCAGGTGGGTCTACGTACCTGGGATGCATCGGAAGTTTGCTTCTGGGAATTCACGATCACTTTCCTCGATCAGCCGGATCGGGATCGTGATGATCGGGATGGACAGTAGAAGGGAGGAGGTCTGGTCAACCGGGCGCACATTGACGCACGGCGGTGCTCGAGCGGCGTACGTGCGGATACAGGGTGATCACTCTGCGAGAGGGAATGGCTGGTGATGAGATGGACCTAGAGAAATACAAGGACTTGTATCTCACCGAGGCTTACGCACATGTCGCTGTGATGGAAGAGGGGGTTGCGGCCCTTGGCGACTCTCCGGCAGACTCTGAACTGCTGTCGAGCATCAGTCGGGCAGCTCACACGTTGAAGGGTATGTCTGCCACGATGGGGTACGAGGAGCTGGCTCAGTTGGCCGGCGGAGTGGAGAGACTGATGGACGCGAGCAGACTCGGGCCCGCACCGGGTACGTCTGAGCTCAGTAATCTGCTGGCTGACTGCATCGAAGCACTTCGCTTACTCTTACAGCAGGCTGTCGATGGGAGCGCCTGCGAAGTCGAGTTGGATGTCCTACTGCAGCGCATGGAGCTTCTTACCTAGCGAGCACGACTATGCTGATCAACTCCGAGTCACCAATCGAACAGGAGGGAGGCGAGCGTGGCAAGAGTACTGTTGGTCGAGGACGAGGCAAACCTTCGGCGTTTGATCGGGTACGCACTTCAAACCAAGGGGTACGAAGTGCTCGTGGCTGTCGACGGGCGCCAGGGACTGGACAAGGCACGATCTGAATCCCCTGATCTCATTCTCCTCGACATGGTCATGCCGGAAATGGGTGGAATGGAGGTCCTCAGTGCGTTGAAGAAAGATGCGCATTTGAAGGACATTCCCGTGCTGATTGTGACTGCCAGTGCGCAGAAAGAGGATGCGGAGAAGGCGATAAGTATGGGCGCGGCGGGCTATCTGATCAAGCCTTTCCACGTGCCCACTCTGTACGACAGGATTGAGGAGCTCCTGTCTGGCGTGGCCGAGAAAGGCTAGAGGAGATGAGAGTAGATGGGCAGAATCCTTGTGGTTGATGATTCTCCATTCATGGTCCGCCTCGTGACGTACATGCTGGAGTCCGCCGGCCATGCGACGACGAGCGCCGAGAACGGGAGAGTCGCGCTTGACCTCATGGCCAAGGAGGTCCCGGATCTGGTGTTCCTCGACACCATGATGCCCGAGATGGACGGTTTGGAGACGCTGCGCGCCATCAGAGCGAACCCCAGCACCATGGGCGTGCCGGTCCTCATGCTGACGGCCAAGACCCAGGACGACGACTTCCAGGCTGCCAGGAAGGCGGGCGCCAATGGGTACCTGACTAAGCCGTTCAACCGGGCTGATGTGCTGGACAGCGTGGCTCGATGCCTGGGTTCCGGATCTGAAGGAGCGGACGAGGATCATGGGTGAGAGTCACGACGCTAGAGGCGAGCTAGTCCAGCTGAAACGGTGGGTCGTGGCCGCCACCGTCGCTCTCATCACCCTCTTGGAGGCATTCTATCTGACTGTGATGGAAGTCCCGCCGGGGGAGTGTCTGATCGAGTGGGTAGTGGTGACAGGCTTGGCGCTGGCACTCATAGACTTCGCTTTCCAGAAGACACTCAGGCAGCATGACCGTGTCGAAAGGCAGGCGCGGCAACTCGCTGAGGCGCTTGTGGAGAGTGAGAGAGACCAAGATACTATCAGACGCCTGGCGTATCACGATGGACTGACCGGTTTGCGCAACCGTGCGCTGTTCAAGGATCGCCTGGAGGTAGCGACAGCTCGTGCAGACCGCAACGGTCACAAGCTCGTGGTGATGCTGATGGACTTGGATCGCTTC
Organism: Anaerolineae bacterium; assembly: GCA_034430275.1. Taxonomy (GTDB): domain Bacteria; phylum Chloroflexota; class Anaerolineae; order UBA7937; family B3-Chlor; genus JAUVXJ01. The sequence goes on along the minus strand of DAOUEW010000384.1, from coordinate 42,965 downwards.
ACGGACATCAACGATACGCTTGGGCATACAGTGGGGGATCGCCTGCTGCAAAGGGTTGGGGAACGGCTGACGGCCACTCTCCGGGAGAGCGACACCGTGTGCCGGATGGGCGGCGATGAGTTCCTCTTGCTCTTCCCCGACCTGGACCGCTCGGAGGAGGCGGACGTGATCGCCAATAGGGTTCTGACAGCGATCAGGGGCCCTTCTGTCGTGGGCGATCTACAACTGGAGATCACCACCAGCCTTGGCGTAGCGCAGTACCCAGATCATGGCACAGATAGTGGTACTCTCATCAGGAGTGCTGACATCGCCGTGTATCATGTCAAGGACAAGGGACGGGACGGCTATCAGTGGCATGCTCCGACGCTGAGGAGTGTGCAGGTTCCTGGTCCGGATCTCGCCGCTGGGGGGTGTGAGCTGTGACAGACGAGCGCATGACCAGGGAGCAGTTGATGAGGGAGGTGCTCGAGCTAAGGCACAAAGTTGACGAACTAGAGTCGTTGGAGGAGCGCCAGAGGAGGGCCGAGGAAGAGGCCCGCAAGGAGCGGGACAAGACGCAGAAATACCTCGACGTCGCAGGGGTGATGTTCGTGGTCATCGGCTCCAACGAAGAGGTGGTGCTTGTCAACAGGAAGGGCTGTGAGGTTCTCGGGTACGATGAGCATGAGATCGTCGGCCGGAACTGGTTCGATGCGTTTCTCCCGGACAGGGTTAGGGATGATGTGCGGGCGGTTTTTGCCTCACTGATGAACGGCGCTCTCGATCCAGCCGGTCGTTTTGAGAATCCCATCCTGACCAAGGACGGGGAGGAGCGCACCATTGCCTGGAACAACACTGTTCTCATGGACGAAACGGGTGTCATTGTGGGGGCTATCTCGTCAGGGCAGGACATCACTGAGCGCAGGCAGGCGGAAAGAGCCCTGCGAGAGAGCGAAAGGAGCTTCAGGGCACTGGCGGACAATGCCAGTGATGGCATTCTCATCGGGACGAGTGGTGAACTACACATATACGCGAATCGGCGTGTAGCGGAGATCACAGGCTACGAAGTGGATGAGTTGCTGGGTATGGGCATTCGAGATCTCGTCCATCCCGATGAGCTGTCGACGGTTCTCGAGATCTACAGGAAGCGATTGGAGGGCCAATCGGCTCCGCGTCAGTACGAGACGCGCTTTGTTCGGAAGGACGGGAGCGTGGTACCGGTGGAGTTGGCGGGTGCGAAGACTGTCTGGCAGGGAATCACCGCAGACCTGGTCATGATTCGCGACATAGCGGCGCGGAAACGGGCCGAGGAGGCGCTCCACAAGAGCGAGAACACCTACCGAACGCTGGTCGAGAATCTGCCCCAGATGGTCTATCTGAAGGACGCGGATTCCCGCTACGTGTCCTGCAACGCGGATTTCGCTCGGGAGGTAGGCCTCCAGCCGGATGAGATCGAAGGAAAGACAGACCACGACCTCTTCCCCCGCCAGCAGGCGGAACAGTACGAGGCTGTCGATCGCAAGATCCTGGAGTCCGGAGAGACCGCCGACTTCGAGGAGACGTATCCCGGGCGGGGGGAGGAGGTGCATGTTCACACGGTGAAGACTCCGGTCCGCGATGACGATGGCAATGTAGTCGGCATACTGGGCATCTTCTGGGATATCACGGACCGCAAGCGGGCGGAAGACGAGCTCAGAGATTCCGAGGAACGCCTCAACCTACTGTTCGAGTATGCGCCAGATGCCTACTACCTCAGCGACGTGAGAGGGACCCTGCTGGATGGAAATAGGGCCGCCGAGCAACTTGTGGGCTACAAGCGGGAGGAGTTGATCGGTAGCAGTTTCCTGGAACAAGGACTGCTCTCGGCAGATCAGTTCCCGCGAGCCGCTGCCCTCCTGGCCAGGAGTGCTCTGGGGCAAGCCACCGGGCCCGACGAGTTCGTGTTGACCCGCAAAGACGGAACGACCGTTACCGTTGAGATCAGCACATACCCCGTCAAGGTGAAGGGTGACTCTGTGATCCTGGGGATCGCCCGAGACATCTCCGGGCGAAAGCGCGCGGAGGATGCACTGCGGGCCAACGAACGCAGGTATCGTGGCTTGTTCGAGAACTCTCCCGTCGCCCTCTGGGAGGAGGATGCCTCGGAGGTGAAGAGGTACGTGGAGGATCTCCGAGCTTCGGGCGTGAGGGACTTCCGAGAGTACTTCGAGAATCACCCAGAGGTGGTTCGCGACTGCGCGAGCTTGGTGAGAATCGTCGACGTGAATGAGGCTACCCTGGACTTGTATGGTGCAGAGAGCAAGGAGGTACTGCTGGAAGGTCTGGACCAGGTACTCGCCGAAGGCTCGTATGACATCTTCGAAGAGGAAGTACTGAGCATCGCCCAAGGCCGGACTCGATTCGATGCAGAGACGAGCGCGCGAACTCTTTCGGGCGAGCCCCGCGACATAGCCTTGAGATGGGCGGTGGCCCCTGGCTGCGAGAAGACATATTCGAGTGTGTTGGTCTCGGACGTGGATATCACCGAGCGCAAACGGGCAGAAAGGGAGATCAGGCATCGCACGAGGCAGTTGGCTCTTGTCAACAAAGTCGGGCAAAGGCTGGCGCCCATCCTGGAGTCCAGCCAGCTCTGCCAGACTGTGGTGGAGGCTGTCCAGGAGGGATTCGGCTACCAGGTGGTGGGCTTCTTCTTGGTGAGAGGCGATGAGTTGATCTTGGAGGCGGCGGCCGGACCCTCTCTTGAATCCATCCCGGTGGGATACAGCCAGAGTATAGGCGAAGGCACCGTGGGATGGGCGGCCGAACACGGAAAGCCGTATCTGGTCAACGATGCGAGTGAGGAATCTCGCTTCTTCGGGGTGGAATCGCTGGATATCATCTCCGAGGTGGATGTGCCCGTGACTGTCGCTGGTGAGACAATAGGTGTGATAGGGGTCGCGAGTGACTGTGCCAACGTCTTTTCGGAGACGGACATCACGGCCATGGAGGCCATAGCAAGCCAGGTCGCCCGCGCTATCGAGAACTCCCGGCTGTACGAGCAGGAACGGCGTCGCGCAATTGAGAGAGAGACGATCGCCGAAGTGGGCCGAGCGATGACGGCCATACTCGACATGGACACTCTCCTCTCGCGAGTTGTGGAACTGATGGCCCAGAACTTCGGATACTACGCAGTGAATGTGTTCGAGGTCGACTCAGCGTCTGAATACGCTGCTTTCAGAGCGTCATCGGTGGAATCAGAATGCCGTGCGCGAGAAGGTCTCCGGCTCAGAGTAGGTGAGGAGGGGATTGTGGGATCGGTGGCCGGAAGCGCGCAACCACTGATGGCCAATGACGTCAGTCGAGAGCGCCGTTACCTGTTCGACCCAGCGGTGCCCGACACTCGCTCTGAGGTGGCGGTGCCCATCAGGCTTGGAGAGAAGGTCATCGGTGTACTGGACGTGCTGAGTGACGAGGTGAGCGCCTTCGGCAGGAGCGACGTAGAGATGCTGGAGACGTTGGCGGACTCGCTGGCGGTGGCCATGGAAAACGCCCGTCTCTATGAGGAGGAGTGGAGACGAAGTGAGGAACTATCGGCGCTCCTGGATACGGCGCAAGCCCTAGCCTCGTCGCTGGACTTGGAGGAGGTGTTGGGGATCATAGCGAGCCAGGTGAGGGCACTAACCCAAGCGGACGGCGGTCGTATCTACTTGTTGGAGCCCGATGGGCAGACGCTACGGCCCCTTGTGGCGCTGGGGGTGGAGGCGGAAGAGATGATGGCCTTCTCCTTTGGCATTGGGCAGGGCATTACTGGCCAAGTGGCTGCCACAGGGAATGCAGAGGTGGTGAATGATGTCCATAGGGATCCGAGAGGCTTGCACATCCCCGGGACCACACAAGAACCGATGTCTATGCTGTGTGTGCCACTTGCCATCAAGGGGGATGTGGCTGGAGTGATGGCAGTGTCTAGGTTCGGAGAGCGGCCCTTCGATGACCAGGATCTCCAGTTGGCGATCAGCATGGCGAGCCATGCGGCGACCGCCATCGAGAACTCCCGGCTCTATCAATCGGTCGCTGAAAGAGAGACCGAACTCTGGGACCAGATTGAATCGGCCGCTGATGCCATATTCAATCTGGATCCGCGGGGGAAGTTGACGCTCTTCAACAAGGAAGCGGAGAGGCTCTCTGGCTTCAGCCGTGACGAGGTGCTGGGAGCCCACTACACTCAAATGTTGTGTCCGGAGCACGTTGAGCAGATGCAGAGTCTGCTGTTGGCCGATGCCAGTGGGGAAGTGTCACAGCAAGCCTGTGAGATCGACCTCCTCGACAAGTGGGGGCAGCGGGTTCCTCTGGAGATCCGCGTCAGCGCCCTCGAGCGCGCAGGGGGTCTGGAGGGCTGGCAAGTCATCGGTCGGGATGTCAGCGAGCGAAGGCGTCTTGAGGCGATGAAGAGCCAGTTCCTGGCTACCGTGTCCCATGATCTGAGAACGCCCTTGGCATCAATCATGGGTTTCAGCGAGATGCTATTGGAGGGCAGCCCCGGTCCCTTGAATGAGACACAGGATGAGTTCCTCGGCATAGTCTTCGAGAACTCTCAGCGCCTGATGGCTCTGGTCAACGACCTCCTGGACATATCGAAGCTGGAGGTTGGGCGGGTCAGCCTGGACGTGAAGACCATAGAGTTGCCTCGCCTGATCGCTGGCGTGGTTGACGAGATGAGCCCGCTGATCTACAGGAAGAACATCTCGCTCGAGGTAGATTGTGCAGAGACGCTGCCCCCGACACAGGGCGATCAAAGGCGGCTGGAGCAGGTCCTCAACAACCTGCTGTCCAACGCAGTCAAGTTCACGCCTGAGGGAGGAAGGGTGGAAGTCAAGGCGGAGCTGGAGGGAGAGCAGTTGGTGGTCACTGTGAGAGATACGGGTGTCGGCATACCTCCGGACGATCTGCCCCATCTGTTTCAGCCCTTCCACCGAGGTGGTAATGTAACCGCCCAGGCTATCGAGGGGACGGGTCTGGGCCTGAGCATTGCCAAGGCTTTGGTCGAGGCGCACGGTGGCAACATGGGAGTGGAGAGCGAGTTGGACAAGGGTAGCACGTTCTGGTTCACCTTACCTGTCAAGGAACCTGCGCTGTCTGAGCCAGTCCAGACCGATGGATGACCGGATCTGGGATCATTGCCGCGTGGTTGACACGTGGGAATAGGTTTGGGGGCGAGTCACTGGGCAAGCTTCCTCCTTGCCGGAGGCGGAGAACGGGCCCTGGCGCGGCCCACTCCCCGCTCTGGGTGCACAGGGCGACGGGCTCCGTGGCATCCTCGCTGCGTCTTGAAGGGTACTTGCTTGCAATGGGTGCATACCTGGGTATAATTAGCAATGGCGACCCGCAGGAGCGGGGACTATCTCAGTAGAAGCGTGGAAAGGAGAGTTTGAAATGGCCTACCAGATCGATCCGGACGAGTGCATCGCCTGCGCAGCATGCGAGGAGGAGTGCCCCAACGAAGCCATCAGTGAGGGTGACGAGGTGTACGTCATAGACGCCGCCAAGTGCACCGAGTGCGTGGGCTTCTTTGAGGAGTCGCAGTGTGCGCTGGTCTGCCCGGTGGACGCTTGCGCCCCCGATCCGGACAACGAGGAGACCCAGGAGGAGCTGCTGGAGAAGTTCAAGAAGCTGCATCCGGACAAGGAGCCCAAGCTTTTCTAGGGAGCTTCCTGCGGTCGCAGACGGTGTTCTCTAGACCGATTGCCGAAGAAAAAGCCCGGGAAAAGGGAGTCCCCATACTTCCGCACACCCAGGCTTTTTTGCTGTCTGCCACTCCCCTGATTTTGGCCTCTCCCGATATCGGGCAGCCACGTCTGCGCGAGCTGAACGACCTCTGAGTGTCTTACGAGTGGTCCTCTCTGGCACAGAGTGACGAGAGGTGATGCCGAGGCGTGATACGCTGGCAGTCAGACGATGGCGCTAATCAGCAGAACAAGAGGGGTCTGGACTGGCGCGGGCGTTGGTGTGGGCGGAATCGGTGAGGGCAGAGCGGTCAGCACGTAGCCGATGGCCATGCTAAGAACCACCAAGAGACTCAAGATTATGAAAAGGATCTGACTGGTTCGGGGTTTCTGCGACCGTTTTCGCGCCAACTGCTCCTCCCTTGACAGAGCTTCTGCTTTATTGTATGACAATTGTCGCTGGGATGCAAAGTGACGTGGTCGGAAGGAGGGGCCGGAGCACCTCCGGGTGCCGAGGTAGATGGACTCATCGGACGGACGGATGGTCCTGGGAGACGTACGCTGAGAGAGGCCGCGCATCCCGGTCGACGGCTCGAGATGTGGAGACCGGCGGTCAAATCATGGAACAGGGTGTCGAGGTCTGGCACGCTTGCCCTTGGGAGCCGTCTCGATTGGGCAACGGCGTGCGCTCCGTGCTTGACATTGGGATCTAGCCATGGTAAGATGCGACGCGTGCCTCCAGGTCGTGTTCGGCGACACAGACTAGCGCGAGGCTTGTGTGACTGTGTGTTCGGCAACGAGCGACGTCGAGGATTGCGGATTGGGTGCTTCGCACCGTGAGTTGATGGCACTCGATGCGCTTGTCAAATCGAGTGCGGAATCCGTAGACCTAGACGAAGTGCTTCGCCTTGCCCTGGACAGGATAACGGAGATCACAGGGCTCGAGACTGCCTACGTCAGCCTCTATGACGAGGAGAGCCGGGAACTGGAGGTCGTCGCCTACACGGCTCGGGACGAGAACTCTTCCGGCAAGGATAGCCGGACGATGTTGCCCCAGGACCTTGTGGGGCGAGTTGCGCGCACGGCGGAAGCAGTACTGGTTGATGATACCTGGGTCGACCCCAGATTCTCGGCTGGGACGGCTGGGCAGCCACAAGCTCGCAGCATTGCGAGTCTACCGCTCCAGTCTAGAGGGACCGTATTGGGCGTCCTGAGCGTGGCGAGCGCACAGCCGTTTCGATTCACCTCCCCCCATCAAGCCTTCCTGTCCATCCTGGCTGGTCAATTGAGTTGGGCGATTGAGAGCGCCGTTCTGCGACAGAGGCTGGACAGCTCTCGGCTCCATCTGCGAGAACGGGTCAAGGAGCTCAGCATCCTCTACGACGTTAGCCGGGAAGCCCTGGTGGCTGAGAACGTTGGAAGCTTCTTGAGCTTCGTGGCCCGCCGACTACCGGCCTCGATGCAGCACCAGCGGGCGAAGGCGGTCGTGTTCTGTAGAGCGGGGACCAACGACTACTCGAAGTGGTCAGACAATGTGGACGAGGCCATCGTTGAGAGACTGGCTGTCGTCCCAGGCGAGGGGACATTGGGCGAGCTCCTGGTCGAGAGGGGAGTGCTCTTGGAGTATGCAGTCTCCAAGCTGGAGAATCTCCCGGAGGAGTGCGACGTCAAGTCCGTGCTGGCGGTGCCGGTCTTCGTCAACGGGGAGACGATTGGCTCGATTGCCGTGTACTACCAGAATGACAAATGGCGCTTCCTGGAGGAGGAGATCGATCTGCTTCGCGGGATCTCAGAGCAAGTGGCGCAGTACGTGGCGCGGGATGCAGTAGAACGGGAGAACCAACGCCACGTTCAAGAGGTTTCCACTCTCTTTGAGGTCTCCAAGGCACTTGCATCTGTCGTGGATATCGAAGGTTTGCTGCCCGCCATCCAACACACACTGATCGAGGCCCTCGCACCTGCCGAAGCCGGGGTTCTCTTCCTGTTCGACGAGGTGACGGGGATGCTCCGGGTCGCATCCTCTTTCGGCTACGAGGTGGAGACCCTGCACAGAATCAGCTTGCGGGTCGGCGAATCCATGTCCGGCACGGTGTTCGAATCTGGGATGCCGGAGGTCTGGAGCACTCTAGACGAGTCTAAGTCTGCCATGGCCACCATGACCGCGCACAACCGTGAGTTCTTCAGGCAGGCATCGCACGGTCTGGACTTCCCCAGAAGTGCCATTGGCGTACCGCTCATCTATCGGGACCAGAAGATTGGCGTGCTCACACTGGAGACCTTTGGCGGCACTGAGTGGTTCTCGGCGTCACACGTTCCGTTCCTGCAAGCCCTTGCCGAGTTGCTGGTCATCAACCTGACTCAGATCCGGCTGCTACAGGAGACAGAGGAAGCTCGGGCCGTGCAAGAGGCGGACCGATTAAGATCGGAACTGATTGCTGCCTTGGCGCACGACATGCGCACCCCGCTGACCTCCATACAGGGCTATGCGTCGGCGTTGTTGCTCGACGATGTGGAGTGGGACGAAACATCCAGGGCCAGACAATTGGAGATCATAGAAGCGGAGGCCAGGGATCTGCAGGCCATGATCCAAGACTTGCTGGAATCATCTATTGTCGACGCCGGCCTGTTAACACTGGCTAAGGAACCCACTCTGGTGCCTCGCTTGGTCGAGAGTCTCGTGGGTGAGATGACTCGTCGCACAGCGAGGCATCGATTCGTGATAAGCTTCCCCGCGGACTTTCCGATTTTGGATGCGGACCCCCGGCGTCTCGAGCAAGTGATACGTAATGTGCTTGACAATGCGGTGAAGTACTCGCCTGACGGCGGGTTGGTGGTTGTGAGGGGACAGGTGGCAGGCGACGAGGTCATCATCAGTGTGGCCGACAATGGCGTAGGAATCGCCCCAGAACACCTGAACCGACTTTTCGAGAAGTTCTTCCGGGTGAAGTCGCCGATTGGTGAAGAGGTGCGCGGCACCGGGCTGGGGCTGCCAGTATCCCGCACCATAGTGGAAAGCCATGGCGGCAGGATCTGGGCCGAGAGCGAGGTCGGCAAGGGAACGACGATGTACTTCTCTCTGCCCTTCCAGCGAGGCGCAGAGACATACGAGAACGACTGACGTGTATCCGTCAGACTAAAATGTAAGGAGAATGGAGAATCATGGAAAAGCTGAACCCCTTCGAGATCGCGCAGAGGCAGTTAGACGAAGCTGCGGAGATCCTGGGCCTTGACCCAGGAATGCATGCCCTTCTGCGAGAGCCGCTGCGGGAGCTGCACGTCACCCTCCCGGTCAAGATGGACGATGGTTCCGTGGAGGTCTTCAAGGGCTTCCGTGTCCAGTACAACGACGCCCGCGGCCCAGCTAAGGGAGGCCTACGCTTTCATCCGGAGGAGACCATTGATACTGTGCGGGCTTTGGCCGCCTGGATGACCTGGAAGACAGCGGTGGTGGACATACCGCTGGGAGGCGGCAAAGGGGGAATAATCTGCAACCCCAAGGAGATGTCTCAAGCAGAGTTGGAGCGACTGAGCAGGGCGTATATTCGGCAAGTGGGTCGGATACTGGGACCCAAGGCTGACGTTCCGGCGCCTGACGTGTATACGAACCCCCAGATCATGGCCTGGATGATGGACGAGTACTCCGCGATGCAGGGGCACGGCGAGCCCGGCGTCATTACGGGCAAGCCGTTGCCTCTCGGAGGGTCTGCGGGCCGTATGGACGCTACCGCCAGGGGAGGCATGTATTGTCTGCGTGAGGCAGGAAAAGTGCTGGGCATCGACTTGAAGGGTGCCACCACTGCCATCCAAGGCTACGGCAACGCTGGCTACTACGGCCAGGTCCTTGGCGAGGAGTTGCTGGGACTGGATGTCATCTGCGTGAGCGACTCCAAGGGCGGAATCGTTTCCGACGGCGGCCTGCAGTGCGAAGAGGTTAAGGGCCACAAGGACGAGACCGGCACCTGCGTGGGTCTGCCCGACTCCGAGCCCATCAGCAACGAGGACCTCCTGGAGCTGGATGTGGACGTGCTGATTCCGGCCGCGCTGGAGAACGTCATCACCGAGAAGAACGCCCATCAGGTGAAGGCGAAGATCGTGGTCGAGCTCGCAAATGGGCCCACGACGCCGGAGGCCGACAAGATACTCCACGAGAACGGGGTATACGTCATTCCAGATTTCCTGTGCAACGCCGGGGGAGTCGTCGTTTCCTACTTCGAGGGAGTGCAGAACGCCTACAACTACTATTGGGATCTCGACGCGGTTCACGAAAGGCTGGACCGGAAGATGACGGCGGCGTTCCACGCGGTGCACGAGATGGCTCAGGCCAAGGGTGTACATAACCGACTGGCGGCCTATCTAGTGGCAGTGGCCAGGGTCGCCGAGGCCGTGAGACTCCGCGGTTGGGCGTGAGACATCAGTGACACTCGCGCGAGGAGGTTGCCGGACAACGCCACTTCGAATCGGCGGGCCGGAAAGTGAGAAAAGAAACCATTCTCGTGGTTGATGATGAGCCGCGTCTGGTCAGGCTGGTGCACGAGATTCTGACGGCGGTGGGCTACGACGTACTCAGTGCACGCGATGGCAAGGAGGCGTTGGAGGTCCTGGCCATCGAGCAACCAGACCTTGTTCTGCTAGACATCATGTTGCCTGGCGATATGGATGGCTACGATGTGTGTAAGCGGGTGAGAGAATTCTCGGCCGTACCCGTCGTCATGCTGACGGCCAAGACACGCGAGGTGGACATGTTGGAAGGCTTCGACGCCGGCGCTGATGACTATCTGACCAAGCCTTTCAATGCCAAGGAGCTGATCGCCAGGGTCAAGGCGGTCTTGCGCCGCAGCACGCTGCCTGGCAAGGAAGCCATGATCACGGCTGACCTCTCGTGCGGCGACCTGACAGTCAGCTTCGCCCGGCGCAGAGTCAGGATGGGGGAGCGCGAAATCGCGCTCACGCCAACCGAGTTCAAGCTGCTCCAGCAGCTAGCACTGAATACGAACTGCGTGATGTTGCACGAGGACTTGCTCACGGAGGTCTGGGGTCCACAGTATCGTGACGACATCGACTATCTTAGAGCATACGTGCGCCATCTGCGGCTGAAGATAGAAGAAGATCCGTCTCAACCTCGCTACATCCTCACCACCCCTGGGGTGGGCTACATGCTTTCGTGCCCCGAGGGCAGCTAGAAGACTTTCCATAGCACCCTCACTGCCATACTTGCAGACGAAGAACCCGTGATTTTTCACGGGTTTTTCATTTCTCAACCCTTCCCTTTTATGAGAACTCCACGGTTTGTCCGGTAGAATGGTGCTGGCGCGATGCGTCGTGGCCACGAGACCTTCTAACTACACGCGCGACGTGCAAGCGGCGTTGGGTTGGGACGATGACAAGGAGGGGCAAAGTGGATTTCCAGCCGACGTTTGACGCGAGTGAGATCGATGATTTGCTGAATGGCAAGAGAGATGGCGGAAACGGATCTCTGATGGACGTGTTGGAGGAAGTCCAGGCGCGCTACCGGTATCTGCCGAGGGATGCGCTGATCCTGATCAGCGAGAGCATGGGAGTGCCGTTGAGCCAGACCTACGGCGTGGCTACTTTCTACAACGCCTTCAGCCTTAAGCCCAAGGGCAGGCACGTCATCAACGTGTGCACTGGGACAGCGTGCATGGTCCGAGGCGCCAGGAAGGTCCTGGAGAGGATCTCCGAGAGGCTGGGCATACAGCCTGGCGAGACTACGGAAGACGGGCAATTCACGCTGGAGACGGTGAATTGCCTCGGTGCCTGCGCTTTGGGACCCATCGTTGTGGCGGACGGCGCCTACTCCGGGGAGATGACCAGTGCGAAGACAGAGGCGTTGCTGAAAGAAGTGATGGCTGAGGTCGAGACGGTATAGCACATGACCATGGTACGAACCCCGGAGGAGTTGGAGAGCCTCAAGGAGGAGCTGCTGGCGGCAAGGGAACCAGACCAGCCGCGCGTCTCTGTGTGTTGTGGAACAGGCTGTCGCGTCCATGGCAGCATGGAGGTGATCGAGGCTTTTCGACAGGAGATCGACAAGCGGAATCTGAACGGGGACGTCAGCGTCGTTGGCACAGGATGCCATGGGTTCTGTGAGAAGGGTCCCGTCGTCGTCCTCAAGCCGAGCGGCGTCTTCTATCAGAGAGTGGGTCTGGGGGATGTCTCCGAGATCGTCTCCGAGACTGTGCTCAATGGGGCAGTCATCGACAGGCTGACCTACGTCGATCCGGCAAGCGGTGCGAGGGTAATCCACGAAGAGGACGTGCCCTTCTATCGTAAGCAGCAGCGGCTGGTACTGGACCTCAATGGCGACATCGATCCCACGAGCATACAGGACTATCTAGCCTTTGGCGGGTACGGTGCTCTGAGCAAGGCTCTGCGCCAGATGAGACCGGAAGAGGTGGTCGAGGAGGTCACGCGGTCTGGCCTCAGGGGCCGTGGCGGAGCAGGGTTCCCGACCGGGGTGAAGTGGAGACTGTGCAGAGAGGCAGATGGAGACACCAAGTACATCATCTGCAATGCAGACGAGGGCGACCCAGGTGCATACATGGATCGTAGCATCATGGAGGGCAATCCTCACAGAGTAGTGGAGGGCATGATCATCGGCGCCTGGGCCATTGGAGCGCACGAGGGATACGTCTACATCCGCAACGAGTATCCTCTAGCGGTGGAGAACCTCAGGATAGCCATAGGGCAGGCTCGGGACTATGGATTCCTCGGCCAGGACATTCTGGGTTCGGGCTTCGATTTCTCCATCCAGATCCGCCCCGGGAGTGGCGCGTTCGTCTGTGGCGAGGAGACTGCCCTGATGGCGTCCATCGAGGACAGGGTTGGGGAGCCGAGACCGAGGCCGCCATATCCTGCGCAAAGCGGTCTGTGGGGCAAGCCCACCAACATCAACAATGTGGAGACCTGGGCCAACGTCCCCATCATCGTCGACCGGGGAGCGGAGTGGTATTCGCAGGTGGGGACAGACCAGAGCAAGGGCACCAAGATCTTCTCGGTGGTGGGGAACATCAACAACACAGGGCTGGTCGAGGTGCCCATGGGGACCACTCTGTCCGAGATCGTCTACGACATCGGAGGTGGCGTTCCGGGGGGCAAGGAGTGCAAGGCGGTCCAGCTCGGTGGACCGTCCGGAGGATGTGTGCCTCGGGAGCATTTCGATGTCCCTATCGACTTCGAGTCCTTGCAGGAACTCGGCGCCATCATGGGCTCCGGCGGAATGGTGGTCTGTGATGAAGACACCTGCATGGTGGAGTTTGCCAGGTACTTCATGGATTTCGTCCAGCAGGAATCCTGTGGCAAGTGTGTGCCTTGCCGTCTAGGGACCAGGGCTATGCTGGAGGTCTTGACCGCGATCACGCAAGGACGGGGTCGAGAGGGGGATGTGGCCTACCTGGAGGAGTTGGCCAAGCAGATCAGAGAGTCCTCTCTGTGTGGCCTGGGGCAGACTGCGCCCAACCCGGTGCTCTCGACCATACGCTACTTCCGCGATGAGTACGAAGCGCATATCCGGGACAAGCACTGTCCGGCTCACGTTTGCAGGGCTCTGATTCACTATTCCGTTGATGCTGAGAAATGCACTGGCTGCGGACGCTGTCTTCGCAACTGTCCGGCCGAGGCCATAAGCGGCGCCAAGAAGGAACCCCACACCATAGACCAGGAGAAGTGTATCAAGTGCGGTTCCTGCTATGAGCTGTGCAAGTTCGATGCTATCGTCGTGGAGTAGAAAGGCGACAGTGGATGATCACCCTAACCATCAATGGCCGGGAAGTAAAGGCCACAGAAGGTTCAACGATACTGGAGGCTGCGCGGGAGAGCGGCATAGAGATCCCAACTCTCTGCTACCACGAGGCTCTCGAGCCCTACGGTAGCTGCCGTCTCTGTGTGGTCGAACTGGCTACGCCCAGAGGGCCTCGCTTGGTTGCGTCCTGTGTCTATCCTGCCGAGGAAGGGGCGTTGGTGAAGACCGATTCGGAGATGGTGCAGAGCTCCCGCCGCGTCACCGCCGAACTGCTCTTGGCCGCAGCTCCGAACGCGCGAGTGATACGGGAATTGGCGAACAAGCTGGGCGTGAAGGAGCCGCGCATAAGCCTGGGCGACAGCAATTGTATCCTCTGCGGGTTGTGTGTCCGTGCCTGCCGCGAGATAGTCGGGGCCAACGCCATCAGCCTGGTCAATCGAGGTTTCACCAAGGAGGTGCGTCCGCCCTTCGAGATTGGGTCCAATGCCTGTATTGGTTGCACAACGTGCGTCTTCATCTGTCCGACGGGTGCCATCAAGCTGGAGGATGTGTTGGCCAACAGATCTGTGCATCGTTGGGCCTCGGCTTTCGAGGCTAGGGCCTGCAAGATCTGTGGTGACCACTACCTTGCGCCTGAGTTCGTGGCAGAAGTGGGACAACCGCTCGAAGAGACAGGCGTGTGACCGACAGTCCGAGACCTACGTGAAGGAGCATGGGAAGTGACTGTTGAAGGCGAAGTCAGAATCGGCGTTTTCGTGTGCGAGTGCGGAGCGAAGATCTCAGGCGCCCTTGACGTCGAGATGGTCGCGGAAGGCGCTGCGAAGATGCCTGGCGTAGTGCTGGCGCGACGAGAGCTCTATGGCTGCTCCAAGGCAGGACTCCGTGAGATTAGTCGAGCGATAGAGGAACAAGGCCTGAATCGTGTGGTGATCGTGGGCTGCACGCCTCGTACCCATGGACCTCTCTTCGAGGCTGCCTTGAGCGAAGTGGGCTTGAGTCCCTCATGCTTCGAGATGGTCAACGTTAGAGAGCAGTGCGCGATGGTGCACGCTGAGGACAAGGAGGGGGCGACCAGGAAGGCCCTGGATCTGACACGAATGGGCGTGGCCAGGGCAGCGGTGCTGGAGACTTGGCACAAGGTGGAAGTCAACGTGGCACCGATGGCCTTGGTCATCGGCGGAGGAATAGCTGGCCTCACCGCGGCCACGACCGTGGCCGCGAGAGGATTCCCGGTCAAACTGGTGGAGAAAGCACCGCAGTTGGGTGGTCAGGTCGCTCGATTGCATACTCTCTATCCATCCGGCGAGAGCGCCAAGGAGTTCATTGAGAAGAAGATCCGAACTACGCAGGAGTATGACGACATCGAGGTGCTGGTTGGCGCCAGAGTGACAGAACTCTCAGGCTCGGCGGGCGAGTACAAGGCTACTGTGACCCAGGACGGGAAGAATCTGGAGTTCCACGTGGGGGCGGTGATAGTGGCCACAGGGGCGCAAGAGGCTGAGCCTGGCGAGGAATACGAGCACAGCAGTGTTCGAGTGATGACGCAGTCGGATTTGGAGCAGGCACTTCAGCAGGGTGGTCCCCAAACCAAGCATGCCGCGATAGTGGTGGTTGAGTCGAACCCCGAGCAGTACTCCTCAGTATCCGCCGCGGCGGCGCTGAAGAACTCCGCAGTGCTGAAGCGCAGAGATCCCGAAACCACGGTCTCTTTGTTTTTCAACGATCTCTCTTCGGACCTCACCAGCGCCATGATCGGGGAAGCCAGGGGCCTGGGCGTCCAGTTCTACAAATACGATGGAGATTCGCCTCCGCGCATCACGGACCAGGGAGTGGAGGTCTTCGATTACCTGCGTGGAGGCCAGGCCACTATCCCCTGTGATTTGGTGGTTCTGGCTATGCCTCTGGTGCCACGGTCGGATGCTGCGTCGGTTTCCAGAATGCTGGCCGTACCTTCGGACAAGCGGGGCTTCTTGCTGGAACCCAGCGTACGGCTGCGACCCGGGAGCTACATCCCCAGGGGCATCTTCGCGTGTGGCAGCGCACACTATCCGACGAATGCGCACGAGAGCATCTTCCAGGGCTATCGCGCAGGCGTGAGAGCCTTACGCCAGCTATCGTCGGGCAAACTCACCACCTATGGGCCACGTCCCCGCGTAATTGACAGTCGCTGCGTGGGCTGCGGCACCTGTGTCGAGTGCTGCCCCTTCCATGCCATTTCGATGCTCACCAGGGAAGGAACTCTGAGTGTGTCCGGGATCGACGTCTCGCTGTGCAACGGATGCGGCAACTGCGCGGTGGTTTGTCCGGCCAAGGCCATCGTGATGGAGACCTACGGAGACAAGGAGCTGGTCGCTCAGATTAATGCAGCGTTGGCTGCTCGGAGAGAAGGTGAATCGCGTATACTGGCTTTCCTCTGCGAGTGGAGCGGCTACGCGGCAGCCGACCTGGCAGGAGCCGAGGGGCGGCAGTACCCGTCCAACGTACGGATCATTCGGGTCGGGTGTTCGGCACGTTTCGATCCCTATCTGGTTCTGTGGGCTTTCTTACAGGGTGCTGACGGCGTCCTGCTCGGTGCATGCAATCCGGGCATGTGCCACTACGTCAACGGAAACAGGTGGGCGGCAGAACGGGTAGAGCTGCTGGGCCGGATGCTCAAGCACGCCGGCTTCGACTCCAGGAGACTGCGGCTCGAGTGGTTCAAGCCCGATGATGCCGAGCAATTCGTGGGGACGGTGAGGGACTTCGCAGACGAGATAGAGTACCTGGGACCCACGGGCGAGGTTGTCGCCGATCAGAGCCACTGGGCCACTGTGGGCGGGGAACTACTGGTCTCTGAATCGTAGTTTCGAGGATGTATGAGTCTGGGAGGACGCTTGATGGCGAAGCGGATGGAATTGGAGGTCTGGGACCTCGACAGATGTGCGGGCTGTGGCCTCTGCGTGGCAACGTGCTCCAAGGGCATATTGCACTGGGACGGCGAGTCCAAGCATCCGGTCAAAGAGGCCAGGCAGAAGAGGATCGGTCTCACAAACATCCCTCTCGACAGTTGCACTTTCTGCCAGGTGTTCTGTGAGGAGACGTGTCCAAGACTTCATCAGTGGGAGGAACTGCCAACTCTTCAAGTGGTGTCGGCAAGGGCGGTGGGACCCGTCGAGAGCGGTGAGCCCATGGATGTGATCAAGGCGCTCATGATCGGCAATCTCTCCGCCGGTGCGATCGACGGCGTAATCGCCAATGATATCAGTGATTGGACCCTCCAACCGCGCGCAGAGGTGAGAACCACAGTCGAGGAGATGGCGGACAGCCGGGGGTTACAGGGACTGTGGGTGCCCACCTTGGACAAGCTCAACGAGGCCGTGTACGAGCGAAGATTGCGTAACATCGCAGTTGTCGGCACTCCATGTTCTGCTGAGGCCATCAGAACGCTCAGGGCTTCGGAGAATGAGCGACTGGCCCCATACAAGGACGCGCTGCGTTTGAGCGTCGCCTTGTTCTGCACCGGCGTCTACTACCCTGGCCAGGTGCGGGAGTTCCTCGAGGAGTCGATGGGCATAACAGGCCGGGACGTGAAGCGGATCCACAGTTCGCCGCGCGACAAGGAGTTGAGGGTCATGCTGTGGGATGGTTCAACCATCACGGTTCCTCTGGCCAAGATAGAAGGCTACACACGAGAGGGCTGCGCCACCTGCGGCGACTTCCTGGGAGAGTCCGCAGACGTCTCTGTGGGTAAGGTCGGTGCGAAGACAGGCTACTGCACACTGATCACCAGAAGCGCTACTGGCGATGATTGCCTACAGAACGCCATCGATCTGGGACTGCTGGAGACTGTGGATGAGGTAGATGAGAAAGCGTTGCTTGCAGCAAAAGAGGAGAAGGGGCGCAGGGAAAGGGCCCAGGCCTTCGATGACTTGATGCTGATGATGTTGGATGCTCTGAGAGAGCCCCAGAAGCGAGTTGAGGTGAGGCAAGAGTTCGTGAGACTGTACGAGGTAGAGAATATACCTGAATCACTACAGGAGGGAACGAACCATGGCGCATGCGGCCAGTGTGCTGGATGCTAAAGGAAAAGACTTGAGGGCAGCGAGCACAGAGCTCAAGTCCATGCTCGCCAAGGATTCAGTGACTGTGAAGAACGCTTCCCATCTGCATGGGCTCTGTGGGGGACTGAAGCGCGGCGAGATAACCATAGACGGAGATGGGGGAGACTACCTAGGTGTGGTCAACAGTGGTGCCTCGATCAAGGTCACTGGCAATGCAGGCAAGTACGTCGCGGACAACATGACCTCGGGAAAAGTGATCGTAGAGGGAGATGCCGACTACGGCGCAGGTCAGTACTGCTATGGCGGCGAGGTGGTGGTCAAGGGTAACGCTGGCGATTTCACGGCCACGATGAACAAGGGTGCCACGATCGTGATCGGCGGCGACGTGGGAGACGAAACCGCCACCTACATGGTCGGTGGCGATGTGGTCATCGTCGGCGACGCCGGAGAGAACCTGGGCAATTATCTCATCAGGGGCAACGTCTACATCGGGGGCGATTGGGTTAGTCTGGGCCACAACTGCGCTGTTAGCGAAGTGGGTGCGGATGACGTCCAGAGACTGGAGTCTCTGCTGAAGCAGCACGGTGCCACTGTGAATGCCAAGAAGTTCCGCAAGATCGCCCCTTTGTCGGACAAACCGTTCTACTCTCACTAGGAGGATGTCTGATGTCGACTGTCGGTGCTTTTTGCGTCACGTTGGACAAGGATCAGTGCATAAACGCTCGGATGCCTGGCAAGTGTGCCACTTGCGTTGAGATATGCCCTTACGGGGTCTACGGCCTGAATGAAGAGAACGAGGTCGTCGTACAGAACTACAACGCCTGTGTGGGTTGTCGGCTTTGCGCAGAGTTCTGTCCAGAGAATGCTATTCGCATCAATCCGGCTGAATCGGAATTAGTTTCCCGGTTTCCGTGGACGCTGGGCACCATCGAAGAGATACACCACAAGGCGCTGACCGGCAGCTACGGGTTGCGCGGCTTTGGGACCATGGGGCCGACTCCTCACTTCGATACCATCGTGGTGGTGCCATCGCAGCTGGCTTCGCCATCTCCGAGGGACAAGTACCGTGAGGAATGCAACATGGAGGTGGTGATCGGCGAAGACACGTGCGAGAAGCCGATCAGGTTGTTGTACCCATTCATCTTTCCGGCCATGTCGTACGGTGCCCTGTCCAGGGAGGCCAAACTCGCACTGGCTATCGCAGCAGCCAAGACGGGCATCTTGACCAACACCGGTGAGGGAGGCGTGGTCGAAGAAGAGCCCTACTACGCCAATGGCTATGAGAAACCCAGCAGGAAGAAGAAGCGGTGGGAGCCTGGAGGCTACCTGGCTATCCAGTGGTCTACCGGACGATGGGGTGTCTCGGCCGACTACGTCGATGCCGGGGACGCCGTGGAGGTCAAGATAGGTCAGGGTGCCAAACCCGGGATGGGTGGTCACCTGCTGGGCGATAAAGTCACAGAGGACATCGCGAGAATCCGCGGCATTCCTGTAGGTAGTGACGCATTGTCGCCGTGCAGGTACTACGATGTCACCGAGCCTGGTGATATCAAGAAGCAGGTGGGTTTTCTGAGGGACATCAGCAACTACGAGAAGCCGATCTTGATGAAGCTCGGTCCCAGCAGGCCGTATGACGACGTCAAGGCGGCGGCGCTGGCTGGGGTAGATGCCATCTCCATCGATGGGCTCGTCGGCGGGACCGGGTGTTCGCCCGAGGTCGTCACCCAGGGGGTGGGTATACCTACCATCGCCCTGATCGGCCCGGCGGTGAGGGCTCTCAAAGACCTCGGTCTCCATCGGAAGGTCAAGCTCTTCGCCTTGGGTGGCATGAGGAACGGACTCGATGCCTACAAGGCGATGGCTATGGGTGCGGACGGTGTTGGGTTTGGATCCGCTGCTGAGATTGCGATGGGGTGCCGAGGCTGTATGGCCTGTCACCAGGGCAACTGCCCGTATGGCATAACCTCGCAGAACCCTAAGATGAGAGAGCGTCTTGATCCTGAGGAGATAGGCCAGCGGCTGGCGAACTTCATCAACGCATCGGCGGAAGAGGTGAAGATCTTGACCATGTTGTCGGGTCATTCGGATATCAAAGAGCTGAGCGAAGAGGATCTGCGCGCCTTGGACGTGGACACGGCGGCGATAACTGGGTTGAAGCTGGTTGGCTATGAGAGGCCCCTGCCATGGTGGGAGAACGGCCGTGGGGGCTAGTCTGGCGAAGCCGCATCTCCGCGCTTCAGGCCAGCGCGGGCTGACCGCTGGCGGATAAGCATGGTGGAGAACAGGCGGGCTGCCAGAGGGATGATGCGTGAAAGCACAGTAGAGAAGGGAGGGCAAGATGAGGGCGGTCGGTGTGGGGGCAGGCATGACACATGAAGGAGGTAACATGGGTACAGTGACGATTGATGGCATTGCCATCCAGGACATGGTGCAGAGTGCGCTGGCGTTCTCCGCTCAGAAGACGGCCCTACAGGACGTGGGTGCGGTACGGCAGGCTGTCGTCGGCGGCGATTGCATCGCGTGTGGGTATCTCAGGTATGCGCTGTCTAAGGAGATAGGTGAATACCTTGGTACGATAGACACATCGGTGCAAGCCGTCTATGCTTACGAGCCTGAGTACGCTGCGGGTGCGCTTCACGTTGACTCTGCTCGGCCAGCGGTGGACAGCGGCATCAACCTCATCGTCTCTGTGGACCGGAAGAACGCTGCACTCAGCTCCATCGTCGCGTCCCTGGAGGACGCAGTCAAGGAAGGGGTGAAGTCTCTTCTTTGCTCGAACGCCAACGGGTCCTGCTACGCCTTCGACGTGAGGGTGGTTGATGGCGACGAGGTGGCTTCGAGGCGTGGGTACGGGGCGTTGGTCTCGTCGATCTACGCGACCCCTGTCAAGCTTTGGGCCAGGGGTGATGGGGCCTAGGTCAGCGACCTTGGGGGTTGAGACGACGATCCTGTAACCACCGCAACGTGGTGTGAAAACATACTTCCTTCTCCTTACATACCCGCAGCACGAGGTTTCCCCCGTGCTGCGGGTGCATTAACTCTCGGGCGGGACGGAGTAGGGTCTCTTCGCTGGCCCGTTGGAGTCCCGTGGGACTGCGACGACCGGGGAACTGTCCGTAGGTGCGCTACGTGATATCAGCGGGCTGCCGCCTGGGCTGCACCGATTCGTTGGGGGGAGCGAGGCGGCAGGGGCTCAGAAGGCTTCCAGCGTTCCCCTGCGCTTGGCCGTCATCTCGAACCAACTGAAGAGCGCGTAGCCGATGAGAACGTACGCCGCGCCGATAAGCAACTCTCCTACCAGGAGCGGTGCCACCTCAGCGAGACGGGAACCCGCGATGACCAGGCGCGCTGCCTGGATGCCTCTAGTCAAAGGAAGGAGATGAGCCGCGTTCTGGACCCATAGGGGGAAGTTGGCCAGCGGTACATTGGCTCCGCTGAACACCAGCAAGAGGAAGTAGATGGTGTTGTTGATGAACATCACATTGACGGTCAGAAGGCTCATACAGCCCATCAGCAGGCCGAGCCCACACGTGCTGACCGTGGTGATGAAGACGGTCAGGGCCAGGGCCAGCAGGTCAGCCCTCGAGTAGTCGACGCCGAGCAGCAGGCCTGCCCAGATCAACCCCATGACCACGCCCAGCATCCCGTCAAGAACGTGAACCAGGGCCCTGCCAAGGAAGGTCAGGAGCCGGTTGGCGGGGCTTCCAAACAGGTAGATCAGAGTCCCCTCGTTCCTCTCTCCGCCGATGCTCATGGTGACCCCATAGATGCCACTCATGGCGGTAAGCTGTATGGCGTTGCCGATGGCATAGAAGCTGGCAGTGTCGGGGCCTGTGGCAAAAGTTCCCAACAGGGTGAAGAAGAGTATCTGGTTGAGTGGTGCGATGATCTTGGTGGCGATGTACGGCTCCAATCTGAACCATCGGAAGAGGGCCTTGTAGGAGAGGACCGCCCCGCCAAGGAAGATGTGAAGGGAATTCCTGAGTCTTTTCATCTCTGCACGTCTCTCACATCAAGCTCAGCGTGGCTTCTACTCGCGCCCGTCGGAGCACGATTCTGAACAGGCGATAGGATGCTGCTATGTAGAGCGCCCCCAGAAGAAGCATCATGGACCAACTCAGCAGGATCTCAGCAGGAGTGGCGGTGCCGCTGCTCGCGGCATGCAGCACTCTCGCGGCCCAATAGGGCGCCAACAGGTAGCTGAAGGGGTTGCTCCAGCCCGGCAGCAGCAGGATGGGGAACAGGAAGCCGCCCAGGATGTACATGGGGTACTCCAGAGCGTTCACCCAGCCGGTCAGGGACAGATTCACGGCCATCAGCGGCGAGATCAGCAGGCCAAAGGATATGAAGGCCAGGATCGTCACCAGCAGGGAGGCGACGAACACCGCTGGCTGAGCTATGCTGAGAGGAAGACGGAAGACCACCGAGGCCAGCCCGTAGCTGAAGATCATGGACAAGAGGGATAGCGAGACGCTGGCCAACGTCTTGCCCAAGACCACGGAGGCGAGAGACGTAGGGCTGGCGACTATCCCCTCCAACGTGCCCATGAAGCGCTCAGCGTTGATGTTGAAGGTGCCACGGAAGAGCAGGCTGGTCCACAGCCCCGTCATGCCACTGCCCACAACGACATAGATGCCGCGTGACGCGTCACGCTCGAGGAGCATGTAGATAGCCATGATCGCGATGAGCAGAGGCTGGATCACGACGCCGAAGATCATAAACAGGTCGACCGCTTGTTGTTTGATGTCCAGCTCGAAAGTGGTGCGAATGACGCGCAGGTTGGCGATCATGCCTCTCCTCCCACGAGACGTACGTAGGCGTCTTCGAGCGTCGGTTCTCGCACTGTGACCCTGCCGATGCTGACGCCATTGCCATCCAGTCGCTGCATAATCTGAGGGACGATCGCTGAGCCCAGGTGTGAGTGCACTCGTAGGGCCTGCTTCTGGTCGCGGTTCTCCACAGAAACGGTATGCACGTCAGGTATCTGGCGCAGCAAGTCGACCATCTTGGGTGCGATGCCGAAGACCTCCAGCTCGATGACAGAGAGGTCTTCTACGTGGCGCTTGAGCCCCTCAGGTGTGTCCAGGGCGACGATCTTGCCGTGGTTGATGACCGCTACTCTCTCGCAGAGGGCATCTGCCTCAAACATGTAGTGCGTGGTCAGGAGGACCGTCTTGTCTTGAGCCACCAGATTGTTGATGACCTGCCTGAGGTCGCGAGCGCCCACGGGGTCCAGACCCATGGTGGGCTCGTCGAGGAACAGCACCTGCGGGTCGTGGAGCAAGCAGCGTGCGACGTGCAAGCGCTGCCTCATGCCCCGCGAATAGCCCTCTACCCTCTCGTCCTCACGCCCAGAGAGACCGACCAGCTCAAGCAGCTCCGGCAGACGCTGCTTGGCGACGTCAGGGTCTACGTGGTAGAGATCGGCGAAGTAGCGCAGGTTGTCTTTGGCGGACAGGCGCCAGTACAAGCCTCGTTCTCCCCCGAAGATGAAGCCGATGCGGGACCTGATAGCATCTGCGTTCTTGACAATGTCGTGGCCCAGTATGGTGGCCGAACCGCTTGTGGGGATAAGCAGCGTGGTGAGCATCTTGACCGTGGTGGTCTTGCCGGCGCCGTTGGGTCCCAGTAGCCCGAAGAGCTCACCATCCCGGACATCGAAGGAGATGCCGTCTACCGCTACCACCTCCCTCGTCTTTCGACGGATGGTGCCGATGGTCGCGCGGAACACCCGATGCAAGTCGCGTACTTCTATAGCGTTCATTTCTCCTCATTCGAGCGATGATTGTGCCCGGCTGCAACGTTCCTCGCTAGAGAAGGGGTGCGGGGACTCCGCGGCACTTGCCGCTGCAACCCCGCAGGCAACCGGCTCAACAGGAAGTCTCTCTGTCCTGGTCTGCTTTCCGATCAGCAAGAAGACGACAGCGGTCAGAAGTGCCACCGCAGCCATGGAGTACCACACCAGGACAGGGCTGAGGCTGTCGTTGATCATACCTCCCACCGCTGGCGCCAGGCCGAAGGAAAGACCGAAGCTCATGCCGTACACACCCATGTAGCGGCCCCTCATGGTCTCAGGAGCTACGTCAGCGACGAAAGCGGTGGATGAGGGAGCAAAGATCAGCTCGCCAACGGTGACCACGATCATGCTCAGCAGGAACATGGAGAAGGTGGACGAGACCGCCACCGTGCCCAGCCCGATGGCCACGAACAGTGATCCCACGCTCAGTGCGGGCGCCAAGGCAACCCTCTTCAGTAGCTTCGCCACCGGGTACTGGAACAGGACCACCATGGCTGCATTGGTGGCCATGATCAGCCCGTATTGGCTCTCCACGATCTGGTACTGGTCTTTGATGTAGACAGGTAGGATGGTCATCACCTGCGCGTAGGCTATGCCCATCACGCCCAAGGTTATGCAGAAGGCGAGGAAGGGGACGTCTCGCACGAGGCGTCCGTAGCCTTGAGTCGCCTGGGCAGTATCCGAGTCCGAGGTAGAGGTCGTGGGCTTGGTCTCTTTGGTGAAGAAGAGGATGACCAGGAAGTAGAACGCCGAGGCAAAGGCTGCTGCCGCGAAGGAGACCAGATATGAGCGCGTGGCGATGAAGCCCCCTATCGCCGGGCCGATGGCGATGCCCAGGTTAGACACGATTCTCATCAAACCGTAGGCCTCTATCCTCTTCTCCGGTTCCACCATATCGGCCACCATGGCGTTGAGCGCGGGATTGAAAAGGCTGCCGCAGAATCCGGAGAGGATGATCAGGGCGACGAAGGAGTGTAGCGTACCGGCCAGTCCGAGGCTCATCATGATCACGGACCGGGAGCCGAGGCTGACGGCCATGGCGATCTTCCTTCCGAATCGATCCACCAGCGGTCCGCCGATGACTTGCGACACGAGGCCGGCGCCGGAGTTCGCAGCCAGGACAAGCCCGACCACGGTAAGGCTGACGTCTAGCTTCTCACGGACGTAGATGGTCATGAAGGGCCAGACCAGGCTCATGCCTATGGCGCTTACGAGCTGTCCGAAGAACAGAATCCAGAACTGTCGTGGATAGCCTGATAACCGATCCCTGAGGGTCGAAGTCACTGATCACTCCTCCTCGTGCAGATAGCCCACGAGTCGTGGGGCGAGGGCTTCGAGGCGTTCTCTACAGACTTCGTAGGTGATGTGGTTGTCCACTGGTATCTCCTCCACTACGCCGGCCTCTTTGAGGATCCGGAGGTGTCTGGAGACGGAAGGCTGCGAGACGTGGCATAGCTTGGCCAGCTTGCTGCCGTAGACCTGCGGGTCGCTCGCGATCCATCTGAGCAGCCTCAGTCGCGTCTTGTCTCCCAAAGCCTTGGCGGTGGTGATGATCTCTTCCTCGATCTCGTGCAGTTCTTCCCTGCGCCGTTCAGTCATCTGGCAATCGTAGATGACCGTGATGGATCCATATCCATAGAACATGAGGTGGTGGCGCGCGAAGAAGGAGGGCACGAGGAGCACCTCTTGCAGCGGGTATCCCTGGGGTATCTGGTCGGGCAGAGTCGGTTTGTTGGACAGTGTCTTGACGAACTCCAGAGCGTCCTGGTGCCCGAGAGCCTGAGACTTCTCACGTATGCTGCTGTCCCAGAGCCCGACGTATCGTTTGCTTTCCTCCTCGAAGAAGGACTGCCAGTAGCTTCGCCACAGGCTCAGCAGCCTTGCCCTGTAGGCCTCTGGCTCCGCCACCAGTTGAAGATAGCCCTCTGTTCTGAACCTGCTCTCGGTGTGCGAGCAACCCTCTGGAAAGGCGTGGGTGATGATGGAGAGCAGCGATTCCATGTTGGGTTGCACCTTGGCCATTTTGTCAGGCGGGGCCAGCCGCCCGAGAGTGTAGAACAGGAACTGGGCTGTGCTCAGCCCCTCGACGTAGTCGAGAAAACCGGGGCCGTCGTGGTGGTCAGGATAGTCAACCGCCAGTTCCATCAGGAGCACGCCGTTCTCGAACCTGCTGTACAGGAAGTCCAGGTCGTCCAACAGACCCTGGGATAGCCGAGGTCTGACCTCAGCCGCCCATCTCTCATGACGAGCAGTCGGGCGGTGTAGCACACCCAGACTGAGCATCATCTCGTATATGACTGAACTACGGAAGCTTACCATCGAGGGCGATTCTTCGGTGTCAGTCCGGACCAGAGGCGTCATAGTGGTACTCCTGCCGTTTTTGTCTGGTAGCTACAGGCATGTCGCGCCCCTCCAGGCTAGTGGACAAGGGCATTGCCTGTAGTTAGAACATTAGCTAATTATCTATATCACGTATTTCACATGATGTCAAGCTTCTGGCGCCCACTGAACCTTAAAGATCCACAGTCTGGCGCACAAGGACTGCCGCGGCGAGAGGGGGATGGAAGACCCGTCGGGGATCAGTCCCGTGCTGAGCGCCAGTCAGCCGAGAGTCGTGGACCAGCGACTTGGGCCGGTCCGGGAAGAAGTTTGCGGTGTCTTCCCCGATTGCCGCGGTATCGCTGCACCTACCACAGGAGCTGTGGGGCCCCGTTTCTTCACATTCTCCACCGAGATTCTTGACTTTGGCTTGCCGGGAGGCTAGAATGAATTATCTGGATGATCTCACGAGAGAACCGAGGTGTGCAAGTGAGTAGCGGGAATGGAAATGAGTCCGGAGCTTCTGTGGGCAGGGGCCGGTGGCGGCTCTCAGCTTTGTGCTCACTACTATTGACCTGTGTGCTCCTGGCCTGTGTCCCTCTTCCGGCGAGCTTGACCTCCACTCAGACGCAGGAGAGCGCCAGTCCGACGCCGATCGTGGTCGTAGTCACTCCCACCGCCATACCGCCGGGGGTGCTCGACGAAGCGTCGGCCGAGGACTTGCTCTTGATCAACCTCTATGAGCGAGTGAACCCGTCTGTGGTCAACATCGAGATACTGATATCGTCAGCGTTCTCGATGGGCAGTGACCTCTATGCCGAGGGCGAAGGCTCGGGCTTCATCTTCGACCAGGAGGGACGTATTGTCACCAACAACCACGTGGTGGAGGGGGCAGAGGAGGTCCAGGTCACACTGTACGACGGGACTATGGCAGAGGCCCGGGTGCTGGGCACAGATCCCGACAGCGATCTGGCTGTGATCGACGTAGACCTTCCCGCCGAGCTCCTTCATCCTGTCCAGTTGGGGGACTCAGACCAACTCAGGGTCGGACAGCGAGTCATTGCCATCGGGAACCCCTACGGTCTAGAAGGGACGATGACCACAGGCATCATCAGTGCCTTGGGACGCACCCTGCCGGCGCAGAGCCAGTTCGCCATACCAAACGTTGTCCAGACAGACGCAGCGATCAATCCGGGCAACTCAGGGGGACCGCTGTTGGACTCCGCAGGGCTGCTGATCGGCGTCAACACAGCTATTAGTACCACTACAGGGGGAAACAGTGGAGTTGGCTTCGCGGTGCCCGTGAACCTTCTGAAGCGTGTAGTGCCTGCGCTCATCTCCAACGGCCACTACGATCATCCCCAACTTGGTATCAAGGGCATGACGATCACCCCTCTTCTCGTCAAGGAGTTGGACCTGCCCGTCCAAAGTGGTGTCCTCGTGTCCGAGGCCACCGCGCATGGCCCTGCTGACAAGGCCGGCGTCCTCGGGGGCACTACAGAGATCTCCATACGCAGTAGCCAGGTGCGTACGGGAGGCGACATCCTCGTCAGCATAGACGGGCACGACATCGAGCAGTTCGAGGACTTGCTGTCCTACATCGTCATGGAGGGGGAGGTCGGGCAGGAGGTGGCGCTGGGCGTCGTGCGCGATGGAGAGGAACGCATCATCAAGGTCACCCTGGGGGCCCGACCCGAGGTGGAGATTGGCAACTAGGGGTCGTCTGCGCCGGTGGACTCGGCGATGGGCATACTGACGGGAGAGAGACCTGGAGCCCGGTGAATTTGCAAGAGAGCTGGTAGAAGCGATCAGCGACAAGAAGGCGTCGGACATCGTCCTGCTTGACGTGCGGCAGGTGTCGCTGTTGGCCGACTACTTCATCATTTGCAGCGGAGACACGGAGCGGCAGATCACGGCTATCGTTGACGCGGTACGCGAGAGGGGAGA
Source organism: Anaerolineae bacterium (assembly GCA_034430275.1). Classification (GTDB taxonomy): domain Bacteria; phylum Chloroflexota; class Anaerolineae; order UBA7937; family B3-Chlor; genus JAUVXJ01. Next base: position 15,425 of record DAOUEW010000384.1, on the reverse strand, counting down.
AGATGCCCAATCGCGGCCCTCGCAGGTCGAAGGCGCTCCCGGCTCCGGTTGGATGGTTCTGGACTATGGCGTGGTGATCGTGCACGTGTTCCTGCCGTCTGAGCGCGACTACTACCAGCTAGAGGAGTTGTGGAGCGACGCTACGCTGGTGGTCAGGATACAGTGAGGCGGCGCTAGGACACGCCCTGGCAGGCTGGCCTGAGTCTGTCCCAGAGTTCGGGCAGTACCTGAGCGGCGGACCCCAGAAGGACCTCATCCGCGTAGGGCGAGAGAGGTGTCCTCTCCAGATTGACCTCAACGAGATACGCCCCGTGCTGTTTGGCTATGGCAGGTAGGGACGCAGCCGGGTGGACCACGGCTGACGTGCCGATGACCAGCATCAGGTCACATATCTCAGCGGCAGCGTGGGCCGCTTGCATTGAGCTGTGGTCGAGCGATTCCCCGAACCATACCACGTGGGGCCGCAGAGGCGCACCGCAGGAGCACCTGGGCGGTATCTGAGGCAGAGGCACCTCTTCGTTGACAAAGACCGAACCCTCTGCTGTACAACGTACCTGCCAGATGTTGCCGTGGAGCTCGACCATGCGTTCGCTGCCCGCACGCCGGTGCAGGCCGTCAACATTCTGGGTGATGAGGAAGAACTCCTCGCATTCTCTTTCCATCTCCACCAGGGTGCGGTGGGCAGCATTGGGCTCGCAGGCAGCTATCAGCCCGCGACGCCAGTCGTACCACTCCCAGACCAGGGCGGCGTCTCTCGCGAAGGCTTGAGGGGTGGCTAGTTCCTCGGCGTGATAGTGGCGCCACAGCCCGTCCTCGCCTCGGAAGGTAGGTACTCCGCTTTCGGCGGAGATTCCGGAACCCGTGAGCACGGTGACGGAGGTATACCTCGGCTTTTCCACCTGCGTGTGGATCTCCCAGCTAGAACATGACGGTCTCTGCCGCGGTATCGTACGCGCAGAGCTCGTCTTCCGAGAACCAGTGATTGATCTCGTGGGTGGCCTCTTCAGGATCGCTCGACGCGTGGACGAGGTTCCTGACCGCTCTATTCAACTCGTTCGCGACGATGGGCGAGGTGATGGAGAAATCGCCTCTTATGGTGCCAGGCTCCGCGAAGGCGGGCAGCGTGAAGCCACACATCTTGCGGACGACGCTTATGGCGTGGGCACCTTCCACTACCAGGGCCACCAGTGGCCCAGACGTCAGGTAGTCTACGTTCCAGTCCTTGATCATGTTGCCGATCTCCGTCGGGTCGGCGGTACCGATCTCCTGGACGGGGTCCTTTCCCTGGTCCTGGTAGGTCTGAAGTGTCTTTTCGCCCATGCCCTTGATCCACTCTGGGGTGTTGGGGTAGTGGTTCTCGACGTGCTCCCTGGAGGCTTGCACGAGCTTCAGGGCCGCGATCTTGAGGCCCACCTCTTCGAATCTGGTGAGCACTCTGCCCACTATGCCTCTTTTCACTCCATCAGGCTTGATGAGCACCAGAGTCTTCTCCACGCACTCCGATTTCATGTACCAAGTCCTTTCTCCACTGTCCGGTCACAGTGTGAAGGCGTGCAGCGCCCGCCGCACGCCTTCGGCATAGACGATTCCGTATTCACGCGAGCGTACGTCAACGGGTGAACTTGACTCTTAGCCAGCGGTACTTGTCCAGGGCTTTCTGTAGTTGGCCACCCCTGACGTAGGCATCGGCCAGAAGCTCCTGAGTCCGCAGGTGATCTGGAGCGCTCTCCACGGTGGACTCGAGATCGGAGGTGACCTCATGTATCATGCCCCCGAACGAGAGCATCATCTGGTATTGCAGCGCTGCCTGATCCAGGTCGCCTGCCTGTGAGTAGGCCCGTGCTAGGGCCAGACGCGCGGTGTGATCGCGAGGATTGGCGTCGAGGTGTTCGACATACTGCTCAACGTGCCAATCGGGTTGAGAGGCTTCCTCTGGAGGTTGTTCTGGAGATATATCCTCGACCCGTGCGATAGCCTCGGCCACCGGAGGCTTCTCCTCGACAACCTGAGGGGCGACGGGCTCCCGAGAGACGGGCTCGGCTTCCTCCTCAGGCCAGGTTGCAGGCTCATGGACATCCGGTTCGGCTGCTGGGGACTCTGGAGGCGCCGCACTCTTCGCTGCTCCCGCTCGCAGGTCGCGCAGCCACGATGGTAGCTCTTCTTCCTGTATTGCCGGCAAAGGTGCCTCGTCAGTCGCGGCGGTCCTCTCGAGGAGGGGACCTGTCTCTCCCTGTGCGGCCTGCGCTCTCAGCTCGCGGAGCCATGAGGGCACGTGCTCGTCGAGAGACGGTGCGGCCACGTCAGCGGTTCCTGGCTCCTCAGGGGCCATGGCCTCGATAGGCTGCCTACCTTCTGGAGGAGACACCGGGGGAGACGGGATCTCCCCGGTTGGCGCCTCCGTCTCTTCCACCTCGAACGCCGGTTGCTCTCCGGCCACCTCCGATTTCAACTCCTCGAGCCAGGACGGTAGCTCTGCTTCCACCATGTGGGCCGAGAGGTCCTCCTGGGGCAGGGTTTCGGATTCCTCGGCGGAAACGAGCGGTTCTTCCTTGTATGCCTCTGCCCTTAGCTCCTGTAGCCAGGGTGGCACCTCTTCTTCCTCTGTGGGGAGAGGCTCTGCTGCCTCAGGCGGCAGCTCGCCGCCTTCTGGTTGGTAGAACGGTTCTGCGCCCGTCCCCTCTGCACGCAATTGGCGCAGCCAGGAAGGCATCTCCTCCTCTGCGAGGGCCGGTGACGTCTCCTCAGCAGTAATCGTTGGCTCCTCTTCTGGCCTCGGTGGCTGCTCTCTGGCCACCTCTTCGCGTAGGTCCTGAAGCCAGGAGGGCATCTCTTCTTCCTCAGCGCCAGGCATGGCCATCTCTGGAGCTGGGGTCTCTGCCCCCGCGAGTGGCACCGATGGCTCTTCTCTGGCTGCCTCCTCACGCAGGTCACGCAACCAGGAGGGCATCTCTTCTTCCTCCGCCACTGGGAGTTCTAGCTCCTCGGGAGGCGCTATCGCTGGTTCCTCTGGGGCGAAGACAGGCTCCTCCATGGCTCCCTCGTCTTCCAAACCCGACTCGATCTCTTGCGGGCGCGGGAGCGCCTCGTCTTCCATGGCCTTGGGCCTCATCTCCCTCAGCCACGTTGGCATCTCGTCCTCCTGGGTGGGGATCGCCTCCTCCTCTGCCTCAGAGTCCTCTTCGAGCACTGCCTCTTCTGCGACCTCGTCCGCAGGTCCAAGGTCGCGCGCCCACGTCGGCGTTTGCCCCTGCTCAGCGGTCTCCGACGGAGGCTCGGATTCCTGCACCGGTCGCAGTCCCTCAAGAGCGGCCGCGGGGATCTCCCCTTCCCCAAGCAACGCCTTCGACTCTTCCATCCAGGCCATGATCTCTTCGATGGAGGCCGATTCGTCCGGCATAGTCTCCCGCAGGAGATCCATGGTCTGTTCGGTGACGTCCGGGGGCTCCTCCTCAGGTTCCAAGGACTCTCGCTCAGACAGCGCTGTGACGGATAGCGCGCTCTCTACCTCCTCCTCACCAACAGTGGGCTCCTGTAAGGGGTGGTCTGAGGCAGCCTCCTGCCGCAGGCTGCGGAGCCAGTCTGGCGTCTCATCTGCTTTGCCAGGCTCCTCCTGTGGCTCAGCGCTTGGCGGTACGGGCTCGATGACTTCACCTTCGGCGTCGAAAGGCCCTACCGTGTCCTGGGTCGGCGCCAGGATCTCCTCCTGTGCCGTTGCAGCCATCTCTTCGTCAGGTGCGGGTGTTTCCGTGTCCGGCTCAGCGACGGTCTCAGGTCCCGTGGCCGGGAGCATCTCCTCGGATGGGAGATCTCCGGCCTCCTCCCTCAGATCGCCGAGCCACGCGGGCATGCCTTCTTCAGTCTCGAGGCCGGGCGGACCACCGGCAGCTGCCACGTCGGTGGGCTGCTCGGGGCTCTCGTCGGCCAGTTCTCGCAGCCACGCAGGCATCTCCTGCGCCTCGGACGGTGTGGCGGCCTCCTCAGGGCTGGATTCCTTTTCTTCCTCCTGGAGCTTGCGCAGCCAATCTGGCGTCGCCTCGTCCAGACGCTTGCCCGTCGCTGGGGGAAGACCTTCCTTCCGCGCAGCGGGGCCCTTGCCAGCTGTGGGAGTCTCGTCCCTGATCTCTTCGAGTTCCTCGTCCAGCTCTTCCCGATCAAGTCTGGGCACGGTGACAGTCTCACGTGGAAGTGGAGACTTGTCGTGGAACAGCTCGTGGGCCACGACATTCTCCGGGTCCATGGCTTGAGCTGTGTCGAGGAGAGACTGAGCTTCTGATTGCCGCCCGGCGCTGAGCAGGATCTCGCCGAGTATGAGGTTGGCCTTGAGGCAATTGGGGTATTGCTCCAGCACAGCTTCGCAGATCTTGGCCGCCTCTTGCCTCTGTTCGCTCCACCAGAGTGCTTGGGCCAGTGCGATCTGGATGTCTGTGCGTTCAGGGTCCTCCTCGAGGACTGCCCTGAACTCGTCTATGGCGCGCTGGTACAGTTCCTCCCTCGTGTACAAGCGACCAAGCGCTGCAGAGGTGAGCTTCAGCTTCTGGGGAGCGGCTCCGTCGCGATCGCCGTAGAGCCTTTGAAGTTCTTTTCTGATCTCAGCATTGCCGGGGTTGAGTTCGAAAGCGCGTTCGAGTTGCCAGATCGCTTCGTCCAGAGCGCCCTGCTCGTCGAAGACGATGCCCAGGCCTACGTAGACCACCATGTCTTCCATGTCAGCGCCCAGTACCCGCTTGAAGAGGTTGGCTGCTTCGATGTAGTCACCCTTCTCGAGACATGCCTCGCCCAGGAGGCGGTAGGCTCTGACGTACCTGGGATACTGTTTCAGGATGTGCCGGCAGATGGCGATGGCCTGATCATACGAGTCAGCCCTGATCAGCTCCCTTGCTTCGTCACAGTATTTGCTCAGGGTTACCTCAGCCATGGTTCTTCCTCCGCCAACACTAAGAAGCCGGGGTCTTACCCAATCGTATTATGCCTTCTTTTGCCGAGATTGTCAATGTCACTTCTGCGCGGTTGGTTCAACAGGGACCATTATGGGGGTGCAAGCGGGAAGATCCGGGGTCCATACCCACCACGTCGGACACGAATGTGGCGCTGACCATCAATAATCAGCGATCGGATCGACGCTAGACCAAACGATGTGTGCCTTTGAGGTGGATGATCAGGTCATCGATGGGCACACTTGGCTGCGGCGAAGGGCCCAACGGGTCGTAGACCTCTTCTCCCATCAGCGCTTGCAGGGTGGCCGCGATGGAATATGACGTGGCTTGTAGATCGTATCCACCTTCCAGGGTGAAGGCCAGACGGCCGTCACACAACTCCTCCGCCATCTCCTTCAACGTTCTCGCCAGACGGGCGTAGCCGGTGGTAGAGAGCAACATCATGCCCAAGGGATCTGCCCAGTGGGCGTCGTAGCCCACGGAGACCAGGATGATCTCGGGACGATACCGCTCGGCGAGAGGGTAGAGTATCTCGTCGAAGACACGCTCGTAGCCCTCGTCGCCGACACCTGCCGGTAGCGGTACGTTCACCGTGAACCCTTGCCCATCTCCTTCACCGATCTCTGACCAGTGCCCGCTCCCAGGATAGTGAGGATACTGGTGCGTTGAGAAGTAGAGGACCTGACTCGTGTCGTAGAAGATCTCCTGGGTGCCGTTGCCGTGGTGCAAGTCGAAGTCCACTATCAGGACACGAGAGAGCCCTCTACGCTGGAGCGCGTACGCAGTGGCCACTGCGATGTTGTTGAAGAGGCAGAAGCCCATACCACGACCGCGCAGGGCATGATGTCCAGGTGGTCGCACCAGGGCGAAGCCGTTGGCAACCTCGCCGTTCATGATTGCCTCTACAAGATTCAGCAACCCCCCGGCGGCGAGCAGTGCGACGTCAAAGGAACGCTCGTTCACGTAGGTGTCGGGATCGAGATGACCGCCGCCTCTTTCCGACACCTCTCTAACGAGCTTCACGTAGTGCTCGTGATGGACCTCCAGCAGATGGTCCATGGGCACTTGCGTAGGCTGGACCTCTACCAAGCGGTCCAGAAGGCGCTGCTCGCGCAGCACCTGTATCGTTGTCTCCAGACGTTCTCTACACTCAACGTGTCCTACTCGGTTGTGTTCCAGATAGAGCGGATCGTAGACGTAACCGGTGGACATGCCTTACCTTCTTCCGCCTGGCGCAGTGCTCGCCCCGGCTTCGTGACTCCACGGGGCCAGCGTGTCTCTACTCGTAGAATACCTCTTCAACGAGGGTGTGGATCTTGTCCCAGTCAGGGTAGAGGAGACTCGGCTCGTCTCCGGCCTGCCGCTGGCTGGGATCGAGATAGTTGCGGTCAATGACCACGGACTGCATGTTCTCGGGATCCACCTGGCTGGCCATCTCAGCCAGGCGGACGATTGTTGTCATGGAGAGGTCTGTGTCGAACGTGTCGCTCATGGCCTGAAGTAGCTCGGGTAGGCGCCGCAGCATCTGGAGACTCAAAGCCTTCTTGGCCAAGGCCACCAGTGCCTTCTGTTGTCTGGCCATACGGTCGAAATCATCGCTGCCGTGTCTGGAGCGGCAGTAGATCAGCAGCGTCTCACTGTCCATGTGTTGTTGCCCTGCTGGTATGTGGACGGTGATCTCGCCGCCGCGATCATCGGGATAGCTGTTGTCCCAGACCTCCTTGTCGACGTAGATGTCCACTCCCCCGAGCAGATCGACCACCTCTCGGAAGCCCTGGAAGTTGATCATCACGTACCCGTGGACAGGTATGCCGAAGTCCTGCTGTATCGTATCCATCAGCAAAGCTGGTCCGCCCCCAGGGTAGTCCTGGGTCTCTCCCAGCACGTGAGCTATGTTGATGCGCTGTTTTCCGTGACCAGGGACCTCCACGTACAGGTCCCGCGGAATGGAGAGCAGCATCGCCTCGCCGGTCTCGGAATGCAAGGAGGCGATCATCATGGTGTCAGTTCGGAAGGCTCTGTGCGCCACCTCCCACCGTTGGTCCAAGCCTATGAGCAGGATGTTGATCCGAGGGTTGCTTTCCATAGCGAGCTCGGTGGCTTGCTCGTCCGGGACGCTCTCGAAACGTGGACCTACAGCGGGGAGCAGTCCGCTGGCCTCCAGCGGATGGACGAGGGTGCGGTAGATGTCGTAGAAATACGGTATTTCGATCAGTTCGTAGAACAGATATCCCGATGCGACGCCTGCCAGCGTACAGATGGTCATGGTAGCAGATGCGAGGATAGCCAAGACTAGGGGGCGAAGCCCGCCTAGGCCTGTTTTCAGGGTCTTTTTCGCCATGTTGTTTGTGAACACCGTGTAGTCTTTGTTACGCTCCCTCCATTATACCATTTTCAGATAGTGTGTCAAGACACTCGGCCGGTCTAGCGTTGCGTCCATCTCCTCACGGAAAGGCCACGTCTCACAGGCTGCGGCTTGACAGAGATCTCTCCAGCAGAGCACGTGATTCGCACATAGCCGCCGGTTGACGGTTTTCGCCACTTGGTGGCCACGCAACAGGCCCCGTGTCAACGTTGGTAGTTGACACGGGGCTCGTTCTATCCTCCATGGACACGGCTGCCAAGCCTTTCAGCACATCCGTGGAAAGGCTCCGCTGGTGAGGGCAGGCCTGTCTGTGATTCGGCTATTCATCTATGCAAGCTCTTGCGTCGATTCCTGGCCAATCTCCCTCTTGCTCTGCCAGATGCCCCAGACGAGGAGGACGACCAGGACCACCACCGCCAGCCAGACCGCCGGCTGGCCCCTGGATTCGACGATGAGCGGGGCCGCCAGAAGACTGACCAGGTTCACAACCTTGATCATCGGGTTAAGCGCCGGACCAGCCGTGTCCTTCAGCGGGTCGCCCACGGTGTCGCCTTCTACGGCAGCCTTGTGGGCCGGGGATCCCTTGCCACCGAAGTGGCCATCCTCGATGTACTTCTTGGCGTTGTCCAGAGCGCCTCCGGAGATGGCCATGAAGACGGCCATCAACTGACCGACGAGGATAACACCCGCCAGGAAGGTGCCCATCGCTTCCAGTGAGAACAACAGGCCGACGAGCAGTGGCAAGGTTACTGCGATGACCACGAGGCTAACCAGCTCCTTCTGGGCAGCCGCGGTGGTAATGGCCACGACCTTGCCGTAGTCCGGAGTGGTGGTACCTTCCATCACGCCAGGGACCTTGAACTGGCGGCGCACCTCGTTGACCACCAGATTGGCGCCACGGGACACCGCGCGCAGGCAGAAGGCTGAGAAGAGAAAGACCAGGGCCCCTCCCAGTAGGAAGCCAATGGTGCCGTCAAGCGTGGAAACGCGGATGCCGCGCTCCAAGAGTTCGGTCACCGGCACGCCTGGGTTGGCCAGGGACAGTGAATCAGCCACGAAGGAGAAGAACAGCGCTGTGGCCGCGACCACAGCCGAGGCAATGGCCACCTGTTTGGTGATGGCCTTGGTGGTGTTGCCCACTGCGTCCAGTTCGGCCAGCATCGACTGTGCCTTCTTGTCCGCGCCGGCCATCTCGCCGATGCCACTGGCGTTGTCGGCGATAGGGCCATAGGAGTCCATGGCCACGTTATTGCCGGTGTGAGAAAGCATGCCGATGCCTACCATGGCCACGCCGTAGAGGACGTGGATCAGGGACTCGCTCCCAAATACGGCCAGGCTGCAGCCCATGGCTACCACGATGGCAAGCAGACTCCAGACGCTGCTCTCCATTCCCAGCGCCAGGCCCGACAGGACGGTGGTGGCCGTGCCGGTCTGGGTCGATTCTGCGATCTCCTGCACCGGCCTGCGCTTGGCCGAAGTGAAGAGTGAGGTCAAGGGGTTGAAGACCACTGCCAGGCCCACACCTACCGCATTCAACGTCGCCAGTTGCCACTCCCCTGCGTAGAGAAGCGAGAAGAGGAAGGCGAAGAACACGGTGTTGACTGACGATACTTCGTAGGAGCGGAACATGGCTCCCTCGGCATCTTTGGCCCTCAAGAACTTGATGGGGAAGTTCTCCCACATGGGCACGGCGAAGGTCCCCAAGATGGAGGAGATGACGCCGATGGCGCGTACTATGAGCGGGTAGACGATCCAGAATGTGTTACCTGTCTGGTGGTATAGAAACAAGCCCAGAACGAGGGCGGATACGATGGTCACCTCGTAGCTCTCGAAGATGTCCGCTGCCATTCCGGCGCAGTCGCCCACGTTGTCGCCCACCAGGTCGGCCACGACGGCAGCGTTACGTGGGTCATCCTCCGGCAGCCCGTGCTCGACCTTGCCCACCAGGTCGGCGCCGACATCAGCGGCCTTGGTGTAGATGCCTCCTCCAATCCTCATGAAGAGCGCTACCAGGGTGCCGCCGAAGCCAAAGCCCATCAGGGCGTCCGGGGCCGCCGTGCCGAAGATGATGAAAATGAGCGTACCTCCCAGCAGTCCCAGTCCGTCGGTCAGCATCCCGGTGAAGGTGCCTGCCCGATAGGCCACCGTGAGAGCGCCGTTGTAGTTGCCCTTCGCGGCTTGACCGGCCACTCGGATGTTGCCCTCAATAGCTACCCTCATCCCGAGTTGCCCGACCAGAGTGGAAAACGTTGCGCCTGCAACGAAGGCCAGGCTCCTACCGATGCCCATCCAGAAGCGGGCGGTGTTCTGGTCGTTCTGGAACAGGGCCAGAGCCTCTTCACTGGGCTGGACGATGTATACGCTGAAGAACAGCAACACCGCCAGTATCACCAGTAGTGGGAGGATGGTCTTCAACTGCCTCCGCAGATAGGCATTGGCGCCCAACTTGATGGCACGCCAGACCTTCTGCATGTCCTCGCCTGCCTTCTCTCGCCGGAGTGTGTCGCGCCACAGCCAGTATGCATACGCTAGACTGATGAACGCCACGCCGATCACCGCGTAGAGCATCGTCGCTTCGAAACTGCTTAGCTCTCCCATACGCGTCTGCCTCCTATCCGCACTCTTTAGTACGTGCTTCGCCGCCGAGTTGACAGAACGACCGTGCGCTCGGGGCACCAGCCGCTCTTGGCGTCTCTAGCCGGTCGCCGACTTCGGCGCCGGATACGCACAGGCACAGATTCTATCAAGGGACTGAACTCAAGTCAAATGCGCCCACCAGGGTGTGGAGAAGAAGCTGAGAACCGCCGCGGGCCACATCCTGGCGAGGGACCGCGGGCTCTCTCTAACAAGTGAGTGAACGTCGGCGGGGCCTGAACCACGGGACCGACATATCTGCGAGACTGCTTCCATGGCTTCCCCCAGCGCGGCTAGTTAAGCACGGATCTTCTCGATTGGTGCCGCTACCTGATTGTAGTCTCACTGAGTCGTAATCTGGTCCCATGCAGGTCGTAGTCAGATCCAAACTGGCTCGCTGCTGGCGCGGACGGTCTCGCTCTGCGCCCGGGAGCGCACAACCATTGCTAGGGTCAAGGTGTCGATGCTATAATAGCGAGGGTGTAGGTTACGAAAGGGGGCTCTCACCGTGACTCGTGAGACATTCGACGAACAGTTAAGAGCGCTCGAGCAAGATGTCCTGGAGATGGGCAAGATGGTCGACAAGGCCATTGACCTCAGCGTGGAGGCTCTCAAGAAGCGAGACATCGATCTCTCTCGGAAGGTGGTGCGAGACGACGAGGCGATCAACCAGGCTCAACACGACATTGAGGAGCAGTGTCTCGTGTTGATTGCCACGCAGCAGCCCCTGGCAAGTGATCTGAGAGTGATCTTTGCCATCGCCAACATCGCCACAGAGCTGGAGCGGATGGCGGACCATGCCAAGGGGATCGGGCAGATCGGAGTCATGATGGGCCCTCGTGAGCCGCTTAAGCCGCTCGTGGACATCCCCCGCATGGCCAAGAAGGGCCGTTGGATGCTAGAGCAGGAGCTGACGGCCTTTGTGAACCGTGACATTGAACTGGCTAGAAGCCTGGGCGACGAGGATGACGAAGTGGACAGGCTCTACGACCAGGTCTTCCGGGAGTTGCTCATCTTCATGATGGACGATCCGCGTACGATCACCAGGGCGACCTATCTTCTCTGGGTCGCTCACAATCTCGAGCGGATCGCCGACCGGGCGATCAACATTGGAGAACGGGTGGTGTTTCTGGTCAGCGGCGAGGTTGAAGAGCACAATGCCTAGGGAGAAGTCGGAAAGCCCCACGGATGCCGGAGAGACCAGACAGCGCCTGGACTGGCTCGACCAGGAGCGGCAACGCGACAAAGCACTGCTAGCCGAATTGCAGAAGAGGGTGGAGCAGCAGGAGGCACAACTCGCTCGTGCTCAGGAGGCCACGGAGGCGCTATCGGAAACGCTCAGCCGTGGCTCAGTCGAGGCGAGGAGCCTGTCCAGGTTCGAAAAGGCGTTGCAGCAGTTCAAGGAAGAAGTTATGCTGGAGCTCCGTAAGGCTGAGGAACGTTTGGCCAAGGGTACTCAAGGCGCGGCTGGTCGTCTCCAGGAGGAAAGGCGTGCGCGGCAGGAAGCCCTCGCTCGACTGGAACAGCGCATCGAGGATTCGCGCCGACTGGAGGACACACTGCGCACCCAACGGGTGGACGTGGATCGTCTTGCCAAGACTGCGTCGGCGCTTGGTGCGCAGATCGAGGGGATGGTCAAAGAGGGGCGTGAACAGAACGAGACCTTGCTGGCCTTCGAGGGCCGGATCAAGAGAAACGAAGAGAGGACGACCGAACTCCTCCAGGCACGCGAAGCAGCAAGCTCGAGGTCCGACGACGTTGTCGAAAGCCTGAGGCTTGTCCAGACCAAGATAGAGCGACTATTCCAACAGATTCCGGATCTGGAAGCGTCTCGTGAAGAGGTCAGGCAGGAACATGCTGCGCTCGCCGAGGAACTCCGGGCGCTGGACGACAGAGTGAAGAAGCAATTCGCTGCGTGGACGAAGGAGTTGAGCAGGTGGCGCGGCAGTGCAGAGGAGTTGAGGGAGCGGGTGGCACTTTCGGACAAGCAGCTCAGGAGTGGCGAGAAGATGCTGGCATCTCTGCATGAGATGAGCATCCAACTGGAGCAGGACCGCGAATCCATTCAGCATGTGGAGCGCACAGCGGAGGAACGTCAAAGACAGCAACTCGAGGAGTGGCGACAGGAGAATGCACTCCTCTGGCTGAGGAACGACGAGATGTGGGAGCAGTTGGCCGCAGAGAACGCCAAGCGCGATGGCCACATCAGGGGATTGTGGGAGACCCAGTTGTCGCACCTGCGACACGAGGTCGGCGATCTGGAGAAGTTGATGAAGGAATTGGGTAAGCGGCTTACACGCTTGTAGGCGACATGACGCAGTCCATTCGAACCATTGGAACAGCAGGGCACGTCGACCACGGCAAGTCTGCCCTGGTGAAGGCACTGACCGGCATAGATCCCGACCGGCTCAAAGAAGAGAAGGAGAGGGAGATGACCATCGACCTGGGCTTTGCATGGCTGACGTTGCCCAGCGGCGCGGTCGCCAGCATCGTGGACGTGCCGGGACACGAGAGCTTCATCAAGAACATGTTGGCTGGCGTGGGTGGCATAGATGCTGCGCTGTTCGTCGTGGCTGCTGATGAAGGTATCATGCCTCAGACCCGGGAACATCTGGACATACTCGACCTTCTGCGGCTGGAGCACGGCGTAGTCGCCATCACCAAAGTGGACTTCGTCGAGGACCAGGAGTGGCTGGCGTTGGTCACGGACGACGTCGCAGAACTGATCGCAGATACTACTCTTTCTGAGGCTGAGATTGTGCCCGTCTCCGCAGTGACTGGCGCGGGAATCGATTCTTTGCTGGGGAAGCTAGATGACTTGTTGAAGCGTGTCCCCGCCAAGCGAGATATCGGGAAACCGCGCCTCCCCATCGACAGGGTGTTCGTGATGTCTGGTTTTGGCACCGTGGTCACCGGGACGCTCGTCGATGGTGGGCTCGAGGTGGGCCAGGAAGTGGAGATTCTGCCATCCGGGCTCAAAGCGCGCATACGGGGCTTACAGACTCACCGTGAGAAGCTGGAGGCGACTGCTCCCGGTGGTCGAGTGGCGGTCAATCTTGGAGGACTGAGCAGCGACCAATTGAGCCGAGGAGACGTGCTGACCCTCCCTGGCCGTCTGGAAAGCAGTCACTTGGTGGATGCGCGTCTCAGGCTATTGCCTACTGCCCCTAGAGTCCTCAGACACAATACGCAGGTGGAGTTCTACAGCGGTTCAGCCCAGATCATGGCTTTTCTCCGGCTGCTCGATGACGAGACCTTGCGGCCGGGTGAGGAGGGTTGGGTCCAGTTTCGACTGTCGTCGCCAACCGCTGTGCTACGTGGCGATCGCTTCATCATACGTCAGCCTTCCCCCAGCCTGACCATTGGCGGCGGAGTCATTGTCGATCCAGTCCCGCGACGTCGTCATCGCCGCTTCCGTCCTGCGCTAGTCCAACGGCTCGAGGCTCTCTCGCGCGGGAGTCCCGAGGATATCCTGCTGGAGGCCGCGCAAGGCCCGCGCCCGCGACAGGTGGGCGAGGTGCTGAAAGAGAGCGGCCTGGCCGAGGAGACCGGTAGAGAGGCTCTGACCGGACTACTGCGAGCGGGGCAGGTTCTTCCGCTGGGTACGGGTGACCCAGCGACGGACGACCGGTATGTGATGGCCGTCACCAGTTACGAGGAACTGATGAGCCGTATGGAGGCCTGGTTGCAGGACTATCACCGACGGTATCCGCTGCGGCCAGGCATGCCACGCGAGGAACTGAAGAGCAGGTCGAACTTCGCCAGTCGTGCGTTCAGCCAGTTCCTGGAGCGCGCTGCTGATCAGGGTAGACTGGTCGAAAACGGAGCAGTGGTCAGGGTGCCACAACACCAGGTCAGGTTCAGTGCCGAGCAGCAGCGACAGGTCGACGAGCTGCTGGCGAATCTTGCCGAAAGCCCATACTCTACCCCCTCGGTGGCCGAGATCGAGGCCGCGATAGGCTTGGAGGCGCTTAATCTGATGCTGGACGAAGGCCGCTTGGTGCGTGTGAGCGAGAGTGTTCTCTTCCTGCGGGAAACCTATCAGGAGATGGTGGAGCGTGTGGTCGCTCACATCGAGGAGCACGGGAGCATCACTGTCGCACAGGTGCGCGACATGTTCCAGGCGAGCCGCAAGTACGCCCTGGCCCTGATGGAGCATCTGGACGATCAGCGCATTACCAAGAGGGTGGGCGATGAGCGAGTACTGCGCTGAGCGCGAATCATGCCGCTGAAGCTGGACTTGCTCGGTGAGCGGATAGCCGAGATGGTGCAAGCCAGCGCAGCGGAGAATCGCGGGCGCTGGGTCGAGAGGGCCCGTCAGCTCTTGAACTCCGTCGATCCAGAGGAGCTCAGAGCCAAGTTGGAGGAGCGCGTCGTCCGACTGCCCTGGCTCGTGGCTGTGCTCTACGGCAACGTCAATGGAGCTGTCGAAGTACGGGGGTGCCCTTCGAGCTTCAGTGTGGTGGCCGCGGACGGCTCCTACATAGCTCCAGATCGGCACAGTCCTTTGCGGTTCTACGTCCTCAACACTGGCTACGCCGCCTTCAGCTATGGACAGCACCCCTCCGCTTTGCTCGACTCCTCCGCTCAGCTCTACTTCCAGGAGCAAGACCTGTACCTGGATCCTCTGGTACGGAGTGCGCCGGTAGAGGGTGCACGCCTGAGCGCCAAGATGTGCCTGGCGGAGATGAGAGCGCTGCTGGAGGCGGCTGAGCAGGTCGAAGGACGCCCATTGGTGGCTCTGCGCGACGGGTCGCTGATCACCTGGGGGCTACAGACCGAAGACCCCGCTTTTGTGCAAGAACAGTTCCTGAAGGAGTTCCTGGGTTACCTGGACAGGTTCCACACACTGGGCATCCCGCTGGTCAGCTACATCAGCTATCCAGGAGCTCGCGACGTCGTCAATTCGCTCAGGGTCTGGTTGTGCACCAGACACGAGGTCGACTGCGCTACTTGTCCTTCTTCCGGCGCCCAGGAGTTCTGTACGGCACTGAGGGAGATTCGAGACCGAGATCTGTTCGGCTTCCTCCGGGACGGCGAGCGGTCGGACGTCTTCGGCAGCAAATCGGCCATTCTGAATCGATATGGGCCTCATCGTATTCGTTTCTTGTACATGAACGTCGGCGGCGAGGTTGTGCGGCTGGAAGCTCCTCAGTGGGTCACCAGCGACTCCCAGACGCTGAACCTTGTGCAGGCGCTGATCTACGATCAGGCGCGGAGGAGCGGCACCTACCCACCGTACCCTCCTGCCTTACAGGAAGCCCATGAGGGGGCGCACATTTCGGTGAGCGATAGGCGGCTGGTCCAGCTGCTGGTGGAGCGGTCACTGGCAGAGGAGGGGATCATCTACGGTGGCTCGGCGAAGAGCGGCAGCAAGGCAAGGCGAGGCGTATGAGGATCGGGGAGATCGTCGAAAGCAGCAGCACGCACTTCGTGGCCGAGAGCCTCGACTTGAGACGCCCACCCGAACTGGGAAGGCTGGTCAAGGTCCA
>DAOUEW010000383.1:0-16944 GCA_034430275.1 Anaerolineae bacterium | reverse complement strand
CAAGAAACGGTGAATGGTCTTCACGAGATGATCCGCACTGATTGGTTTGCTGAGCCATACGTCGATCGGGAGGTGTCGATCGTCTGGGAGCAAGCCAGCGTACTGGCTGCTGTCGATGCTGGAGAGCATGACCACGGGTATGTGCTTCAGGTTCGGATCCGACGCCATCTCACGAGACAGAGCCACACCTTCCAGTGGCTCGGCCATCATCACGTCGAGTAGAACCAGGTCGGGTCGCGCCTGTCGCATGGCCTCAAGGGCCTGCGGCCCGCTGGAAGCGGCGGTCACCTTGTACCCCTCTTTGGAGAGGACGCGGCTGGTGATCTCCACGAAGTCGGGGTCATCGTCCACCACCAGAATTCTAGCAGCAGTACCGGGCTGCACGTTGATCCTCTTCTCGGGCCTCAGATAGATGAACCAGTAGGCGAGCCCCACAAAGCCGGCGCCGCCGATGATGTTGCCGATGGTCACCGGCAGCAAGTTCTTGACGAAGAACGCGGCCCAGGTCAGGCTGGGGTAGTCGGCTGCCGTCTTCCCGATGGCGGTCCAGAACTCAGGGCCAGCGAAGTTCTTGATGAATAAGCCAATGGGGATGAAGTACATGTTGGCCACGCTGTGCTCGAAGCCGGACGCCACAAACGCTGTGATGGGGAAGATGATGGCCAGGATCTTGTCAGTGGTGGTCCTGGCTGACGTGCAGAGCCATACGGCGAGGCAGACCAGGGCGTTACACATCACGCCCAGAGCGGCGGCCTGGACGAACTCCAGATCACACTTGCCATCGGCTATGCCCAGAGCGGTGGCCCCGATGCCGCCCCCTGCTAGTGCGTATTGCTTGGTCGAGAGCATCACTCCGGCCGTGAGGATCGAGCCGACGAAGTTGCCCGCGTACACAATCACCCAGTTCCGGAGAAGGCCGGAGATGCCGACTTTGCCACTGGCGAAAGCCATGATGATGAGGTTGTTGCCGGTGAACAACTCTGCGCCAGCTACCACAACGGCGATCAGGCCCAGGCAGAAGACGAACCCGGTGAGCAGCTTGATGATCCCGAAGCCGACGCCAGCGGACGCCAGCCCCGTTGAGACTACGGTGGCGAAGATGGCGCCCGTGCCGATGAACGCGCCGGCCAGCGTGGCCAGGGCGAAAACGGTTGGTGCACCAAGTCCGGCCTTGGTGACCCCAACCTCCTCCATACGGCTGGCCATCTTGGCCGGAGGAAACGCATCGATCATTATCTCATTGTTCATTCTTGCTAGCTTGCCTCCTTATCGATGGGTGCAGGACCGACGGCCTAGATGGGCATGCATACGCCGACACCTCCGCTGAATGGCCCGACTGCGAAGTCTCGAGGGCGCGGCATGTGAACGAATCATCAGGTCCTGCCTCACCACTACTTCATCCTATCGTATTATATGGAACCAAGGTCACGAACAGGTCCTAGCTGGGTCCTAATCCGGTGGTAATCGCAGTGAAGGACCCCTTGACGCCCTGGATCTGGTCCTTTGCTCGGGCTGTAAGCGAGTCGTATGCCTTGCACACGCCACCTCATGCCCGTCACGCACAGTACTCTTGTGACATGATCCGGGGTGGGCTCAGCCAGGGACTGCTCGGACGGATACTCAAGTGCGTCGCTGGCCGTCCCCGATCATCTTGATTTCTGGCGGGTGTGATAGCTTGCCAAGCGGAGTGCTGCGGCGCCTGTCAGATAGGAGAGAGCCACCCGTGGGTAGGGTGGCCCTTGAGGTCCCTCTATCAGGGAATCGTGCGATCCACGAGCCTGGATCTGTGGCACACTGAACCACTTGTGAGGCGCTCAGTCTGTCGGGGGACCGGAGCGTGGTGGTCCTATCTCAAGAGTTCCTGTAGCACCAGCTCGGCCACGCCCGGCACGGTTGTGGCCACTCTAGGGGTCAGGTCCTCGCCAAAGCTATCCACGTCTGCAGCTTCGACAGCAAGGATCACGATCTCCTTGGGGATGTCCTTGCCCAGTTGACGACCGAGCTCCAGGGCGGTTGCCAGATTGACGTCATGGGTGGAGACGGAGCGCAGGTTGCCGCTGAACTCGTCGGGGGAGAGGCGGTGGATTCGCCCCGGCTCGTTGTCATCGGTCTGGATGGCGTCGATGATGATGACCTTGTCGTAGCCGAGCACGAGTTCCAGCAAGCCCAACCCTCCGGCGCTGGCTTGCTCCACAGTCACGTCGGTTCTATCAAGACGCCTTCTCACCTCCTCGACGACGGCGAACCCCACCGCGTCGTCGGTCAAGATAGAGTTGCCGAGGCCTAGAACGAGTGTCTTCAACTGCGTTTCTCCGCTCTACCCGGCAGCTAGGGAGGCGGGACCACCTGAAGGCGGCAGTGTGCGAGTACACAGCGCAGAGCCACGGGAGAATCCGGGGTCGGTCTAGTCTATGCCCTGGCTCAGCCGCTCAACGAGCTGACCAGCCCTGTCCAGAATCCTCACCTCCAGGGGCATGTGTCCCGGTAGAGCATGGGTGGCACAGCTCATGCAGGGATCATAGGCCCGGAAGGCCATCTCCACCATGTTCAGGATGCCTTCGCTGGGCACCTCACCCTTCTTGATCAGTGAGTGTGCCGCCTGCCGAATCGAAGTGGACATAGGAGCAATGTTGTTCGTGGTACCCACGATGAGATTGCATTTGGTGACGAGGCCCTGCTCGTCCGTAGCGTAGTGATGCGTGAGTGTCCCGCGGGGCGCCTCCACGATGCCGACACCCTCAGTGGGCCTCTCAGTAGGGATGGTTCGAACGTTGGGATCGGTGATTTCGGGATCGGTTGCCAGTTCTCGCAGTCGCTCGGCGGCGTATAGAATCTCGATGATACGTGCCCAATGCGTGGCCAGTGTTTGATGCACTGGCTTACCGCCCAAGGTCTCGTACATACGCTCATACTCGGTCTGGGCCAGAGGGGTAGCCATGCCATCAGCCGCATTGAGGCGTGACAGCGGAGTGGCCTGATAGAGTCCACTATCCTTGCCGCCCGTGAAGCCGCTCCAACCAACCTTCTTCAGATAGGGGATCTTCACGTAGGTCCAAGGCTCCACCCGCTCGGCGACGTTGTCCAGGTACTCGTGAGGAGCGTACTTGACAAACTCGACTCCATCGGGATCCACGACCCTCACCAAGCCGTCATAGAAGTTCACTTTGTTGTTGTCGTCGACCAAACCCATGTAGTAGGTCGGGAGGGTGAAGGCAGCGCTGAGAATCAGGTCTACGTACTCCTTGTTGCTGAGAACGAGATCGCCAAAAAGCTGGATGGTGAAGTGAGCAAAATCAATCAGCCAGCGAGCGCTCTCCTCAACCGCCCCCCGCTCCTCCTTGCTCAGGCGTTTGCTCATTCCACCAGGAATGGCGCTGATGGGGTGCACGGGCCTGGCGCCCAGCATCTTGATTATGTCCAGCGCCCGGGCCCGCGCCTCGATGACCTTGCCGCCGACCTCGACTCCTACCTTGTTGATGACGCCCAGGATGTTGCGTACTGCGGGGTCAGCGTCGGGTCCCATGATGAAATCGGGGCCAGCCAGAACGTAGAAGTGGGTGGTATGGTCGTAGACAAAGAAGGCGCTGTAGAACAGCTCCCTCAACTTCTTGCCCGCGGAAGGAGGTTCGACATGGTAAACTGCGTCACAGGCTTTGGCCGAGGCCATGAGATGGGCCTCTGGGCAGACGCCACAGATGCGGGATGTGATGCGCGGCAACTCCTCCACTGGCCGACCCTGACAGAACTTCTCAAACCCTCGCAGTTCAGGGATCACAAGGTAGGCATTGGCGACTTCGCCCTCCTCGTCGAGGAAGATGTCGATTCTGCCATGCCCCTCCAGGCGGGTTATGGGATCTATGCTGATCTTCTTCATCTGCCACCTCTCCCTATGAAACACAGGCAGCCGACCGCTCTCCGTCGGGTGCATATCTCATGATGGTTCACTAGTGGAGCTTCCTTCGTCGCAGAAGCGAGCTGGCCAAGCCGAACCGATAGAAGGTGCCGATGGGGTCCGCAATCTGCGAGACGATCCGTGCCGCCTCCTCTTCAGTGTCGGCGTCCACGACCGAGGCCACAGCGCTGAGAAGTTTGGCTCCTTGGTCCACGACCCCTGGCGGTGGCCCATAACAACCACGGCAAGGCAGGTTGGCTGTGGGGCACAAAGCTCCACAGCCGCTACGGGTGGCTGGCCCAGCACAGACGATACCTTGCTCCAAGAGACATTTCTTCTCGTCGGGGATGATCTCATGGACGCGGTGGAACTGTCCGACTTTCTTGTCTTCCTTGACGCGTTCGCACTCGTCGCAGACCGTCTTCTCGCCTGCTCCAATGACGCTGCCTGGGCTCGGCAGTTCCCCCCTTAGAAAGGCCTCCAGAACCGCCCAGGTCTGGTGGGCCTGAGGTGGGCAACCAGGCACGAAATAGTCCACCGGCACCGTCTGAGCCAGCGTCTTCACCGTATTGAAGAAAGCGGGAAGTTCCGTTTCTCCTTCGGCCAGTTCGTAACTGGTCTCGGGGAGCAGGCGCTGAGGGTTCGCGGTCGAAGGGCTCTCGTTGTACACTGTCTCGAAGATCTCTTGACGGTCGCTCAGGTTGCCTAACCCGGGGATAGACCCCACATACGCACAGGAACCGTAGGCCACGAGGGTCTTGGACTTGGCTCGCAGTAACCTGGCCAGGTGTTCGTTCTCTTCGTTGCGGATGGCACCGTTGAAGAAGCAAGCGTCAATGCTGGCATCTTCCATAGCCTCCACATCCCCGTACTTGATGTCCATGGCCACGGGCCAGAAGACGATGTCCACAGCTTGAGCCAGATCCAGGAGCTTCTCCCGTATCTCCAACACGGCGATGTCGCATCCGCCACAGGAAGCGGCCCAGTAGAAAGCTACCTTTGGTCTTCCAGCCATGCTTTCCTATACCCCCTCGATCTCCATCTGCTCCAGTCGCCCACGCCAGTCCAGGGGTCCGAGTTCCCTGATCCTCTCCGTCATTTTCCTGGTCAGTTGTGCCCACTTGGGCGCTTCGGCGGCTGAGATCCATCCCCACCGAAAGCGCTCCTCTTCGATGCCATACTGTTGCAGCAGCCGCTCCAAGAGAGGCATTCGGCGAAAGGTCTTGTAGTTGCCTTCACCATAGTGGCAATCGCCCGGAGGATGACAACCAGAGACGATGACGCCATCCGCTCCTTCCAGAAAGGCCTTCAGCACAAAGGAAGGATCCACACGCCCCGAACACATCACTCGAATCACGTCCACGTTGAGGGGTTGTTCCATCCGGGATATCCCGGCTGCATCAGCGGCGGCATATGTGCACCAGTTGCACAGGAAGGCAATGATGCGTGGTTCGAACCCTTTCTCCTCCATTTCGTGACACCTCCTCCATTATCCGGAAGCCCAGAGGTCTGCTGTCGACGTGCACCCTAGACCGCGCGCGGGCGACTGCCCTGGCGCTTGAGTCCTGCCCAGCAGGGGCACTAGCCTAGGGCCTCCGCTACCTCGTGACTGAAGCTGTGGAGCAGACCTTCGATCTCTGCGTAGATCTGCTGGTCCGTGAAGTGCCGAGCCCTGATCGCGCCTGCTGGGCATGCAGCCACACAAGTGCCGCAGCCCTTGCAGAGCGCCTCGTTCACCTGCGCCGTGCCTGTATCATCGTGAGGGACGAAGCTGATGGCGCCGTAGGGGCACAGGGCGATACAGACTCGGCAGCCCGAGCATAGCTTCTCATCGATTACCGCCACTGTGGGCGAGATGGTTACCTCACCTCTTGACAGCAGTGAGAGGCATTGAGCGGCCGCGGCATTGGCGTGAGCTACGGTGTCAGGCACATCGCGAGGGGCCTGACACGCACCAGCCAGGAAGATACCATCGGTATTGGTATCCACCGGGCGAAGCTTGGGATGGGCCTCAAGGAAGAAGCCGTCCTGGCTGCGCCCGATGCCGAACGCGGAAGCCACTTCGCCAGCATCAGCCTGGGGCACCATTGCCGCGCCCAGGATGACCATGTCGACCTTCACCGACACGGGTTCCCCAAGAATGGTGTCTTCCGCAAGGACCATCAGTTGTCCGTCCTCCAGGACGGTAACCTCGGCCGGCCGTCCACGGACGAAGTACACCTCTTCCTCCTGCACCCGCTTGTAGAACTCCTCGTATGCCTTGCCTGCAGCTCGGATGTCCATGTAGAACTCATAGACTTGAGCGTCGGTCTTGTCCCGCACCAGGTGAGCGTGTTTCAGAGCGTACATGCAGCAAACTCGTGAGCAGTACTCGTTGGAGTGCTCGTCCCTGGCTCCCACGCAATGGATGATGGCCACGCTCTTCGGCGGCACACCTTTGGAGGTGAGAATCTCGCCTTCGGTAGGCCCGGTGGCGCTGGACAAACGCTCGAACTGCAGACCATCTATGATGTCTGGTGAAAGAGAGTAGTTGTACTGTGGTAACTGCTCGGATGTGAACTGTGCGTACCCTGTGGCCACGATTATGGCGCCCACGTCAAGTTCGAGGATCTCGTCCCTCTGCTCGAAGTCAATGGCCCCGGGCGGACACAACTTCTCGCAGGCCCTGCATTTCTGCAGTAGGAAGAAGGTGCAGCGCTCGGTATCTATCACAGGCACCCGGGGTATGGCCTGGGGGAAAGGCAAATAGATGGCAGCCCGCTTGCCCAAACCTTGCTCGAACTCCGAGGGGATTCTCTTCTGGGGGCATTTCTCTTGACACAGGCCACAACCAGTACATAGCTCCGCATTCACGTGCCGTGCTTTCTTGCGCACCTTGACCTGGAAACTGCCGATGTATCCGGAAACCTCTTCAACCTCGCTGTAGGTTAGGAGTTCAATGTTGGGATGCCGACCGGCATCCATCATCTTCGGCCCCAGGATTCAAGTGCTACAATCGAGGGTTGGGAAGGTCTTATCCAGTTGAGCCATGTGCCCGCCGATAGTGGGCTCTCGTTCCACCAAGTAGACTCTGTACCCACCATCGGCTATGGTCAGCGCAGCTTGGATGCCCGCTATGCCCCCACCCACCACGAGTACCGCGCGTGTCACCTTTTCGGTGCGGGACTCCAGGGGTTCGTGAAACGCAACACGAGCGACCGCAGCGCCTACGAGGCGCTTGGCCTTTTGTGTGGCGGCCTTCTGATCCTTCGATATCCAGGAGGCGTGCTCGCGAATGTTGGTCATCTGCAAATAGTAGGGGTTCAGCCCAGCCTCAGCGACCGCGTGCTGGAAGGTAGGCTCATGCATACGTGGCGTGCACGAGGCAACCACTACACGGTTGATGCCCAACTCTTGGATATCGTTCTTGATCATATTCTGTCCGGGCTCAGAACATACGTACTTGTATTCGCGAGCCACGGCTACGGAGGCCAACTCGCTGGCGAAGCGCACCACCTCGGGCACATCGATAACGGACCCGATATTGATGCCGCACTCGCACACATAGACGCCAATCTTGGGTATCTCCCCGCTCATCGGCCTATCACGTCTCCTTTCTCCATCGTCTGCCACACCAACTCTGTTACATCGAGCACCCTAATCCGCGTCTTGGTCTTGCGAGCAGCCTGGAGCAAAGTGCGCTTGCATTGCTGACAGGCGGAGATGATGGCTGTGGCACCGGTCGCCTTGGCCTGCTCCATCCGGCGCTCGGCTATGTCCTCGGTGACGTCTGCTTCCCACATCGCCACGTCACCACCCCCGCCGCAGCAAAGGGCGTTTTCTCGATTGTTGCGCATCTCTTTGAAGGTTATGCCAGGAACACTATTGATAATGGTGCGAGGATCGTCGTACACTTCGCTCTTGCGACCCAGGTCACAGGGGTCGTGATAAGTCACGACCCAATCCAGCCCATTCAGCTTGATCCGGCCTTCCCTTATGAGCTTCGCGAGCAACTCACTCGCATGCAACACCTCAAAGCCGAAGCCGTCGGTGATGTATTGAGGGTAGATGTGACGCCAGGTGTGATAACAAGAAGGGCATGTGGCCACGAGATACTTAGGCCCGAGCTCTCGGGCTCGTTCCACATTGTGCAGGGCCAACTCGGCGACTTCTTCTTCCAGGCCGGCTCCGTAGAGAGGGTAGCCACAGCACCACTCTGCGCCAGCAAGGTTGGTGTAGGTCACCCCTGCCTGCTCCATGATTTGGACAAAGGACTGTGGGATGCTGTAGGCCATGGGGTACATGGCACTTACGCAACCAGCGAAGAGAAGAACGTCTGCCCGGCCTCGTCTGAGATCAGTCAGTTGCTCCGGCACGGGCTCCAGGTTTGCGCTCCATATCAGGCGGCTCTCATTGTCCTCGTGCAAGATGTTATGGGTCATCTCCACGGACTCCTTCAACTGGAGAAGTGTGGCAGGCAACTCCAGGCCTTCCGCGATGGCCCACCTGCGGAGGTTCAACATGGTCTCGCTGGTGATGATGCCGCGAGGGCAGCGCACGGTGCAGGCGTCGCACTGCGTGCATAGCCAAAAGGTACGGCTGTTGATCAATGCGTCTCTCATGCCCAGGCTTATCAAGCGCCAGAGTTCCCGGGGAGCGTAGTCCATCAATGGACCGGCGGGGCAAGAGGCGGTGCAACTGCCGCATTGGATGCAGGTCATCATCTTGCGCCAATCCGGCTCGATTTGCTTGATGAGGTTGCGATCCATCTCGTCCAGAGCTAAAACGCGCCGCCTAGCCACAATACAACCCTCCTGATCTTCAAAAAGATGGCAAAGCGTCAACTGGTTCGGCAACAGTTCCGACTTCGACCGGACTCCTACGTTGTCTATTCGGAACCCTGACCGAGCACACGCTCCAGCGTCTTCAGCAGGACAGAACGCTGGACCGGTTTGGTGAACCAGCCGTCGATGGGGATATGCTCATGGTCGGGGAATTCGGCGGCCTGTGGGCTGGTAGCGATGGATGAAACCATGACGATCGGCACGTGCTGCAGACCGGGGTCCCCCCTGATGCTGCGGGCCACGTCCACACCCTCAAGGGTGGTGCTCATCATCACATCTAGCAAGACCACATCCGGCGGCTCACCCTGTCGCGCCATCTCCAGTGCTTTGTCGCCGTTCTCAGCTATGGCGACTTCATACCCCTCGGCTTCCAGCATTCTGCGCATGATAACCTGGAAGTCGACATCATCATCCACGACAAGTATCTTGGGCATCCTTTCCTCCTCAACATTCCCACCATGAGCCCGCACGGCCTGGTCTTCCCAACAACAGATAGGCGTGTGCGTCTTCTATCACGCAGAGAAGTGGTCACCGTCAGTTCCCGATCCACCAGGATGCACGGGTAGACACATACGCCGGTGTCTCGTTGGAGCGCTAGAGACCCCGCGCAGCCACCGCCCGCATGGACAGC
This sequence comes from Anaerolineae bacterium, assembly GCA_034430275.1. Lineage (GTDB taxonomy): Bacteria > Chloroflexota > Anaerolineae > UBA7937 > B3-Chlor > JAUVXJ01. Next base: position 7,598 of record DAOUEW010000383.1, on the reverse strand, counting down.
AAAGGATAGCAATCGCTCAGCGTGAGATTCGACAGCAAGAGATGGGAACGGATCTCGGCAAGTGCTGAAGAGATACGGGTAGGGGAGCGAACCCAGATGTCTTAGAGGCTCCGTGGTCCCCTGTGGTTCTTTCCAGGGCAGAAGTGTGGGCTGGGGCGAAGGTTCCGCGTCCGGAACGGGGAAGCTCGATGAGTCGGACCTTTGTGACCCGAACCTCCTCCATCCGGATGGCTATCTTGGTGGGAGGAGACGCATCGATCTGTGGCCCATCGTTCATTCTTGCCAACTTCCCTATTGGCGCAGGACCGGCCGCCTAGACGGGCGTGCAAACGCCGACACATCCCCGGGATGGTCTCGCTGCGGAGTCTTGAGGGCGCGGCCATGGCACGAACGACTCGCCCGGGTCCCGTCTCCTCACTACTTCATCATCTCATTATACGGGCGGAAGGTCAAAAACAGGTCCTAGTTGGGTCCTAATCGGGTCATAACTGCAACGAAGGTCCCGTTTATCGCCCTGGAGACCATCTGCCGTTCTAGTCTGCGGGCCACTCGACTTCCCGGCCTGACGGCAACCCCAGCAGGCGCTATCGCCAGTGAGACACGACCTCGGGTGGGCGCCCCCGCTCACGACATCTCGGACTGGTCAGTGAAGAAGGACCTGCCTTCATCCGAGGTATGGGCAGGGTTGTTCAGCAGCCAGTTCCAGAGGCGTGGCGTTAATCCACCTCCCATATCGGCAGCACAGTCCTGCCGTTTGCTTCGTTCAGCACCTCTGCCAGGCCCAGGTAGACAGCGCTCAGTCCGCAGATGATACCCTCGTAGCCGGTGAGGGTCGCAACCAGCGCGTTGCCGGTCAACTCCCTTGCTGTCAAAAGAAAGAAGAGGATGGCGAGGCTCATGAAGACTGTCTGTAGTATGCGGTTGGTCTTCAGCGTCCCGAAGAACATGACCAGTGTGAACAGGCCCCAGATGAAGAAGTATGCCGCCAGCGCTGTGGTATTTGGAGCTTCAACGCCCAGGTTGCCCTTGGGAAGCAGAAGCAGGACCACCAGAGACCACCAGAATAGGCCGTAGGACGTGAAGGCAACGGTGCCAAAAGTGTTGCCCTTTCTGAACTCCATTGATCCGACGATGATCTGCGCAATGCCTCCGTACGCGAACCCCATGGCCAGAATCATGCTGTCGAGAGGATAGAGTCCGGCGTTATGCAGGTTCAGCAGTACTGTGGTCATTCCGAAAGCCAGTAGACCTAGCGGTGCTGGGTTGGCGAGTTTATCACTCATGCTACCTCCGTGTTCTCCTCTATTGTCCTTCTCTCGATTGTTGCGGGGCCCTTCCGGGCGCTCACCGTCTCCCGTCCGTCCCTCTCTCACGCTGTGGCAGTCCAGGGGGTAGACCTCTCGTTTGCCCTTGACCGGAGGACTACTCCCAGAAGAGCTCAACTTTGGGGCCTGCTGCTTGACATCACTTCAGGCCGACCGCTGGGCCGCTCCTACAACCTCTTGCACCTCTTTGGCGGTCTGCGTCCTTTGCCAGCCTACCGCACGGCTCGGACAATCTGGAACGGGGCGCCCAAGAGGAACAAGGTGGTACACTAGTCCTGACGATAGTGGGTCTGTAACCTCCTTTCTCGTCCTGCTCTCCAGGTGGTTAGATCATGGACGCTTGAGTCCACGGGACCTGGTCGATTTCACTCAACCTCTCGATGCCAGAAAAGGCAGCGAAGCAGTGGGCTTTTGCGCGCTCATTGCCCATACAGCACTGATGTCCGCCACTCGTCACGAGACCAGAATACGCGCACAGCTTGCGCCAAGTCGGTTCCGGCCACGGAGCGGACCGGGTGTAGTTTACCACACCGCGAATGGCCCTTGAAGAGGTAAAGTGCTTGTTTTGGACCTAGGACAAAGGCGTATCACCCTCATGGGGGTTTGGGTGTTTCGGCGGTGATGCGCCGTCGCGCGACTAGGCAATTGTGCCTACTGGGGCCAAGTGTATCGTCAGGCAAGCTGTAGGAAGGGGGAGAGGCTTATGGGCGCCAGGTATCAGGCGATGCCCGTGCCCGGCCCCGCCGATGAAGTCCTTGGAAAGGGCTCGGAGGGCGTCTCGAGGCGGTGGCAGCGGCAGCTTGCACGCCGCCCCACGTCCTGTGTGAAGCACACTGGTGACTTGCTGTGAATCGGGATACAATGGTCGGAGAACGGGAGCAGGATTGCACGTACCGTCGGTGGCCGGTCAGTGGCGGCACTGACGTTGACCGCCGCTGAGCACTCGAGCACCGCCCGAAGGGATGCGGGGATTCACGATGGGAAGGCACATCAACCGCCTGCTCGGCTTTCGTCTTCAGACTACTCTGGTCATCTTCTTCTCCTTGATCGCCCTCCTAACAGTAGGCGCCACGGCATTGGTGACTTCGAAGCTGATCGGTGACTACCTCTCTGGTGCCCAAGACAGGCGTGTGAGTAGAGACATGCAACTGGCGGAGGCTTTCTACGAGATCAAGCTGGACAAGATCAGCAGCACAGCCCGTAGATTGGCGTCGAGCGTTTCGGTGGTGAGTGCACTGCAACTGGTCAGCCAGGGCGACACCGACGCAGTGGTGGTGCTGGAAGAGTGTGTGGCGAACGAGATCCGATCTCAGAGTCTTGCCGCCAGCCACTTCATTGTGGTGTTAGATGCAGACGGGGATTCTGTGCTCGGTAAGACGGCGCGCTCCCAGGGAGAGGTAACGGCCGCGACACCCGGCAACTGGTACGGTCTGCCTGTCGTGTCCGCGGCGATGATTGCCGGCAGCGATCTCGCTGCTACAGAAGTAGTCCCGGGTCAGTTGCTGTCCCTGCTCGGGCTCGCCGAGCAAGCCAGAATTGCCATCGTGGACACCCCAAAGGCTGCGCCGGAACCCTTCGACGGTCGGGAGGGTACGGCGGGCCTCACTCTGACAGCCGTTGCCCCAGTCTTGGATGAGGGTGGCGTCGTGGTCGGCGCCGTGGTGGTGGGACACCTCTTTAACAACGACTTCACAATAGTAGACCGTATCAAAGAGGTGGCGGGCGTCGACACGGTGACCATTTTCTTCGGCGACCTGAGGGTTTCCACGAACGTTCTGGACTTGCAGGGGAAACGAGCAGTCGGCACACGCGTTTCTCAAGAGGTGCGCGATGTGGTGCTCATCGAGGGCGTTGGTTTTACGGGGCCGGCCTACGTGGTGAATGAGAACTTCATCACGCGCTATGAGCCTTTGCGCGATCACGAGGGCCAGATAGTGGGCATACTGTACGTCGGCGCTCGGCAGGCGTCCTTCGAGGAGTTGGTGTACGAGTTCGATGCTCGTATCCTCATGATCGCGCTGGGGTTTACCCTCCTGGCCGTGATGATAGCCGTACCGATCTCCCGCTCCATCACCAGGCCTGTTGAGAACCTGGCGGAAGCCAACGAGAGGGTGGCCCGTGGGGATCGGACTGTGACTCTGCACGTGGAGGGAACCGGTGAGCTAGCCATCCTGGCGCGATCCTTCAATAGCATGGTGGAGACGTTGAGGACTACTGAACAACAGTTGATCCAATCGGAAAAGCTGGCCTCCGTCGGGCAGTTGGCCGCTGGTGTGGCTCACGAGATCAACAATCCGCTGGGCACCATCCTCCTCTTCTCTGACATCATGCGGAAGGAGCTGCCTGAGGATGATCCGCGGCGAGACGACGTGAAGATGATCATAGACGAGGCCACGCGATGCAAGACCATCGTCTCGGACTTGCTGAACTTTGCACGACAGAACGAGGTGCTGGCCCAGAGCACTGATGTGAATACACTCCTTTCAGAGACCATCGAGGAGATAGGCGCCCAGCCGGTGTTTCAGGATCTGGAGATCATCCGTAGACTGGACCTGGATCTACCCAGTATCCAGGCCGATCCGGCGCAACTGAAGGAGGTCTTCATCAACCTCATGACCAACGCTGCTGAGGCGATGGAAGGGCACGGCTCGCTCACCGTTGCTACTGCCCCTGCAGAGGATGATATGGTTGCGATCGTGTTCCAGGACACCGGATGTGGCATACCGGAAGAGAACTTGAGCAAGATCTTCACGCCATTCTTCACGACCAAGCCCATCGGCAAGGGGACGGGCCTGGGCCTGGCGATCGTCTACGGCATCATCAAGATGCATCGAGGACAGATCTATGTGGAGAGCGAGGTGGGGGTGGGCAGCACCTTCACTATCACCTTGCCGGTCAGGCTGCCTGGCACCGGGGCAGAGCCAGCCCAGACGCTGGGGGCAGAACAGACGACGGAGGAAGACTCCAAGTGAGCGGACCAGATGCTGAGGAGGTCACGTGGTGGGAAAACAGTCAAACATCCTAGTGATCGACGACGAGAGAGGCATACGTGAGGGATGCCGCCGGGCTTTGACGCCTCTGGGCTACTCGGTTGAGGTGGCGGATACGGGTGCCGCGGGGCTACGAGAGCTGCGCGAGGGATCCTTCGATCTAGTCTTGCTGGACTTGATGATGCCAGGCATGAGTGGGGTCGAGGCTCTGGACCGCATCCGTGAGATAGACCCGGACGTCGTGGTCATCATCATCACTGGCTATGCGACGGTGGAAGCGGCTGTGAGGACTATCAAGAAGGGAGCCTACGATTTCATATCCAAGCCCTTCACCTCGGATGACCTGAGTCTGGTCGTGAGCCAGGGCCTGGAACACCGGCGGCTCACGCTGGAGACCAAGCGCTTGCAGGCGATCGAGGAAGAGGCGAAGGAGCTTGCGCGGGCGAATATGGAGCTGGAGAAGCTCGACTCGATGAAGAGCCGATTCATGCTCACCGTGGCCCACGAACTGCGAGCGCCAGTTGCCGCCATACAGGGATACCTGGGCCTCATTCTGGACGGCTACGCGGGCGGCGACGAAAGGGAGATGATAGCAACCGCCCACGACAGGTGTGGCGAGCTCCTGGAGATGATACACGATCTCCTCGTGCTGGCTCACATGAAGGAGAAGGCTATGGCGGTCAAGAAACTGAAGACTGTATCGGTGGCCACGACGTTGGATGAGGTGGCTGACCTGATGCGAGCGGAGGCACAACGGAAGGGTGTGACCCTTACAGTGAAGATCGGAAAACGCCCTGAGATGTTGGCAGACGAAGAGGATCTGAAGCAACTCTGGACCAACCTCATATCCAACGGCATCAAGTATACGCCCCGCGGCGGGAGTGTAGTGGCGTCCCTTGACGAGAAGGACGGCCAGATAGTGGGTGTGGTGTCTGATACAGGCATCGGCATCGCTGCCGATGACCTGCCGCGCATCTTCGAGGAGTTCTACCGTACGCCGCAGGCGAAACAGATGGAAGAGCACGGTACGGGGCTGGGCTTGCCCATCGTGAAGGAGATCGTGGAGACCTACGGTGGGAGCATCGACGTAGAGTCGAAGCTCGACGAGGGCACGACCTTCACCGTCACCCTGCCTCCTACGAAAGAACCAGGAGAGCAGATCCTGGAAGGAGGCCGGACAGTTGGAGGACAAGGGGAGGGATGACGATTCCGGCTTGAGCTTGCCGTTGCTTCTGCTGTCATGTCACGTCCTTGATCGGGATCAAACAACGTTTGCGGAGCAAGAAAGGGACCGGATTTGTCAATCCGGTCCCGATTGTATGAGGGGATGGTATGGCCAGCTAATGAGGCTGTGGTCTACTCGTCCTTGGCAACCCGCTCGGACTTCTTGGCCTCGTAGATCTCCTTGGCCTTCTCCTCGCCGTAGTACCACAGAGCGTGGTGTTCTTGGGCATAGGCAGCCGAGGTCACGCCAAACCGCATGCTGACCAGTCCGGCCCACATCAGAGGGTGCACCACCGCCAGATAGAAGTGGACGATGAACATGCACACAGTCACGATCATGGCTATGTCGTGTAGGAGCACCATGAGCTGGAAGGCGCCGATGGGCAACACACCCTTGCCGAACCACATGAGCAGGCCCGTGATGGCGAAGACTACGCTCCCGAGGATAATGACCGCAGCGTTCATCTTCTCCCCGGTGTTGAACCTGTCTTGAGGTGCCATGGCCTCGTGTCGGCCGAACATGTAGTAGGGTATCATGCCCTTCACCCACTCCACGTCGTAGCGACTCACCTTGAAGACTGACTTGAGGCTCATCAGCGCTCGGCGGGGCTCAAGTATGATGTATACGAGGGGCAACACTCCGTAGGCGATGGCCATGGCCCGATGGACCAAGCGGATAAGTTGACCGCTCTCGCCTTGAGCCAAGGGGCGAAGGAAGGGGAAGAACAAGATCATCCCCGTCATGGCTAGCCCGAGGAAGGTGACGGTGTGACCCCAGTGGAAGACACGCTCCATGGCTGTGTACTTCGGTATCCACCGGATCCTGATGGCTCCGGCCTCATCTGCCTGCTCGACTTTGCGCATCTTGTCACCGATCATTCGACTTCCTCCATCGTAATGCTGCGGCGCGACACGAAGTAGAAGCCCATCATGGCTAGTGCGGCCGCACCGAAAGCCATTGTGCCCAGCGGTTGCACCAAGTCCTGCCAGAGTGAGGCCATTGCTGGGTACTGGGGATTCTCCGGGAGTCCGTATGCCGAAGGTCTCTCCTTGAGGACGTACAGTCGGCCGAGCCCTCCCATCTCATGCTCGCCGTAGAGATTGGCGTTGGGGAATCCTGTCTGCTGCAGCTTCTCTACTCGGGCCTTGCCTATGGACAGCATCTCCTCGCGGTCGCCGAAGTGGAACGCCCCCGAGGGACATGTCTTGACGCAGGCAGGCGGCAGGCCATTGGTGACGCGGTCCTGGCAGAAGGTGCACTTGTAGGCTTTGCCCTCCCCCGAGAGGGGATTGGTGTCCAACCGCGGTATGCCAAAGGGACAGAACTGGGTGCAATAGCCGCAGCCATTACACAATTCCCACTCGACAGTGACGATACCTAGCTCAGGGTCCTGTTTGAGTGCACCGGTGGGACAGACCTCCACGCAGGCTGGGTTCCCGCAGTGGAAGCAGCCTTGGGTCAGGAATAGCCACTGGAGGTTGCCGTTTTGACCATGTTCGAAGAACCTGACCCGTGTCCAGGTGACAGGTGAGAGGTCGGGCGGGTTCTCGTAGCTTCCTTGCTGGGTCGTCGCTTCCGCAGGCAAGTCGTTCCACTGCTTGCACGCCACCTGGCAACCGCGACAGCCCGTACAGATCGACTCATCGATCAACATAGCGACTCTGGACATGTATCTCTTGCCCCTTTCGACAAGCTATGATTCATCCATAGTGTGGAGAGTAGCTCCCTACAAAGGCTTCCGATGGCAGCGCGTACTCTACCACAGCCCTCGGTCTATTGTCAAGAGTGCCACGAGTGTTGACCAAATCTGCGCGCCCAATAGGCGCAAGGCTTGACCAACTCGCGAAGGTCAAACCTTGCCGACTGCTCCGTGAACGTGTTGGTGGAGACCGCATGGCTCTAGTGGTGCAGAAGGCCTGGCAAACACGGCCGCGCACCCACTAGGAGACGGCGGGAACGCCAACGGGCACTCCCTCCGTCACGCCGGTCAGAGTCTTCTGCACCGCGTTTAGCAACTCTGAGGGCTTGACCGGTTTGTTGAGCCACGCGCTCACTGCG
>DAOUEW010000382.1:0-26813 GCA_034430275.1 Anaerolineae bacterium | reverse complement strand
CCTTCACTCCCACGGCTACCCCCGAGCCTGTGCCTACCGCCACGCTGGTGGTCCCCGATGCGCGGATCCCTGGTTTTCCCATCGTCAGCGAGGGCGCCTACGATGAAGTGGAGGTGAGGGTTGTCGATCTCAGGGAACTGGACAGTCTGAGAGAGGTCGAGAGAGTGACTTTCACGCGCTACCGCCTGGAGGAGTACCTCACCGAGGTCTACCAGCAGGAGGAGTACGTGGGCGAGATGAAGGCTGTCGAGAGGCTCTATCGCGTACTCGGTCTAATAGATGAAGACTACGACCTCGTGGAGAACGAGATCGAAGTGTCGTGCGAATACGTTGCTGGCCTGTACGACAGTGAGAAGGAGGAGATCTATCTGATCCTGGATCGTTACACCAGCGATCTGTGGCTGGAGGTGACTTTCTCTCACGAGTTCACCCACGCTCTACAAGATCAGCACTTCGATCTGGATTTGCTCTACGACCAAGCGCCGACCACGGACTCGAGGCTGGCGTTGCAGGCGTTGATCGAGGGAGATGCCACCCTGGTCATGGTGGAGTACGCGTTCAAGTACCTGTTCGAGATGTCCTTCGACCGGGCAGACCTCCTGGAAGCGATTCAGGAGGTCGAGCAAGGTGAGTATGAAGATGCACCCACAGTAGTGAGGGAGACTGCGTGGTTCCCGTATGACCAGGGGTTGGTCTTCGTGGCTGCCTTGGCGGAGAACGGGGGATGGGAGCAGGTGAATCAGGCCTTCCGCAGTCCGCCGCAGTCTGCTGAGCAGGTGATGCATCCCGACAAGTATCTGTCTGGCGAGGTGGGACATGCGCCGGACGTCGGCAACTTGACTGACGTACTGGGACCAGAGTGGGTCGAGCTCATCAGGGACGTTCTCGGCGAGTTGTACGTGCGAGTCTACCTGGAGAGAGAGCTAGGCAGCGAGGAAGCCTTGATGGCGGCCGAGGGTTGGGAAGGGGACAGGGGAGTCCTTGTGGTCAACGAAGACGAGGACCGATACGCGTGGGTTCACCGCATGAGTTGGGATAGCGTAGACAACGCCGACGAGTTCTACTCTTTCTACGTCACGTTCATGACGCGCGCCGGCACCGCCTCCCACCCGGTTGATGAACAGCACCGCGAGCGGTGGCAGGATGAAGACCAGGTCACGTACCTGGGGCAGAGCGGCCAGGACACACTGCTCGTGTTGGCTTCGGACTGGGAGACCGTGGACTTGCTTCTAGCGGAACTCCCCGGGTTCTGAGAACGATGTGCTTAGAGGGTCCTCCCCTCTCGTCAGAGGAAGTTTAGAGCGCCACCACTACTCAGGTGAGCTGACCAGGATCTCCCCGTACAACTCCCTCTGTTCCACGACGGCCTTACGCCTCTTGATCAGTTGCAGCAGGGCCAGGAAGGTCACGATGATCTCTGTGCGCGACTTGGCCTTCTTCAGCAGGGCGTTGAAACTGAACCGTCCCTCGTTGGCCAGCAGAGTCTCCAGGTGGGCGATCTTCTCGGGAAGCGACACGTGGAGACGCATCACCACCGTGTCTACAGTGGAGGAAGGTTGGGTCATCATGGCCTGGTGGACGGCCTCCGCGAGGGCATCGAGGGTCACGCCTTCCAGGCGGAAGCTCCGCTGTGGCTCCGCCGGTGCCAGCAGCCGCGCGTAGGCCCTCATTCCTTGCTCTTCTCTGGCTTGGAGTTCCGCGGCTGCGTTCTTGAACTTGCGGTACTCGACGAGGCGCCTCACCAGTTCGTCGCCTACGTCTTCTTCCTCTTCTTCGCCGATCTCGTCAGGGGGCTGTGGCAGAAGCATCCGGGACTTGATGAGCAGGAGCTTGGCTGCAACGATGAGGAAGTCAGCCAGCTTGTCCGGCTGGAGCTCCTCGACCTGCCTCATGTACTCCAGGTACTGGTCGGTCACCGCAGCCAGTGAGACCTTGGTGATGTCCAGCTCTCTTTCCTCGATCAGGTGCAGCAGCAGGTCGAGGGGCCCCTCGAAGACGGGCAACTTGACGGTGTAAGTGGTGGACAACCTTTTGACCCTCGTCGATGTGATGGAACATCGTACAGCAAGCCACCCTCACGCCTTCGGGCCGGCGTCGCTTCGGCGGCTCACATCCAGAGTGCGACCCGTACGAGAAGATCCCCTTCTCTCCTTGTGTACGGTGAATGCGCCCTGTCGCGGCAAGCTGGGACAGTTGGAGCGATTATACGGCACTTTGTGGCCTCTGTCCACGGCATCGCCGTCGTTGCGAGGGAGCGCGTGTCCCGTTGGCCTGCGCATATAGAAGTGATATAATGTATGGGAGAGCCGTCCGGGGCTGATTGGGTCATGGCTAGGATTGAGGATCTCCTGGCCATCTGTTTGTGGACTGATACCGTCTGCTGCTGGGTTCCTCGGGGGCTGCGTGTAGTCGTGCCTAATCGTTTCGCGCCAGCCATGGCGGCCAGAAGGCCGCCAACCACTGGAAGAAGGTGGGCGGGCGAAGGCGCTGTGCCATGTTAGTCGGTATCTTCCACCCGCGGCCGCGACTCCTACGTGCCGGCTGACAACTCGGGTCGATCCGTGGTCAGCACAAGTGATGCCACCGGTATCCTCACCGGCCGGAGGGTTCTGGCACCAGCCGGTGAAGGTCATTCTCGAAGCGGGGCGGCTCGGGAGAGGCGTATTGCGTTCCAGGAAGGATCATTCGGGGGAACCGAGAACATGGAACTGATGTGTGTTCGTTCAGAAGGCGAGACTCGGTGGGTCCTGTCACAGGATGACGGACTGTACTGGATCGATGGTACACCTCTTGGCCAGTGGCAGCGAGGCGCGGAGGTAAGCAGTCTGGCAGGAGTGAAGTTCCTGCCGCCGTGCGCACCATCCAAGATCATAGCGGTGGGAGTGAACTACCACGATCACGCGGACGAGATGGGCAGCCCGTCGCCGGAGGAGCCGCTGTTCTTTCTGAAACCGCCGAGCTCGATCCTGGGGCACAGGGAGAGCATCATCTATCCGAGACAGCTCACGCAGAGGGTGGAGTACGAGGGTGAGCTGGGGCTGGTGATCGGGAGGAGAGGGAAGCGTATTCCTGTAGAAGAGGCGCTGGACTACGTGTTGGGATACACATGCGCCAACGATGTCACCGCGCGCGACCTTCAGCGCCGGGATGGCCAGTGGACCCGGGCCAAGGGCTTCGACACTTTCTGCCCTCTGGGACCGGTGGTTCGTACCGATGTGGATCCTCGGGAGTTGGTCATCAGCACGAGGGTGAACGGTGAGCTCCGCCAACATGCCCCAACGAAGGGAATGACCTTTTCTGTAGAGGTCTTAGTGAGTTCGATCTCGCAGGTGATGACCTTGGAGCCTGGGGATGTGATGCTCACTGGCACGCCGTCGGGCGTTGGTGAGCTGTCTCCTGGCGATGTCGTTGAGGTGGAGATGGAGGGTATCGGCACGCTGGCAAATCCAGTGGAGATGGCATAGGTCTTTTCTGCGTACAATCTGTTGTGGTATACTTCGTCCGGTGGGGGCAGAGCAATGAGACACCTGGTCAGTGTCGAGAACCTGGGCACGGAGGAGATCCGGGATCTGCTGGAGTTGGCGGTCAGTCTCAAGGGTGAGTGGAGGAAGGGCGGCAACAAGCCGGTGCTCGCAGGCAAGACCCTGGGCATGGTTTTCCAGAAGCCCTCCCTCCGTACGCGAGTGTCCTTCGAAGTAGGCATGTCGCAGCTCGGCGGAAGGGCGATGTACCTGTCACCTAAGGAGATCCAGCTGGGCCAGCGCGAGAGTGTGGCCGACGTCGCGCGCGTTCTGAGCAGGTTTGTGGACGGAATCATGGCTCGTGTCTTCGACCATGCCGACATAGAAGGGTTGGCGGCCTACGCTTCGGTGCCGGTGATCAACGGGCTTTCGGACTACGTTCATCCCTGTCAAGCCCTGAGCGATTTGCTTACCATCTACGAGAAGAGGGGCGCCCTCCAGGGCCTTGTACTCGCCTACGTAGGCGATGGGAACAACGTAGTGCACTCCCTTCTCTTTGCAGGCAGCAAGGTCGGTATCGAGGTTCGTGTATCCACTCCATCGGGATACGAGCCGTCTGATGTGGTGGTGAGCAAGGCGACTGAATTCGCCCGGGAGACAGGTGGCCGGGTGGTGGTCGATGCCGATCCGCGCTCCGCTGTGAGCGGAGCTGACGTCGTCTACACGGACACATGGGCCAGCATGGGGCAGGAGGACGAGCGCGAGGCCCGGCTGCCTCTGTTCCAACCGTACCAGGTCAACGAAGAATTGCTCTCCTTGGCCAAACCGGATGCCTTGGTTATGCATTGTCTGCCGGCGCACCGGGGAGAGGAGATCACGGACGGGGTGATAGACGGACCCCAGTCGGCGGTTCTGGACCAGGCGGAGAACAGGATGCATCTCCAAAAGGCCATCCTGGTCACCCTGATGGCTGGCTGACGCGCGAACCTGTCTCCGTCCGGGCGGACTTTGGCTCTGCGCCTCCGAGCTCCAGCCAGGAGTTGCTCGAACGGCGCGGTGCCGTGGGTGAATCATGGCACGATCCTGCCCTTGTGGCGGCTGGCGTGGTCATACGGATGGATCGGTCCACTGACGTGTCCTGGCGCAGGCAATGGTTTGTACACGACCGTGAAACACCTCTGCGACAGTTGCTGAGGTGCTTGATGGTGGGAGAGATGAGGGTCTCGAGCTCAAATGGCTGGTGATCGAACCGCCTTCGAAACGGCCGTCAAGAGGGCACACAGCTTCGCGTGGGAAAAGCGGTGGAGGAAGGCCATCGAGCAGTATGAGCTAGCTATCGCTGAGTTTCCGGATGATCTGACCGCTCGAAGCGGGTTGGCCTTCGCGTTCTACAAGGGTGAGAGGCTGAGGGAGGCGCTACGCGAATACAGGAGGGTCTGCGAGCTCAAACCTGACGACTCCGCGTCCAGGCTGAAGGTGGCTCAGATACTGGAGCAGTTGGGTCGAGCATCCGATGCCGCCGAGGCCTGGCTGGCCCTGGCAGATCTGTACGTACAGTTGAAAGACCTGGGCCGGGCCGAGGAGGGCTGGAAGCAGGCCGTGCGACTGCATCCGGAGAGCAAGGAGCCTCATCTCAAACTGGCCGACGCCTATGCCCACAGGTCCAGGCCGGCAGAGGCGGCCAAAGAGTACCTGGCTCTGGCCCGACTTCACTACGACCACGGTGAGCTCGAGCAAGCTGCAAGCTATTGCCAGTGTGTGCTATCGCTCGATGGTGGGAACCGACCAGCCCGTACCCTGCTGGAACGGCTGAGTTCCGAAACGGAGATAGCCATTCCTACGTCTGGCCTCGTTTCCTGGAAAGAGGAGCTCGGCCCCGTGGATGATGCCGTCCAGGTCGCTCTGGCAACTCTGGCGGAGGCGCTCCTGGGAGACGGAGAGCTTGGCGGGCCGGCAGGGGCATCAGCACCGGCGGCAAGCGGGGACGTTCGGGCCATACTGGGCAAGGCCATAGACTTCCACTCCCGGGGCATGATCCAGGATGCCTTGGGCTTCTACGAGCAAGCGCTGGAAAGGGGAGTAGAGCTCCCCGCTGTGGTGTTCAGCCTGGGGCTCTTGAACAAGGCGCTTTCTCAGTTCGATGAGGCTACAGACCTGCTTCTGCGGTCTGCGGAGGTGCGTGAATACCGTCTGGCGAGCCAGCTAGGGCTCGCCCAGTGCTATTGGGCCGATGGCAAGACGGACGATGCGATGTCCAGATTCCTGGAGGCTCTGAAGATCATCGATCTGGAGGTCCTGGGTGAGGGTCACAACGACGAAATCACCCGTGCGTACGACAGCATGGCTGCCGCCGAATGGGGTCGAGGCGACGGACGACGGTCTGAGTTGCTGATTCACTCCATGATGGATCTCTTGAGCGGAGGTGGGTGGAAGCAGAAGATCAAAGAGGCGCGACGCAAGCTGGACAGCCTGGTTCAGGATGGTGTGGTGCCTATCCTTCCTGAGGTCTTGGAGATCCCTGGCGGGGATGAGGTGGTGGACCTGATGGTCCGGAGCCGCGAATACCAGAGCAGGGGTATGCCTTTTACCGCTCTGGAGGAATGCTACAGGGCCACCAGGCTGGCGCCGACTTATCTCCCTCTGCACTTGCGGCTGGCGGAGATCTTCGCTCAGCAGGGGAAAGCCGAGGAGGCCGTCAGCAAGTACAGGTCGGTGGCCGAAGCCTACCTGATGCGGGACAACCCGCGCAGAGCAATTGAAGTGTACAGGCAAGCTCTGTCTGCAGCACCAATGGCCATAACCGTCAGAGAGAAGTTGATTGATCTGTTGATAGAGCACAACGAGACGGACCTGGCTCTGGAGGAGTGCATAGCTCTGGGTGAGAGCTACTATCGACTGGCTCGTGTGGACGCTGCTCTGGAAAGATACGAGCAGGCCCTGAAGCTTGCTCGTCGTGAGAAGGCTTCCCCAGAGTGGCAGGCTCGCATACTCCATCGCGTGGCTGATCTTCAGACGCAGCGTGTGCACTGGAAGGAGGCCCTGGCGACGTACGAACAGATCATAGCACTCTCGCCTGGGGACGAACAGGCGAAGTTTCGCATGGTGGAGCTTCGCTACAAGCTTGGGCAGCACGCTCAGGCCCTCGCAGATGTGGATGAGTTGATCGTTCACCATGGCAAGAACAGGGACTTCGACAAGATCATCAGGATGCTGCGGGAGTTGGTGGCCTCGAATCCCCAGGACATCCCTATGCGATCCCGACTGAGCCGGATCTACATGGAGCTGGGCATGAAGGGGGAGGCCATCGCGGAACTTGATACTCTGGGCGAACTGCAACTGGAGGCCGGACGCAGGCAGGAGGCCATGGAGACCCTTAGAACCATCATTACCTTGGAGCCAGACGACAAGGCAGGGTACACCCAGCTTCTGTCAGAACTTGGTGACGGCACAACGGCGGTGTGAACGAAGACGTGGCTTGGGCCACTAGTCTGGTGACTCTGAGAGGGTATAGTGTCAGACATCCTGTGGATACTCTCGCATTTCCAGTTGAATGATCTGCTCGACATCCTGCTGGTCACCGCCATATTCTGGGGTCTGTTGTACTTGGTCAGGGGCACCAGGGCAGTTGCCTTGATGCGAGGTGTTCTACTGCTGGTCATTGCCGTCGTGCTGGCCAGCAACTTTCTCTCACTCACGGCCTTCAACTGGCTGATTCAGAACACTCTGCCCGCGCTCCTCGTGGCCGTGCCGGTGATCTTCCAGCCAGAGCTGCGGCGGGCGCTGGAGCGCATTGGCCGCGGAGGGGGGCTGATCTCCTTCTCCTCCACTGAGTCTGTGACCATGGGTGTCAGCCAGAACATAGCGCGCGCGGCGCAGCAGTTGTCTGAGCGACGACACGGGGGTCTGATAGTGATGGAGCATGAAACCGGGCTTCAGGAGTACGTGGACACCGGTGTGCCCATCGATGGAGAAGTAACCACGGAGCTTCTCCTGACTATCTTTCAGCCCAATACTGCGCTACACGACGGGGCGACGATTATCCGCGGTGACAGGATTGTGGCGGGCGCCTGTATCTTGCCGCTGGCGGAGACCAGTCGCGTACACCGGGGTCTCGGCCTGAGGCACCGGGCGGCGGTGGGGATCACAGAGCAGAGCGACGCTGTGGCGATCATCATATCGGAAGAGACCTCGCTCATCTCAGTGGCCAGGTATGGGGAGATGGTGGCCAATCTCGATGAAGCTCGCTTGCGAGAGCTCCTGCGGTCGTCGTATCAGCGACCTTTGGGAGGCACTCTGTCACGCTGGGCTGTACAGAAGTAGGTGGATAGTGTCTTTCCAGTCACAAGGCCGGGCGGTCCAGACAGGAGGCGTGAAGGGCACAGTGCGCTCCATGCTCAATAGGAGCAACCTCGCTTCGATGGTCATGGCTCTGGTCCTCGGCGTCATGGTCTGGATGGGGGCCACTATCCAAGCGAGTCCCTTTGCCGAGGGCTACCTGGCGGAGCCCATTCCTGTGGAGCTCGTGAACAGGGGAGAGGGCCTGGTCATCGTGGGTGACTTGAGCCAACAGGTCCTGGTCAGGGTCAGGACTCCCGAGTCGGTGTGGGAGGACCTGAGCCGTAATAGCTTCCGAGCGTACATCGATCTCGAAGGTCTGGACGTCGGACTGCACGAGGTTCCGGTCCAGGTGGAGCCGGCGGGGAACCTGGTGCGAATCCTGGAGGTATCGCCCTCTGCACTCACGGTTCGTCTGGACACCAGGGGGGAGAAGACGGTCTCGGTGAGAGTCAGCATCTATGGCAACCCACCCCTGGGCTTCGGGACCGGATCCATCCAGGTTGACCCCGCGTCGGTGCAAGTCAGCGGGCCTCAGACTCAGGTGGACCAGGTGGTTCAAGTCAGCGCCGGGATCTACCTCAGCGGAGAAAAAGACACCTTCGAACGCAGCGTAACGTTGTCAGCCACGAACGAAGTGGGGAGCGCGGTGGAAGGGGTCGATCTGGGACAGAAGTCTGCCAGAGTAACGGTTCCCATAGAGCAAGAGGTGGGGTACCGGGAGTTGTCGATCAAGGCCAAGATTGAGGGCAATCCAGCCCCAGGTTACTGGATCAGCAGTATCAGCGCCAACCCTTCCACCGTCACCGTGTTCGGAGATCCCGAAGCTGTGAACGAGATTCCCGGCTATCTGGAGACGTACCCGGTGAGCGTGGAAGGCGCACGAGACGAAGTATCGGAGCAAGTAGCTGTCGTCTTCCCAGAAGGCGTCTCCGCCTTGGAGGACGTGGCGACGGTCCAGGCGCTCATTGAGATCTCGCCTGTGCTGGGGGGGCAGACGGTCCAACTGGCCCCGATAGTACAGGGCCTGGGCCGGGGGCTGGAAGCGAGTTTCTCTTCCGACACGGTGGAGGTGATTCTCTCTGGCCCACTGTCCGATCTCGAAGCCCTGGAGTCCGGCGATGTCCTGGTGACCCTGGATCTCTCCGGGTACGAGCCGGGGACCCATTTCGTGACGCTCGAGGTTGAGAAACCCAGTTCCTTGGGCGTACAGGCGGTTCTACCCGACCAGGTCGAGGTGGTGATCAAGGAATCATGACCAAGCCCCTCGTGGCCCTGGTCGGTCGCCCCAACGTCGGCAAATCTACCCTCTTCAATCGCCTCGTCGAGCAACCTCTCGCCATCGTGGAGGACGTGCCGGGTACGACACGAGACCGCATCTACGCCGACGCCGAGTGGGGGGGGACGACGTTCACCTTCGTGGATACGGGAGGCCTGGTGCCAGACTCCAGTGACGACCTGGCGACTCTTGTGCGCGGTCAGGTAGAGGTCGCTATCGCCGAAGCCGAAGCGATCATCTTTCTGGTCGACGTCAAGGAGGGGGTGACCGGCAGCGATCTGGAGATCGCGGGCCTCCTGAGACGCTCGGGGAAGCCAGTACTACTGGCTGTCAACAAGGCGGACAATGAGAGCCGCCGTCGAGATGCGATGGACTTCTACGAGCTGGGGCTGGGTGAGCCCATTCCCATCTCGGCTTTTCATGGCACCGGCACCGGCGATCTCCTCGATGCCCTGTTGAAGGTCGGATGGTCAGAGATGAAGCCTCTGCCGACCAAGGGCAGCAGCATAGCCGTAGTGGGTCGCCCCAACGTCGGCAAGTCGTCATTGCTCAACTATCTCCTGGGCCAGGAGCGGATGATCGTCAGCGAGACCCCGGGGACCACACGGGACGCCGTGGATAGCCTGATCGACTGGAATGGCCAGCAGGTGACGCTGATCGACACGGCTGGCATCCGAAAACGCGGGCGGATCGTTCCTGGCATCGAGCGATACAGCGTGATCCGGGCCTTACGGGCGATTCAACGCGCCGACGTCGCGCTGCTGTTGTTGGATGCCACGGAAGGGGTCACGGAGCAGGATGCGCACGTCGCCGGATACGTGGTGGACGAAGCCAAGGGTCTGGTGCTCGTGGTGAACAAGTGGGACCTCGTGGAGAAGGATGCTTACAGCGTGCAGCACTACACCGACGAGATTCGGCGGGCTTTGAAGTTTGTGGCCTATGCACCCTTGGTCTTCGTCTCGGCCATCACGGGCCAGCGGGTAGGGAAAGCCATAGACGTGGCCCTCGAGGTCCAGGAAACAAGATCCACTCGTGTTCCTACGGGGGAGCTGAACAGGTTGGTGATGGAATCAGTCTCCAAGCACGCACCTCCGTCGAAGAGGGGCAAGCGCCTCAAGATCTACTACGCAACGCAGGTCGGTACAGCACCGCCCCGGTTCATCTTCTTCGTCAATGACCCCGAACTGGTACATTTCTCCTATCAGCGGTACCTGGAGAATCAGTTGCGAGAGTCCCTCGGATTCGCAGGCTCCCCGTTGAGGATGGCCTTCCGGAGACGGCAATAGGAGGCGTCTTGACGCTTGGCGGAACCTAGCTCCTGCCCAGTACCTGGCGCGCAATGACCAGTCTTTGGATCTCCGACGTTCCCTCGCCGATCTGAGTGAGGCGGTTGTCCCTGTAGAAACGTTCCACCGGGTAGTCCTTCGTGTACCCGTATCCGCCGTGGATCTGCAAGGCGTTGAAGCAGGCCAACTCGGCCCCCTCCGAGGCGAAAAGCTTGCCCATGGCCGCCTCCTTGGTGAACCTCTTTCCCTCGTCCTCTAGACAAGCAGCCTTGTGCACCATCAATCGTGCGGCCTCGATCTTCGTAGCGGCGTCGGCAATCATCCACTGGACAGCTTGGAACTGGGAAATGGGACGTGAAAACTGATGCCGCTCTTTGGCGTAGGTGATAGAGGCCTCCAGAGCCGCCTGCCCCAGACCGAGCGCCATCGCCCCGATGCTGATGCGGCCCCCATCGAGCACTTCCAGGATCTGTTTGAAGCCATCACCTTCCTTTCCCAGCAGGTTCTCCTTGGGGATTCGACAGTCATCGAAGAAAAGCTGTGAGGTGGGGGTTCCCTTGAGGCCCATCTTGTCTTCGATCTTGCCCACTGAGAAGCCAGGGGTATCTGTTTCGAGAATGAAGCTCGAGATCCCGTAGGAACCCCTGGCGGAGGGGTCCGTCTTGGCGATCACGATCACGATGTGAGCCACGGGGCCGTTAGTGATCAATGATTTGGCGCCGTTGATGACCCACTCGTTGCCATCGAGGACGGCAGTGGTCTTGGTAGACCCGGCATCCGATCCTGCCTCAGGCTCGGTAAGACCCAACGCCCCGAGCCATTCTCCTCTGGCGAGGGGTGTCAGGAACTTCTTCTTCTGTTCCTCAGTACCGAAGAGGTAGATAGGGGAACTGCCAAGAGAGATATGAGCGGCGTAGGACAGGCCGTGGGAGCCGCAGGCGCGCGATATCTCTTCCGTGGCTATGGCATAGCAGACTGTGTCGCCACCCGCGCCGCCGTACCTCTCTGGCCAGGGCAGTCCGAGGAGGCCCAACTCTCCCATCTTCTTGAAGTTCTCCTCGGGAAACCTGCCCTCCTTGTCCACGTCGGCAGCGATGGGCCTGATTTCGTTCTCAGCGAAATCACGCACCATCTCCCTGATCATGTTCTGTTCTTCTGTTAACTCAAAGTCCATACTCTCGTACCCTCTTGTGAACGGCATACGACCGTCCCAGGCGCATGGGACGGTCCTGCGCTTCGGGCCAAGCAGCGCTGGCGCACTCGATTCTGGCTAGATGGGCTTGAAGTACTTGACGTCCAGGATCGAGCCTTCGCGGTCCTTCTTGGGCTTGAGAACCGCCTCTACCGTCATGTCGATCTCCACCTCCGCGGGGTCAACTTCCCCGAGTCTGTGGACGATGCCACCGTGGGCTCCATCGAACCTGATGAGAGCAAGGACCTCGGGCTGGGCCATCGCCTCGTCAGCCAGGTTCCGAGTGAGAATGGTGTACGTATAGACGCTTCCCCTGGTTCCTAGCTCGATCCACTGGTCCAACTGGGCGAAACAGCGCTCGCAGTACATGGTCGGTGGAACGTAGGTCAGTTCGCAGACTGGACAGACGGTGCCCAGAAAGACGCCTTGGTCCTTGATGGCACGCAGGAATCTCTCGCCAGCGATACCCACAGTGTATTCGCTCTCCAGGGGCATGTCGCCGTGCCAGACCCTTGCCTCCCCTGGAGTTCCTATACGTTCGATGAGGGACATTTCGTTTCCTCCCCGGATATCACCGCGACCAGGCTAGCTAGCTCACTGACCCGCTGCGGTGCTCTTTTACAAAGGTTTGAAGTACTTGATGTCCGTGATGGCACCCACCCGCTCCTCAGGCGGCTTCCACACGGCCTGCACTTTCATGCCGATCTTGACTTCCTTGGGATCGACCTCCTCTAGCAGATGGAGGAAGCCGGCGTTGGAGGCCCCGTCGATGTCGATCACCGCGGGGATCTGCGGCTCCTTGGCCCTACTCGCGTCCCAGCGGATATAGCAGACGGAATATGTGTTCACCGTACCTGTGTCTTGGAGGTACACCCAGTCGTTCATCGGCTCCCAGCACCACTCGCAGACCACGCGCGGGGGAACGACCACGCGCCGGCAGCGCCTGCACTTGATGCCGATGATCCTCCCGTTCTTGAGCTCCTCCAGGTAGCGGCTGATGGCGACACCTGCATCCCATCCATACTCGAGCTTGGGTTTCCAGTAGGTGGTGAGGACCTTGCCGGCATCCAAATCGGCCTGGCTCAAGGGTGTACCGGGAAAACTCTCGATATTGGCACTCATGTCACGAACCTCCCATGGTCTGAGCTGTTGGTTGGTGCTGACTCCATTAGACACCCAGTACGACGACGCAGCCTACCTGCATCAGGTCACCCCACGACTGGGCCAGGCCGGTACGCGGCTGCCCGGGGACCTGTCTCTTGCCCGCCTCCCCTCGTAGCTGCCAGAAGATCTCGTTCAGCTTCATGACACCTGAAGCCGCGATGGGGTTGCCTACACCGAGCAGGCCACCTGAAGGGCACACTGGCATGTCGCCATCCCGCGCTGTCACGCCGTCGGCGGTGAGGCGAGGCGCCTCGCCCTTTTCGCAGAGCAGAAGACCTTCCAGGTGGTGCAGCTCCTTGTAGTCGAAGGGGTCGTAGGGCTCCACGACGTGGATCTCCTTCCTCGGCTCTCTGATGCCCGCCATGTCGTAGGCCATCCGCGCCGCAGACTCTACGTACTTGGGGTAGTAGAGGTCGCGATTGGTCCAGTAGGCGGTGTCGAGGGACCAGCCAACGCCCTTGATCCATACCGGCTTGTCGGTGATACGCTTGGCCACGTGCTCGGCGGCGAGAACCATGGCAGCCGCTCCGTCGCTAGTAGGGCTGATATCCAGTCGCTGGACAGGCCAGGCCAGGACCTCGGAGTTCAGGACGTCTTCCACTGTGATGTCGGCTGCCAGTTGGGCGCACGGATGGTCGAGAGCATTGCGTTTGTTCTTCACTGCCACCCGAGCGATGTCTTTCTTCTCGAGGCCATGTACAGTCATGTAGCGGTTCATCTCCAGGGCGAAGATCCACACAAGATTCGGCTTCAGCGGTCGCTCCGTGGTGTGATCGAAAATGGTGAGGAAGGCGCCTTGAGGATGAGGCTTGCAACTCGACATCTTCTCCTCACACACCACAAGGCACGTGTCGAAGAGCCCCGACGCTACGTGATACCAACCCTGGATGGCAGCGAACACTCCAGTGCCCCCACCCACGTAGCATCTCATGTATGGCTTGTTCCAGGCTCCAGCCCCGTCGCTCAAGTATTCGCCCTTCATGTGCAACCCGTCGAACGCGTCTGGAGCGGTTCCGAGGGCTACCGAGTCGATGTCCTCGAGAGTCATCTCACATGAGTCCAGAGCCATCTTGGAGGCCTGGTACGCCAACTCTCGTCCAGTCTCCTGTGCTCTGCGCATGAACTTGGTCATACCGGCTCCGACGACGGCCACTTTTCTCATACCCATTCCGAACCTCCTCGCTAGTCGTAAGCAGAAGTGGGTGCCTCCATCGAGGCTCGCCCAGGGATTGCTCTAGACGCCAAGCACAACGGCAGCTCCGCTGGTGGTGGGGATGCCTCGCCAGCCAAAGGCGAGGCCGGTTTCCACGTCTTCCAGTTGGCGCTCGCCGGCTTCGCCTCTGAGTTGCAGTACCACCTCCAGGACTCGTCCCAGACCTGCCGCGTCAAGCAGGTGGCCAAGGCCAAGGCTTCCTCCCGACGGGTTGACCGGAAACTCGCCGTCCAGTTCCGTCACTCCCTCCTCCACCAGGTAGCCTGCTTCCCCATCCCGGCAGAGGCCCAGGGCCTCCATGTGCTGTAGTTCCTTGTAGGCAAAGGTGTCGTCGATCTCGGCGAAGTCGATCTCTTGCCATGGGTTTCGTATACCGGCCGTGCGATAGGCCATCTGGGCTGACATTCGCGCGTACGTTGCACCTTCCCAGTCCCTGGTCTCCAGGGAGGGAGTCTCGTTGGACCAGCCAACGCCGCGGATCCAGAGGGGCAAACCGGTCAACTCTCTTGCGACCTCGCCCGAGGCTAAGACCATGACGATGGCACCATCGGCGTGCGAGCTGATCTCCAACTGCTTCAGCGGGTAGGAAACCACGTCCGACTCCAGAACGGTGTCCACGTCGATCCGTGCACCGTAGGCGGCGGACGGGTTCAGGAAGCCATTCCCTCTATTCTTGACCACCACCTGTGCGCACTGCACTTCGGAGGTGTCTGTGGTGTACAGGTAGCGGTTCATCTCCATGCCGCCGATGAAGAGAGGATTGGCCCCCAGGGGCCGGTTGTAGATGGGCTCCATCGCGTAGGCGATCACGTCGGTCAAGGTGAGGATGTTGGAGGCCTTGCTGTGTGCCTCGACCATGACGATGTCCATGGCCCCGGTGAGTACTTGCATGTGTGCAGCGATGAGGCCGTGGATGCCGTCGCCACAAATGGTGTGCACTGGTTTCAGGGCTCCCCCGATCTGGTCCGGGACGTACTCATCGAAGATGCTCGTCCCCTCGTTGAAGTCCTCTGCCACGCTGACGAAGCTTTCAATGTCCCGCTGGGGGTCCACACCGGCGTCTTCGTAGGCCTTCGCCGCGGCCTCGTACATCAACTCCTTGTACGACAGATCAGGCGTGATGGATCTGAAGCCAGAATACCCAACACCGACGATAGCTACTGTTCGCATGTAATGATCCTCCTCAGTTCCGTCCTAGGCTCGATGCCGAACCATCCAACTGGCCAGTTCCTCTGTCCGAGCGCGGGTTCTCTCTCGTTCCGCGCCGCATGGTGAAAAACGACGACAAGAAAACGGCTGGCCCATCGCCAGCCGTGATGCAGATGCCTACGCGAACCGGTCTAGCAGTAGGTCCGCAAGGGTGGGCTGCCCGATCTCCTGTAGCTCGTATCGCACCCGGTCACAGGGCTTGTTGATCTTGGCGACTCTGCGCAGGTCGATGGGAGTAGCCACGATAACGAGGTCGCACGGCGTGGCGTTGATGGTCTCCTCCAACTCCCTGACCTGCTCTGGGCCGTAGCCCATGGCGGGCAACACTGGCCCTGTGCTCGGATACTTGTCGAAGGTCTCCTTGATGGAGCCAACAGCGTAGGGGCGAGGGTCCACGATCTCAGCCGCGCCCAGCCTGCGTGCTGCCACGGTCCCTGCTCCATAGCTCATCCCGCCGTGCGTGAGCGTGGGGCCGTCTTCCACGACCAGCACTCGCTTACCCTGGATGGCGCTTGGATCCTCTGCAAAGATGGGGGAGGCGGCTTCGACGACGACGGCGCCAGGGTTGATGGACCTAACGTTGGTGCGGACGGTGTTGACTTCCTCGAAGCCTGCCGTGTCGATCTTGTTGATCAACACCACGTTGGCCATGCGCACGTTGGCCTCGCCCGGAAAGTAACTGAGCTCATGCCCTGGACGGAGGGGGTCCACGACCACGATGTGCAGATCGGGTCTGTAAAAGGGCAGATCGTTGTTCCCGCCATCCCACAGAATGACGTCCGCTTCCTTCTCCGCCTCACGGAGGATCACTTCGTAGTCAACACCTGCGAATACGACACCGCCTCTGTCTATGTGAGGCTCGTATTCCTCTCTCTCTTCGATGGTCGTCTTGTACCGATCCAGATCGGCGTAGGAAGAAAAACGCTGGCAGATCTGATCGGCCAGCGTTCCGTAGGGCATAGGGTGACGCACGGTCACCACTCTCTTGCCTAGGTCGCGCAGGATGTCCGCTACTCGCCGCGAGGTCTGGCTTTTTCCCGAGCCGGTGCGGACAGCGCATACGCTGATCACGGGAAGTGAAGATTCGATCATCGTCGCGTGGGGACCAAGTAGTCTGAAGTCGCAGCCCGCCGCCAAGACCTCCGAGGCCTTGTGCATGACGTAGTCGTAGGAGACGTCGCTGTAGGCGAACACGACCTGGTCTACACGCAGTTCCTCGATCAACCTCGTGAGTTCTCTCTCGGGATGGATAGGGATGCCATCAGGATAGTCCGCGCCAGCCAGTTCTGGTGGATAGATCCTGTCTTCGATGTAGGGAATCTGCGTTGCCGTGAAGGCAACTACCTCATAGAAGGAGTTGCCTCGGAAGTACACGTTGTAGTTGTGGAAGTCGCGCCCTGCGGCCCCCATGATGACGACTCGGTCTTTGGTCATTCTACCGTTTCTCCGAGATGGAGTGATCATTGTGTCCGGACATTTTCACCAACACATTGGCTGTGGATTCACGCGAACCTCGACAAGACGATGCCAAGCCCATAGAGCAGGAGCAAGGGGGTAGCCACCAGGGCCAGGTTGAGTGGGTCCGGCGTGGGTGTCACCACCGCTGCTACCACGAAGATGAGCACCACCGCATGTCTCCAGTAGGAGAGATACTTGCTGGCGCTCATCAGTCCCATCTTCGCTGCCCCGAACATCACGAGTGGGGTCTCGAAAACCAGGCCCATGCCCAGGATGAAGGTGAGCGTGAAGGTGATGTAGGAGGCGATGGTCCATTGGGCCTCTGCGATGTCGGCGCCAAAGCTGCGCAGATATTGTAGGGCGAACGGCAACATGACAACATAGCAGAAGGCCGCGCCGGCGAGGAAGAAAAGCGTGCCGGGCACGGCTCCGAAAAGTACAAGGTTCCTGAAGGTCCGCTTCTCCCCGGGATTCTCCATAGCCGGCGCGATGAAGGCGAGCACCTGGAAGATGATGTATGGCAGTGCGATGCACAGACCTACCATCATCGCTACCTTGAAGTAGGTGAAGAACAACTCCGTGGGAGTAAGGAAGATGGGCTTGAAGCCAGCGGGCCGGACGAGGAGTTGCATCACCCTGCTGGTGAAGAGGACACCCACAGCCGTGGCCGCAATGAGCGCCAATCCGGCCTTGATCATGCGGTATCTGAGCTCGATGAGGTGCTCAGTGACTCCGTACAGGAACTGGACGATTCCGAAGATCGGGTTTCCCTGGCGGCGCCACGTCTCTCGAGCCGTCTCCAGGTCCATCTCATCCAGGTTGTCTTGCGACCTCCTGAGGTTCGTGAGGCTCAGCCACAGCACCTCAATGCCCTCGGGGAGTTTGCGGGGACCGATTGCGATCAGGGCCACGAGACTGAGGAGGAAAAGCCAGACTATGTCAGACATCAGTGCTTTACCTCTGGCTCTTCCGCTGCCTGCTCCTCATGGATGACCTCCTCCGTGGCGTCCGCCTTCTCGTCAGCAGCTTGTTCCACGACTTCCTGGGCTGATTCCTGCATCTCCTCTTCCTTGGCGACGAGATCGAGGACCTTGTCCGCAGGCAGGTTAGTCACGGTCTGGATCTCGTCCATGGCTGCCCTCCACTTTCCCATCGCCTTGCCTAGATCTCTAGCCATCTTGGGAAGTCTCTCCGGTCCAAAGACGATGAGAGCGACGATGAGGATGAGGAGCAGTTCGCCCGGCCCTACTCCCATGAAGCTCATTTGCTCTCACTCTGCATCTGTTTGGAGACCTGTCTGCTAGCCAGCGTGCCCAACGCGCCGTTGACGAAGCGGCGAGAACTATCGCTGCCGAACAGCTTGGCCAGCTCTACGGCTTCGTTGATGGCTACTTTGGTAGGGATGGCCGGGTCGAAGGTCATCTCGAATACCGCTATCCTCAGGATGTTCCTGTCGATGGGGGACATCTGCTCGAGGGGCCACTCGGGGGCGATTTCGCAGATAACCGGATCGATCTCCGAGAGGTTGTCGAGGACCCCTTCAACTAGGTGCTCAGCGAATTCGACCCCATCATCCTCGGTGCCACTATCCGCGATACGCTGCTGCAGAACACGTCTGGGGTCATGTTCTGCCATGTCGACCTCGAAGAGGGTCTGAAGGGCCACGGCTCTGGCGCGGCGTCGGGACTTCACAAGTCGACTGCCTCCTCTGGCTGGCTCTGTGGAGGTCGAGGAACGACGTCGTCGATGTGGATGTTGACCTCGCCCACATGCATGCCCAGCATGTTGCTGATGGCGCGGGCCGTTTCCTGCTGGATCTGACGACCCAACTCTAGCAGATTCACGTCGGGCTCGACGTTGATGTACAGGTCCAGATACACGACATCGTCTTCGAGTCGCATCTTGATGCCGTGACCAAGCGTCCGCCTGCGAAAGATACGTCCGACGTTCTCCGCCAAGCTCTGGCTCATGGACGCGACCCCGGGGATCGACAGCGTCGACAACCGGGCGATGGTCAGCAGGACCTGCGGTGCGATGGTGACAGTTCCTAGTTTCTCTTCCATGCGCCCTCACCTGTGCTCACAGCATGATGGCCATCATGCCGCCATCAACCTGCAGCACTTGGCCGGTGACGTAGCTCGCCTCTTCCGAAGCCAGGAAGGCAACTGCATTGGCGATCTCCTCTGCCGTGCCTGGCCTTTTCATCGGAGTGAGGTCCAGTATGTAGTCGATCAACTCTTGTGGCAGGCCTGAGGTCTGGTCGGTAGGCACGTAGCCCGGGGCAACGGCGTTGACCGTGATGTTGCGAGCTCCCAGTTCGCGCGCCACGGCCTTGGTGAATCCGATGATGCCGGCCTTGGAAGCCGAATAGTTGGCCTGTCCCACCTGGCCCGCGATGCCCGATACCGAAGTGATGTTGATGATCCGACCGTAGCGCTGTTTGATCATAGGACGCTGGGCCACCTTGGTGCAGTTGAAGGTACCCTTGAGGTTCGTCTCCATGACCACGTCCCAGTCGTCCTCTTTCATACGCATAAGCAGGGTGTCCCGGGTGATCCCCACGTTGTTGACCAGGATATCGACGCCGCCAAAGCTTCCTTGAGCGGCCTCGATGAGCGCCTTGGCCTGCTCCGCATCCTTGACGTCAGCCTTGACGGCGATCGCGTCGCCGCCCTCTGATTCGATCTGCTGCACCACCTCCCGGGCGGCATCCTCGCTGCTGTTGTAATTCACAACCACCTTGGCTCCAAGGTTCGCCAGCTTGACGGCGATGGCGCGTCCAATACCACGCGAGCTCCCTGTTACCACGGCGACGCGGCCGGTAAGGTCCAGCATTCCTCTCTACCTCCCCGCTATTCCGCCACTGAGCTGTGCGCGCCGACGGCGCCCTCGCTCCAGGCTTCTACGCCCGCCGCGTCGCCCACGCTGGTGCGATCCACTCGGTCAGAGATCCGCTTAATGAGGTTGGTGAGGGTGTCCTTGGGCCCGATCTCCACGAAGGTTCTTGCCCCTTGCTCGATCATGCAACGTACGGATTCCACCCATTGAACGGGAGACACCATCTGCTTGACGAGCTCCTCGCGTATCTCCTCCGCGCGGACGAGAGGCCTGCCCGTGACGTTGGCGATGATCGGTATCCCGGCCTCGCGGAACTCTATCCTGTCCAGTGCCTCGCGCAGTCCCCTGGCTGCCGAGTCCATGAGCGGGCAATGAGCCGCAGTGCTGACGGCGAGCGGAACCACCCTCCGTGCGCCACCCTGCTTGAGGAGCTGCGCAGCCGTCTCCAGACCCGTGAGCTCACCAGAGATCACTGTCTGCCCCGGCGAGTTGTGGTTCGCCACCTGCACAATGGTGCCGGTCTCTTCCTGTGCTTCTCGGCAGGCCTCGGTCACGACTTCCGTGGACAGCCCCAGGATAGCAGCCATGCCGCCAGGACGTTGCCGAGCGGCTTCTTGCATCAGGCGACCGCGCTCGCGAACCAGTGCCACAGCGTCGGAGAAAGACAGCGCGCCGGCTGCGACGAGGGCACTGTACTCACCCAGACTGTGACCGGCGACGACGAGTACCTCACCCAACTCGCGTGCGTGAGCCATAGCCCGAAGGACAGCCACGCTCATGGTCAGAATCGCGGGTTGGGTGTTGATGGTGTCGTTCAGTTCCTGCTCAGGTCCCTCGAAACACAGGCGGGACAGGGGGATACCCAGGACGCGGTCAGCTTCGTCGAAGGTATCCTGCACCTGCGGGTATCGCGCGTACAGGTCGAGACCCATCCCTACATACTGTGCGCCTTGGCCTGGGAATACCAGAGCCAGTCTCTTCGGCATCTATGCTGTCTCTCTCAGGTCTGAGAGCTATGTCCAGCCCGGCCATGCGAACCGAATCCCCGTCACGGCATGGTGAACGCTTCGACCGCCATGGCACGGCGGCGGGAGGGTTCTACTCCCCCTTGGCTTTGGGCTTTGCCACCTCTACTCCCTTGTAGTACCCGCATGACGGGCACACGTGGTGAGGGAGACGAGGCTCATGGCACTGAGGACAGGCGATGAGGTGTGGAGGCTGGAGAGCCTCATGACTGCGACGTCCGCCTCTACGTGCCTTCGATATCCTTGTCTTGGGTACGGCACCCATGATATGTACTCCTATTCTTCGGTTTCGAGGTTTCTGACCAGTGTGGCTAAAGAAGTTCCTTCAGGACCTCGAGACGCGGGTCCACGGTTTCCGCGACACACTGGCACTGCCCTTCGTTGAGGTTTTGCCCACACATCGAGCACAGGCCGCGACAATCCTCTCTACAGAGCGGGCTCATCGGGACGGCCAGGAAGATGGCCTGGCGCACGACCTCGGTCATGTCTAGCACATGCTGTTCGTCGATGACGGTGCCATCCTCTTCGGTGTCGGCCACGGGTATCTTCGCCCCCGTCGAGATGTCAACACTGGGGTGGAACTCTTCCTGGAAGTCCAGCTCGACGGTTGCCGAGAACGGCTCGAGGCAGCGGCGGCATTCGAGTTCCAGGTCCGTCTTCAGCGACGCAGTGACCAGAATGCCGTCTGCGGTGCGGATCAGGTTGACAGGTCCTCGAATAGGGGACTCAAGATTGAGATCGTCGTCTATCCCAGTGATGTCCTCGAGCAGATCCAGTCGCCGCGCTGCGCCCGTTGGCCCCTTCAGAAGCTGGGCGCAGTTGATTCTCATAGTGGTTTCGTCGCGAGCTTCCATGAGTTCTAGCATCTCTGCGGGCCGGCCCAGTCCACTCGGTCGGCGCCGTTTGTTAATCGGTTGCCCTATCGGGCTTCACTTCCAGTTCGTCGAGGCCGGTTTCGGCCGCCAGCCTTGCTGTGCGCCCGTCCTGCTGTAGTATCTCGAGACCGTTCCTGATGGTGGTCTGTAGCGCGATCAGTTGATCCTCCAATTCCCCCAGCACTTTTATCGCATACTCGTCGGCGCCGCGCATCGTCTCTTCAGCTTTGCGCCTGGTCTCGTCAGCGAGGAGGGCGGACCGATTGTCCATTTCTTGTATGAGGCCGTGTTCGTCAAGTATCTGCTCTGCCTCTTCCCTCGCCCTCTCCACAATCATCTGCGCCTCCTGCTCAGCACGGGCGATGATCTGCTCGCGCTCTCCCTGGATGCGCCGGGCCTCTGCGAATTGCTGAGGAATCGCCACGCGCAGTTGGTCGATGATGACCAGGCATTCCTCCTTGTTGACCAGGGATCCGGACGTCAGAGGGAGTCGCCTGCTGTCAGTGAGCAGGCTCTCCAACCGATCGATGAGCAGAGAGATGTCCTGTATCGTGATCACCCCCTACCGGAGCCTATCCTGGAGGCACCTGCCAAGAGCTGGTGCCTGGAGAGAGTCGACCATCGCGCTACGCTCAGTCGCGCATGGTCGTGATCTTGATCCTGTCAATAGCCTCATCGCCGAGTTCCTCGATCTTGTTCCTGAGCGCTATGACGACGTGAGGCGGCACCAATCCACTGATGTCTCCCTCTAGCTTGGCCACCTCCTTGACGATGCTGGAACTCAGGAAATAGTACTCCTTGGTGGTCAGCAGGCAGACAGATTCGATGTCCGGCGCGAGCGTTCGGTTCATCAGTGCCATCTGGAACTCGAACTCGAAGTCACCCACCACCCTCAGGCCTCGGATGATGGCCTTGGCCCCCTTGTCACGCGCGACGTCGACAGTGAGCCCATCATAGCTCTCGACAGTGACGTTTGGCCACCCTTGGAAGGCCTTCATGGCCATCTCCAGCCGTTCGTCGGTGGAGAAGAGCAGGGTCTTGATGGGGTGAGCGTAGACGGCCACGATCAGATGATCGAACAGGTCCGCTGCTCTTTTCGCGATGTCAAGGTGACCATTGGTGATGGGATCAAATGTGCCAGGAAAGATGGCCGTGCGCATCTGGACGATACCTCCGCAAGTGGTCGAAATCGACTTGCACGATAGGTATTATATCACATTCTGTGAGTTGTGGAAAACTCTTGAGGGCAGGAGTGGTGGGGACGGACGCCAGATGCGCCGAGCGTCGTGGCCTAAGGGAGGTGCATCGTGCGTCGAGGGAGTAGCGCAACGGTCTATGGACCTGCGACGCCCACGAGACGACGGCCTTGCGGACCGTGCGGGAACGGTGCGAGACTCCGATCAACTCAGATCGCCTTTGCCCCTCTGCCAGAACTCCTCCACGCGGGTGGCCAGGAGCCGGTTCTGTGGCAGTTCCAAGGTAGGATCTTCCTGCCAGATCTCCTGGGCGACCGCACGGGCCTCCTCGAGCACTTTGACGTCGCCGAGGCGGGCCACCTTCAGGTCGGGCAAGCCGCTCTGGCGGGTGCCGAAGAACTCGCCCGGCCCTCGCATCGCCAGGTCTTCCTCGGCCAGCTTGAACCCATCTTGGGTGGCTTCGATGACTTTCAGTCGCTGGGCCCCTGTGTCGCTCGGAGAGTCTGCCAGAAGGAGGCAGTATGATTGCTGGTCCCCTCTACCGACGCGACCGCGGAACTGGTGCAGTTGTGCCAGGCCGAAGCGATCGGCTCCCTCTATGAGCATGACTGTGGCGTTAGGCACGTCGATGCCGACCTCGACCACCGGCGTGCACACCAGGATGTCGAGATCACCCTGGTAGAACGCCCGCATGACGGCATCTTTCTCCTCCGACGTCATGCGACCGTGCAGTAGCCCCAGCCGCAGGTCGGGATACACCTCTTCCTGTAGTCTGCGGTGCTCCTCAATGGCGGCCTTGGCCTCGATCTTCTCGCTTTCCTCGATCAAGGGGCAGATGATGAAGGCTTGCTGAGACTCGCGCACCCGGCCGCGCACGTATTCGTAGGCCCGCTCTCGCTCTCTGGGTCTCATCCATTGGGTGACGATCTCCTTGCGACCGGGAGGGAGTTGGTCGATGGTGGAGATGTCCAGATCGCCATAGATGGTCAGCGCCAGAGTCCTGGGAATGGGAGTGGCACTCATCACCAGCATGTGGGGGTTGTGACCCTTTTGACGGAGTGAGGCCCTCTGTGTCACACCGAACCGCTGCTGCTCGTCGATGACCACCAGGCCCAGGTTGTGGTACTCCACCCCTTGCTGGATCAGAGCATGTGTGCCGACGATGATCCTCGCCTCTCCCGTCGATATCTCCTCGTAGATGCGATCCTTGTCCGATTGCTTGAGACCGCCGGTGAGCAAGCGCAGTTGGGACGAGAGCTTAGTGAGGCCTGGAAGCCAGAGTTCCCCCCACAGGTTCTCGAGACTGGCATAGTGCTGCTCGGCCAGGATCTCCGTGGGAGCCATGAGGACGGCCTGCATGCCGCTGGCCGCTGTGACCAGCATCGCGGCCGCGGCGACGACGGTTTTGCCAGAGCCGACATCGCCCTGGAGGAGACGGCTCATGGGCCTGGTCTTCTCCAAGTCGCCCAGAATCTCGGAGAGAGCCCGTTCTTGAGCGGAGGTCAGCGTGAAGGGCAGCGACTCGACGAAGGTCCGTAACAGGGAGCTGTCGATCTGCACAGGCTGGCCGGATCTCTCCTGCCATTGGCGCCTCTGCTTGAGCACTCCAAGCTGGATCATCAGCAACTCGTCGAAGGCCAGGCGTCGGCGCGCCCTCTCCAGCATCTCCCTGTTGTCGGGGAAATGGATCTGCCGTATGGCGACTTCGAGCTCTAGCAAGTCTCGCTGTTCGCGCACCGGGGGTGGTAGATGGTCTGGAAGACGGAGTGACCAGTAGTCGGCGGTGCGCTTGATGATGCGGCGCAACCAACGGGCGGTGATATCCCTGGTCAGGGGATACACCGGAACTAGCCGAGCAGTGTGGATCAGATCTTCATCCAGCGGCTCCCAGGTGGGTGAGGAGAAGGTGAGACGCCCCAGATACTGGTCCACCTTGCCACTGATCACGATCTGTTTGCCCGGCTTGAGCCTTCTGACGAGGAATGGCTGGTTGAACCACGTCACCTGTACGACGCCTGTTCCGTCTGCCACGGTGCTGGTGACGATGCTTTGACCTCGCTTGCTGGTCCGCTCCTGCGTCTCTCGAACAGTAGCGATGATGGTCACCTGCTCGCCGTACTCGAGCTGGTCTACGGTCTTGAGAGACCTGTAGTCGTCGTATCTGTGGGGGAAGAGGTAGAGCAGATCTTGGATAGTGGTCACACCCAGACGGGCCAGTCGCTTGGCGTACGTGTCGCTGACCCCGTGGAGCTCGCTCACGGGGGACGAAAGGTCAGTTCTGCTCTTGGGGGCTGACGTGCTTGTCGACCGGGGAGCCGTGCGTTTGGCGGGTGCCGGCTTCTCTGCCGGTACGCTCGGTTCGACGCCCTCCCACATGGCCAGGATCTCATCCACGATCTCGCGACGTCTGCTGGTGCTCTCCTGGGAGTAGCCTGCTAGGAGCGTGCTGGTCTGCTGGATGAGTTGTGCCAACGTAGGATCGTCGCTGCCTTGCTGGGCATCTTCCCGCCAGAAGGCGGCGAATTGGCCGAGGCCGCCAATTACGGCTCGGTCTGTGTAGTTGAGGTTCTTCTCGAGGTTGAGTATCTTTTCGAGCTTCTCGAAAGGGGATGAGGAAGAATCCATACCTGCTAGCCTAGTCCCTGATCGCGCACTATAACCCTTCGTAGACGAACACTCCGATGGCCTCGAGTCCCAGGTGGGTGGCCAGCACGGGGCCGTAGGTCACCAGATCCAACTCTCTCTTGGGGTACGCTGACTGCAACCTTTCCACGAGTTCCGATGGGGTTGCGGCCCTGGCTCCTTTGAGAATGGCTATCTTCTCCAGATGGGGAAACTCGGTCACGAACTCATAGAGCTTGTCAATACCACCATTCCTGGTCCTGACCTTCTCCAGCGGCAGTATCTCGCCGTCCTCAACGATGAGGAGGGGTTTGATGCTCAACATGGTGCCGAGGAGGGCCTCCGCCTTCCCGATGCGTTCGCCCCGCTCGAGATACTCCAGGCTTTCGACGAAGAAGACCAGATAGACGTGGGGAATCATGGCCCTGACCAGCCTCACTACTTCATCGAGGCTGGCTCCTTTTCTGGATATCTCGCCAGCCGCGATAACGAGAGTCCTGAGGGCCAACGAGGTGGTTAGCGAGTCCACAACCACGATGCGTCGCTGCCCGATGAGCGAGACTGCGGCAGTTCGGGCCAGCTCAACCGTGTTGCTGAGGCCGGCAGAGACGTGGATGGCCACTATGTTGTCCGTACCACTACCGAGATCCCGATAGGCTTCCTCGACCGCCTCCAGCGTGGGAGCCGTGGCGAAGGGCAGAGAATCCGTGCTCTCGAGCCTCTCGGCGAGCCTGGTAGAGTCCAGCTCCACTCCATCCTGGTAGGCCTTGTGGCCTACGTGGATGGTCAACGGAATGACCGCGATGCCCAACGCTTCGGCAATGTCGGGCTCCAACTCTGCTGTGCTGTCAGTGACTATTCTGACTCTTGCCATCTGGTGCGCCTCGCGCTATTCTGATCGACTCCTGGGACGTGGGGCGGGCTGAACCGCTCACTCCGCCGATATGATGTAGTAGTAGTGGGGCTGGCCGCCGTTTATCAGCTCCCACTCCTGCTCAGGATAACGCTCGCGGAGTTGGTCGATCAACTCCTGGGCCTGGGACTCCGTCATGTCCTCTCCGTAGTAGGCCGTGATGATCTCGCGCTCGTCAGCCTTCATCTGCTCCAAGATCTGCTCCGCCACGGCCTCGATACTCTTGCCCGTGGCCGTCAGTTCTCCGTTCAGCAGCCCGATGATCTCTCCTTCTTCTACTTCCAGGCCGTTGATCTTCACGGAGCGGATGGCCCTGGTAATCTCGGCGGTCTCGACGCTATGTATCGCCTGCTCCATGGCTTCTGCGTTCTTCTCGAGATCGGCTTGATAGTTGAAGGCTAGAAGGGCACTGATTCCCTGGGGAATGGTCTCGCTGGGTACAACGACCACGTTCTTCTGTGATAGCTCCCTGGCCTTCTGGGCCGCCAACACGACGTTAGCGTTGTTGGGCAACACCACTACCTCGTTCTCTTTGAGGTCCTCGATGGCTTGAAGCAGTTCCTGAGTGCTGGGGTTCATGGTCTGGCCCCCGGGCACGATGGTGCGCACCCCAAGGCTGCCGAAGACGTCACAGAGGCCAGGTCCTGAGACGACCGCCACCACGGCAACGCCATCGGCTTTCTGATCGATTTGCGCAGCGGCACTATCGGCTCCCATGACCAGGTACTCCCGATGCTGGTCCTGCAT
>DAOUEW010000381.1:0-2546 GCA_034430275.1 Anaerolineae bacterium | reverse complement strand
CTTATCTCAGCAAGGGTCTCCCAGTGGAGGCTCAGTCGTAGCACTGGCCCCACGTGGGTATCTCTGATCTCTGTTTCGTACCTGGTGAGGAGAATGGCTTCACCGAAAGGAAGGGACAGTGCCTGCTCCGGCTCCTCGTGCAGGGTCACAGGGCGGTCGATGACCCGGACCAGGGGTCCCAGAGAGGCGAGGTGGTACTCCTGCTCCACGCCCGCCAGAGGCCGGGTCAGGTAGACAGGATGTCCCTGTTTCATCTGATCCCTGACCACAGCGAGGCGTTCCTCCTCCGTGTCGGCGGGGATGGTGACCAGGTCCGGGAGCAGGCTCTCAGTCTGCTGGAAGTAGTTGAGCAGGGTGATCTCCCCCAGGATGCCCACGATGACCGCGTCTTCCTCCAGGGGCAGACTCAGCACGTCCACGCCATAGTCGTGCACCTCCCAGCGCTGGCTAAGATCGACTTGGGCGCGGTTCTGCTGCCACAGGAAGAGGGGCAAGAGGGCGCCACTGGCCAGGAGGCAGGTGCAGAGAGCGGTTTGGAGCGTGGTGGATTCTCGCTTGAATACCCTGCGCACGAGGGCCAGAGCGAGCTTCCACAGCAAGGCGAAGCCCTTGCCGATCCACAACGCGCAGACCAGGAACAGGGGAATGAGGAACACCTCGATGTCGGGAACTCGATAGCCGAAAGCGAAGAGGATGGTGGTCAATGCGAACAGGACCAGCAGCACGGCCTCTCTCCACTTTCGAAGGGAGTACACCAGGCCCGCAGCGGCCAGGGCTATCCCCATCCAGGTGAACTGATGGCGCAGCAGGGTGGCGTAGAAGGCCAGGTCCCGGTTCTGGGCCAGGGGGTTCTCGGTGAGGAAGATGCCGTACGATCCCGCAGCGACGTAGGAGAGAAAACCGCCCAGCGTGTTCTGGTAGACCCCGTTGAGGGAGGACATCGTCATGCCCCTCCACGGCAGGTAGAGATACAGCGCAAGGGGAGCTATGAGGAGCAGCGCCAGCCTGGCCAGCAACCTGCCCCTGGTGAAAAGACTGCGGTCCACGGCGACCACGAAGACGAGGGCGGCAGGGGCCAGGAGGAGCATGGTTCTGTGGTGGGTGAGGCTCAGTCCGTAGACCAGGGCCAGCATAGAGAGCAGCGTGATGGGATCCTGCCACCGGCCGTTTTCTGCTGCGGGCTGCCTCTCGTGGGCCTGAGCCCAGGCCAGGAGCAGAAAGAGCGTGGCTGCTACGAAGACCGCGTTGAGGGTATAGACCTCGGCGATCACCGCCTGGGACCAGAATACCGGCGATACGGCGAAGGTGGCGGCGCCGAGGAGGGCGGGAACCCTGTGCTTGGTCAGTAGCCTCAAGGTGGCATAGGTGAGGGCCACCGCTAGTGCCCCGAAGACGGCGGACATCAGGTTCACGCGGTAGGCCACGTCTCCCACAGGCAGGAAGGTGAACAGCTTGCCCAGGAGGGTGTAGAGGGGGTAACCCGACGGGTGGGCGATGCCTGGCTGGTAGCAGACCAGTTGGAACTCCAGGCTGTCGTCGAAGATGGTGGCCACGGACGGAGCCAGGGTGCTCAGGTAGACCAGCAGGGAGCCGCCAAACAAGACGGCGGCGAGGACCGAGTCCAGGAGCGTGTTTCTGGGTCTGGAACGGGGAATATCTGCCATCGCAGTCTCTCTAAGGCGGCTCGATTATAGAGGGGCGAACTGCAAAAGTCAATATCCCTTCCGCAGAGTGAGGGAAAAGCGGGTGCTGGACGTCACTCCGAACTGGTTTCGATTAGCTTCGCCGCTGGACGCACCCTGAGTAGACCGAAGGTCGTATCGAAGGGCCGTCCAGCGGCGACTCCGAAACCGTAACCCCACACCCTGCTTCTGCTGGGCATGGCTGGACACGCGCAATGGTGCGACGTGAGGCCGGGGGCTCTTGATGGGGCGACTGGAGTAACGTATAATGCGCTTGGCTGCCTGGAAGCATCCAGCAGAAAGGGAGAAGGTGCCCATGAGGTACAGGGTAAGACGTATCGCTCCTGGTTCGCTGTCCAAGTTCGGGTGCGTGCTGGGGGCGCTGGTGAGCCTCTTCCCCAGCCTTCTCCTGGGCGGCTGCGGCCTGCTGCTGGTCGGCGGCGTGCATCGCCTGCTGGAGGGCTGGCAGCAGGTGGAGATACACCTCCTCGGTCAGAGTATACCGGTGGACGTGGTGTCGCTGTTAGATCTCGACTCGGCTCTCCGAACGGCCACGATCCTGGACGGCCTCTCGTGGTCGGTGGCCCTGGTCACTGTGGCTATCGGCTGTACTTTGGGGGGGATGGTGTTCCTGGTGTTCGGCAACCTGGCGGGCTGGTTGTACAACCTGGTGGCCGCCCTCAGCGGCGGGCTGGAGATCGAACTGGAGGAGGGGCGCAGTCGCTCTCGAAAAGAGCGCTAGAGAGCGCCCCAGGCCAAGAGCTAGACCAGGACCTCTCCGTCCACGTCCTCCGGGATGGGCACGCCCATCAGGTGCAAGATGGTGGGCATCACGTCCACGATGGCCACCTCTGCCTTGCTCAC
>DAOUEW010000380.1:0-6083 GCA_034430275.1 Anaerolineae bacterium | reverse complement strand
GAGAGCTGATCTCTGGTCTGGGGCCGGCTCATCCGACCTGGTCGGGCAGAGGTTCCATTGGCCGTGGGGCCGCCTGGGGCCGACAACGAGGTCCGGGTCAAGATCCCCCTGCGGCGAGCCACTCCACCGGAGTGGGGTGGGGGAAGTCGTGGCCGCAGATCACGTCCACGATCACGGGCACGTCGGCTTCCAGTGCCCGGCTCAGGGCGGGCCGCACTTCAGCATCGTCTTCTACCCTGATCCCGAGGGCGCCGAAGCTCTCGGCGAACTTCACGAGATCCGGGGTCCTCAACTCCGTGGCGATGGTGCGCCCGTAGTCTTTG
Source organism: Anaerolineae bacterium (assembly GCA_034430275.1). Taxonomy (GTDB): domain Bacteria; phylum Chloroflexota; class Anaerolineae; order UBA7937; family B3-Chlor; genus JAUVXJ01. The sequence goes on along the minus strand of DAOUEW010000380.1, from coordinate 5,760 downwards.
GTCTGGAGGGCGTGGATCATGCCGTACCGCCGGTCGTCCAGCACCACAATGACCACGTTGGCACCTTCCTCCAGCGCCGTGCCGAAATCGCTACACGACATCAGGAAAGCCCCGTCTCCCGTGATTCCCACGACCTGCCGGTCAGGGTAAGCCAGCTTGGCGGCGATGGTGCCCGGGAGAGCGAAACCCATCGCCCCCCACGGTCCCGGTTCCACCAGCGTCTGTTTGCCGTACAGCTCGAACCACCCAGAGGACCACACCCCATGGTTGCCGATATCGCCCACCACTAGGGCATCCTCGTCCATCAAGGAACCCAGTTCTTGGAGGGCGAGCCCGAAGTGTATGGGCCTGTGGCCGCGATAGCTCTCCAGCATCTCATTCATGCCGGCCCTCAAGAGCCCCTTCAGCTCGGCGATTCGCGTCTCCGCCCAGGTGGGAGACGCTTCGTGGCCCTGGGCTATACGGTCGGCCAGAGCGCTCAGCATACTCCCACAGTCCACAGAGGCGTTGAGCTCAGCTCGCTCCGATTGGTCCGACTCGCCCTCGGGGGTCAGATAGACGCACCTGGCCGGACCGTGAGCGTCCAGCAACTCAGCAGACGCCGTTCCGGCGCGCATTCCGATCACCACCAACAGGTCGGACTCCTCAATGAGCTGCGTTGGGAAAGGGTTGGGAGGGTAGGAGTTGAGAGGTCCGACACAGAGGGGATGAGTGTAGGGGAATACGTCGAAAGCGTTGCGTGGGAAGACGACAGCCGCTCCCAGCGACTCTGCAAGTCTCATCAGGTCTGCCTTGGCACCCGCATTGCGCACGCCTGCCCCGGCGCAGATCATGGGCCGCTCCGCGGTGACCAGCATCTCCGCCAGGCGCTCCACCAGTTCCTCGTCGAGCGCAGCGGGCTCTACCGGTCGACCCTGGTACTGCCAGATCTCCGTCGGGGGTTCAAGCAGCAGATCCTCGGGCAGCTCGACGTGCACCGGACCTCGCCGTCCAGAGTTGGCGACGGAGAAGGCTTCAGCCAGGATCCTGGGAGTGTCTTCCACCTCGTCCACGCGCACCGACCACTTGGTCACCGGTTCGAAGGCCTGGCGCAAGAAGCCTGGGCGATCAAGGCCGTGGAACGAGCCCTTCTTGGCTCGTCTGGGCACCGTCCCTGAGATATGGACGACGGGAGACGCCGCCGCAAACGCCTGCGCTACCCCCGTCATAGAGTTCGTGGCTCCTGGTCCAGCGGTGACGAGACAAACGCCAGGCCGCTGGGTCAGCCTGCCGTACATGTCGGCCATCAAGGCGGCATTATTCTCGTGCTTGCAGACGACGAATCTGATGCCTTCGGTATCTATGAGTGCATCGCAGATGGCGTGGATGTGGGACCCGGCCAGGCCGAAGACCAAGTCCACCTTCTCGGCCACCAGGGCATCGACCACGGCCTGACCAGCGCTCCTCCTCACTCTTTCCATAGATCACCTCGTGGTAGAACAAGGCCTCCCTGGAGAACCACACTCTGTGGTCTGACCAGGCGGACGGTGGATGCGGCCCTTCGCCCTGAGTGCCACCGTCCGGGCCACGTTTCCCAATAGACTAGCACAATCTTGCGCCAGAGGCGAGTCGCCGACGCCCAGAGGGGCAGGCGAGCCGTGGCTCGAAACGAGAGGAAGTGGGGAGAGAGGGCGTCCCGAGTGCATGGGGTGGCACCCCGCGCGACGCCGCTGCATCTCTCGCGGCTGGGCCGACGTGGTGACCACTGCCCACCCCCGTGCCCATCGGAGGCCGCGAAGAGCGCTCGGTGGGCCGCCAACGGTGTGTTGTGCTATACTCGTGGATGGATCCCCACGAGCCGCGCCTGCGCTGGACAGGCGAGCTTCAAAGCGGAAGGGGAAGACGAGGCTATGGACATCGTTCTCAAAGGTGGCACCGTCGTGACCGCCAGGGACTCCTACGGGGCCGACGTGGGCATACAGGACGGCCGGGTGGCCGAAATCGGCCAGGATCTCCAGGGTCGCGAGACCTTGGACGCCAGCGGCAAGTACGTGTTGCCCGGTGCCGTTGACCCCCACACCCACCTGGAACTGGAGTTCATGGACACCGTCTCGTGCGATGACTTCTACACGGGGACCGTGGCGGCAGCCTTCGGCGGGACGACCACCATCATAGACTACGCAGAGCAGACGAAAGGTGGTACGCTGCGCCAAGCTGTCGAGACCTGGCGCTCTCGAGCGGACAGCAAAGTAGCCATTGACTACGGCTTGCACGTCTCCATCACCGATGCCAGAGAGGATGTGCTCGCTGAGATGGAGGAGATGATCAGCGCGGGCATCTCCAGTTTCAAGTGTTATCTGGCGTACCCGGAGCGGCTCAGGGACGATGAGCTCCTTCGCGTGTTCTCGAGGGCCAAGGAGATCGGAGGTCTGGTCAACGTACACTGCGAGAACGGCTGGCTGGTGGACTATATGACCGCCAGACTGCTGGAGGAGGGCAAGACCGAACCTCGCTGGCATCCGCGGAGCCGGCCTGCCGCTTTCGAAGCGGAGGCGACCCAGCGTGCGGTGACCCTGGCCTCCATCGCCGACGCACCGCTACACATCGTACATCTGACCTGTGTGGGGGCGCTCGACGCGGCCAGAAGGGCGCGGGACGCCGACCAGCCGGTGTTGGTGGAGACGTGCCCGCAGTACTTGCTGCTGGACGTGGACAGGTACGACGAGCCGGGCTTCAACGGTGCCAAGTACGTCATCTCCCCCCCCTTGCGAGAGGCTGAGAACCTGGAAGCACTATGGCGGGGCATCGCGGCAGGTGACGTGGACTCTATAGGGACGGACCACTGCCCCTTCAACCTCGTGGGACAGAAGGACGTGGGGAGGAACGATTTCACCAGGATCCCCAACGGTATGCCTGGCATCGAGACCAGAGTACCATTCTTGTATCACGAGGGCGTGAACAAGGGGCGTTTCTCTCTAAACCGGTTCGTGGAGCTCGTGGCCTCCAACCCGGCCAGGATCTTCGGGCTCTACCCCCAGAAGGGTACCGTCGCCGTCGGCTCGGACGCCGACCTCGTGATCTGGGATCCGAGCAAAGAGAAACCACTGACTGTGGAGAATCTGCACATGAATGTAGACTACAGCCCCTACGAGGGCATCACGGTCAGTGGCTATCCAGAACTGGTCCTCGCCCGGGGCAGGATCATCGTTCGGGATGACGAGTTCCTCGGCCAGCGCGGCGGGGGGCGTTTCCTGGAGCGGAAGCAGTTCAGTCGGTACTAGTCGTCGAGCACCGGGACCGCGTGCAGGTCGCAGGTCCTTCCTGCCTTCATCACCTGTCCCGGCAGAACCTCCCCGATGATCTCCTCAGCTAGCTGAGCGGTCCCGAGCAGAGCGGGCAAGTCTATCCCCGTCTCCACTCCCATCTCGTGCAGCATGTGCACCATGTCCTCGGTGGGAACGTTGCCTGTGGCCCCGGGAGCGAAGGGACAACCGCCCAGTCCGGCGATGGAAGCATCGAAGATGGTGACGCCCTCCATCAGCGCGGCCAGGAGGTTAGCGGAACCTGCTCCCCTGGTGTTGTGGAAATGGGCGGCCCACTGGATCTCTGGGATCTCATCGAGACAAGCGCGGACGACCTTGCTTACCTGAACGGGGTTGGCCATCCCGGTGGTGTCACACAGGGCTACCTCCATCACGCCGAGCTCAAAGAGGCGCTCGCATACCCTGAGCACCTGGGCTACGGGTACGTCTCCTTCGAACGGACAGCCAAACGAGGTTGCGAGGCTCGCCCGTACCGATATGTGCGCGTCCCTGGCCAGTTCGAAGATGGGGACGAAGCCCTCCAGCGATTCATCGATGGACCGGCGCACGTTGCTCCGGTTGTGGCTCTCGCTGGCGGATACGATGACATCGAGCATGTCCACCTGTGTCTCGACCGCCCGTTCCGCTCCCTTCATGTTGGGCACCATAGCCATGCACACCCGGTCGTCCCGGTCGACGCCTGCCAGCACCTCTGCCGCATCCTTCAACTGCGGAACGAACTTGGGGTGCACGAAGGAGGTAACCTCCATGCGGCGTATGCCGGCCGCAAAGAGGGAATCCACCAGTTCGATCTTCCTTTCCGTAGGCACGAAGTCCTGGATGATCTGGAGCCCATCGCGTGGGCCAACCTCCACCATCTCTACCGTGGAGGGCAGGCGTGAGGTCCAACTGTCCTTGGTCATTCCCGAAGACGCCACCTTTCTACTTCCCGCGGGTCTTCCGATGCTCGGTGAGGACGTCCACCGCCACACGGCCGATGTCGCCGAAGTGGTCTACCATGTGGGCCCCCGCTGCCCGCAGCGCTTCCACCTTGCCCTGGGCGGTGCCCTTGCCGCGCGATACTATGGCTCCTGCGTGACCGAAACGCACGTCTGATCGAGCGTAACGTCCGGAGATGTAACCCACAAAGGGCTTGGTGAAGCCACCAGCCTTGATGAACTCGGCCGCGTCCTCTTCCACGCTGGTGCCGATCTCTCCAAAGAAGGCCACCATCTCCGTCTCGTCGTCCTTCTCGAACTCTGCCAGGAGTTCGATGAGGGTCGTGCCCACGAAGGCGTCTCCGCCCATGCCGATGGCCGTCGTCTGGCCCAGGCCCGCGGCGTTCATGTAGTAGGCCAGGGTGGTGGTGTTGCCTCCGCTCCTGGAGATCACACCTACGGGACCTGGCTGGAAGAACTCCTTCGCCAGGTCCGCCCGTCCCCCGATCATACCCACCAGGCTCTTGCCGGGGCTGACCAGGCCAATGGTGTTGGGGCCGATGACGCGAGCATCGCTCCGGCGGGCATAGGCGATCACTTCCAGCATGTCTTGCTGGGGCACCCTCTCCGGGTGAAGGGTGATCACGTTGATGCCGGCGTCGATAGATTCGAAGGCCGCCGTCTTCGCGGCGCGAGCGGGCACAAAGACCGAGGTCACCGTGATCCCAGGATGACGTTCCTTGGCCTCTTGCACGGTGTTGTAGACGGGTACCCCCTCCACCGTCTGGCCCCCGCGTCCCGGGGTCACGCCCGCCACCACCTTCGTGCCGTATTCCTTCATCAGGCGCACACGTATCTGCGCTTCCCTGCCAGTTATGCCTTGCACCAGGACCTGGGTGTTCTCGTCGATCAGAATAGCCATTACGCCCCCCTCATGTAGGTGGGTCTCTCCGACAGACCCGCCAGGTAGTCATCCAACTGGGGAAGGGGCAGCGTGATGACGATGGCCTTGTTGCCGTACAACCGGCAATCCAGCTCACAAGCTAGATCCTCTGTGCAAGCCCCTCGCTTCACCTCTTCGAGAGTGGGTTTCAGAGCCGGCAGACCGTCTTTCAGCTCCAGAATCTGGCCCATCCCGGTGGTGCTGCATATCTTCACGCAGGCCTTCGTCTCACACGACCTGCACTTCTCCAGGTCTATGCTGATGGTCCCTCCGGACCGTACTTCAAACTCCAGCACGCTCATGCGAAGCCTCCCGTCTCGCTCTTCCACTCCTTGTACAACGCGTCGAAGATCTTCGCGGCCTCGATCTCCGCCGTGTCCCTACCCAGGACCTTGATCCACCGTCCGTCACTGATCCCATGCTGCTGGAACAGGTCTATGGCCACGTCATCCCACGCACCGCGGAAGACGAGCACGCAGGGGATGTTGGGCTGACCACCGGTGGACGGGTACAGTTCTTGGAAGGCTTTGATGATGCCTCTCGCTGTGTTGTCGAGCTGTTGGCTGGATACGCACGAGACGAAGACGTAGCCTTCGAT
>DAOUEW010000379.1:0-4980 GCA_034430275.1 Anaerolineae bacterium | reverse complement strand
ATGGGAGGGAGGAGAAGACGTCGGAATGGTCACGGGATGCGGCGTAGAAGGTACCCGTGGGAGAGTCTTGGCCACGGCTGGGGGGCGTCGACGGGAACAATCTCATGCTTTCTGCGTGGCTGACTCCCTCTGAGGTGCAGTTTGTTTGTGGCATCGCCACTGGCTGCGCGCGGCCCGATTCCTTGCATCGTATTGTCTGACTTGACAAGGCGTGATCGATTGGGTATATTCCACTCCGTTGGAGGCAGACTGCCCCTACGGCCAGCGTAGGTTGGGCGATTCACGTATGCCTCACGGGGTTTGTGGCAGTAGACTGGCGAGGAGGCAAACAAAGTGGCTTTGCTTGATGTGTCCAATCTCAAGACACGGTTCTATACGGACGACGGTGTCGTGAAGGCCGTGAACGGAGTATCCTGGGATGTGACCGAGGGGGAGACTCTGAGCATCGTGGGAGAGAGCGGGTGCGGTAAGAGCGTCAGCGTGCTCTCCATCCTGCGTCTGATCCCGCAGCCTCCGGGCAAGATTGAGGCCGGCGAGGTCATGTTCGAAGGGCGAGACATGATGCAGTTGAGCGATAACGAGATGCGCTCCATCAGGGGTAACAAGATGGCCATGGTCTTCCAGGATCCTATGACCTCTCTAAACCCCGTTCTCACGATCAATCAGCAGATCAGTGAGGCGCTGATGCTGCACATGGGTATGAACAACAAGGAGGCTCGGGAGCGGACGGCAGAGTTGCTGAAGATGGTGCAGATCCCTCAGGCCGAAGACCGGCTCGATGACTATCCACATCAGTTCAGTGGTGGCATGAGACAGAGAGCCATGATCGCGATGGCCCTTTCCTGCAACCCTCAGATCCTGATCGCCGACGAGCCTACCACAGCCCTCGACGTGACCATCCAGGCCCAGATCATCGAGCTTGTGAAGGAGCTGAGGGATGAGATCGGCATGGCCATCATCTGGATTACCCACGACTTGGGCATCGTAGCGGGGATTGCGGACAGGGTGGTGGTCATGTATGCGGGTTTCATCATCGAGTCGGCCGACGTGAAAGATCTGTACGCAGACCCGCGTCATCCATATACCCTGGGACTGCTGGGTTCTGTGCCCCGGTTGGACATGCACAAGAAGGAGAAGTTGACGCCCATTTACGGGTTGCCGCCGGACCTCATCGATCTGCCGGCTGGTTGTCCATTTGCCGCTCGTTGCGATTATCGCATTGACCGCTGCGCGGAGCGGCCGGAGCTGCGCAGCGTGGCGCCCCGACACGAGGTGGCATGTTGGGTTGAGATCAGTGAAGAGAGGAAGCGATAATGGCTGGCGAGAACAACGTACTGCTGGAAGTCAACAACCTGAAGATGTACTTCCCCATCAAGCGTGGGGTCTTCCAGAGGCGCGTCGGGGATATCAAGGCCGTGGATGATGTGAGTTTCTTCGTTCGTCGCGGAGAGACCTTTGGCCTCGTGGGGGAGAGCGGGTGCGGGAAGACCACGGTGGGGCGCTGCATTCTCCAGCTATACCGGCCCACGGCCGGAGAGGTTGTGTTCGAGGGGCAGAACCTGGTCGAGATGAAGGGGCAGAAGCTCCGGTCCATGCGGCGCGAGATGCAGATGATCTTCCAGGATCCCTATGCCTCGCTTAATCCCCGTATGACTGTGGGCAGCATCATCGGCGAACCGCTCGAGGTGCACGGAATCGCCAAGGGCAAGCAGAAGCGAGAGCGCGTGCAAGAGCTGCTTCGGGTTGTGGGGCTCAACCCCTACTTCGTCAATCGCTATCCTCACGAGTTCAGCGGCGGCCAACGACAAAGAATCGGTGTAGCCAGGGCTCTGGCCCTGAACCCCAGCTTCATCGTTGCGGACGAGCCCATTTCCGCCCTGGACGTTTCTATTCAGGCGCAGATCATCAACATGCTCGAGGATCTACAGGCCGAGTTGGGGCTGACTTTCTTGTTCATCGCCCACGACCTCAGCGTGGTGCGGCACATCAGCAATCGCATAGCAGTCATGTATCTCGGCAAGATATTCGAGATTGCAGATCGGGCTGAACTCTACGACAACCCGCTGCAACCCTACACTCAGTCGCTACTGTCCGCTGTTCCTATCCCCGACCCGGTCGTGGAGGAGACCAGAAAGCGCATCATCCTCGTCGGTGACGTACCCAGCCCGGCGAACCCTCCTGTGGGCTGCAACTTTGTGACCAGGTGTCCGGTCAAGATGGACGTCTGTGAGGAGAAGGAGCCCGAGTTCAAGGAGGTGTCGCACGACCACTGGGTGGCTTGCTGGCGAGTGAACTGAGGGATGAGTGAATCTAAGGGGCACGAAACCGGTGTAGTATAGGGGGACCTCTGGCGCCGAGTCGCGCCCGAGTCGTTTGGTCCTGTCCAGTACATGCCGGAAAGGATCGTGACTTGATCTCGTACGTGCTCCGACGGCTACTGGTTCTGCCGGCAATCATATTCCTCGTCACGCTTATCCTCTTCTCCTTCATGTGGCGACTGCCCGTGGAGGCGCGCGCAAGGATCTACGTACCGACCACTAACAGGTTCCTCCTGCCCGACGAAGAAGCCGAACTCGTTGAGAGAGCCATCCGCCTCTACGGTCTCGACCAGCCCTGGCCGGTCCAATACCTTCGCTGGTTGCGGCTGCTAGCCACGGGGGACTGGGGGTACTCGCCCTACTGGCAGCAGCCGGTGCTAGAAGGGTTGCTCCAGCGCACACCAGCGACAGGGGAACTGGTATTGGCTTCCATGGTGCCCTGCGTTGCACTGTCCCTCACCTTGGGTAACATGGCGGCACGATACCGCAGCAGGTTCCCGGATCACCTCATCCGCGCCGCCACTTTCCTGGGCTGGGCGTTCCCGTCCTTCATCCTGGGCCTGATTCTGATGAACGTGTTCTATGCTTGGTTGGAGTGGTTTCCTCCTGGACGTCTCAGCGTGTGGGCTGGGGCGATCATTCACTCCGACCAATTCCAGAGCTATACCGGGATGTACACTGTGGACGCCTTGCTCAACCTGGACCTCAGGGTATTCTGGGACGCTATCAGGCATCTCGTTCTCCCGGCCGTCAGTCTAGCTCTTGCCGAGTGGGCCCTCTTGACCAGGATCATGCGCTCCTCGATGCTGGACGTGCTTCGACGTGACTACGTCACCACTGCGAGAAGCAAGGGGGCTCCCGAGAGACAGGTGTTCAGTCGCCATGTGCGGCGTAATGCACTGTTGCCGGTGGTTTCCACTGGAGGGGTGGCTGTCTCGATGCTCATCAGCGGTGTTGTCGTCGTCGAGAGCGTCTTCAACATCAACGGTGTCGGGCGAGCTTCCGCAGAAGCCATGGCTGGCACGGATATCCCAGTGGCGGTGGGCTTCGCCGTATTCGCCTGTGTGGTGACGGTCACGGCTAGCCTTGTCGCGGATCTGCTGTACGCTGTGGTGGACCCTCGAGTCAGGATCTACTAGGGAGGACAACCCCGGTCAATGGCGAGAGTTGAGAGCGGCCACCACGGAGAACTCCGCAAGTGTTTGGCCCAGTTGGATCTCTATCAGCATTCCTTGAGGCTCATGGGCCAGAAGCTGGCAGCAGATGCCGGAACGTCAACCGCCGTCGTGTCGGACCCACTGTACGAAAAGTCACTGCAACTGGGTGAAGACTGCTCGACGGCCCTTCGCCGTCTGAGAGATCGTCTGGACGCGGAAGACGCCCGCCAGTGCGAATCGGCTTTGGAGCGAGTGAATCAGGCGGTGAGCCGTGCGGGTCTGTCGAGAGAACACACGCTGCTCGTCGTCAATGTCTGGCGTGTGGTCGAGGCCGTGGAGCAGTTCCTGGGTAGGGTCGCTGTGAGCTACGGGTACACTACCCTATCTGACAGGATGACGCTGGTAGAGGAGGCGACCGTCAAGGCAGGGGGTGCTCCGTTTACCCCGAGCCTTGGATCGTATGTGCAGGCCACGACAGCAGGAAGGTCGGCGACCAAGCCGGTATCTATCCCTGGCTGGCATGCCATTCCTCGGTGGCGCGCGAGACGGTTGCTGAACCCTGGATTGTTGCTGGGGATAGTCATAGTGTTGAGCTTCGTGGCCGTGGCCATCGCAGCGCCAATCATCGCACCACCTGAGGGAGATGACCCCTATACCATGCCCAGGACCAGTTACCGAGTGGAGCCTGAGCCGCCGCGCGCGGGGCACCCATTGGGCACCACCGAGCAGAGTTTTGACGTGTTCTACGGGTTGGTGTGGGGCAGCCACATAGCTTTCCGTATAGGACTCTCCGTGACTGCGGCCAGGCTCGTCATTGGCCTGGCCTTAGGGCTCATCTCCGGCTACTACGGTGGCTGGATGGACGCTGTGATCATGAGAATCACAGATGCTTTTCTGGCCTTTCCCATCGTGCCCGCTACGTTGGTCATGCTGGCATTCTTCGGTCCCTTGGGGCTGGCGAGTCTTGGGGCCGGGAGTGGCGTCGATGCGGTCATCGTGGTTTCACTCGTCCTTTTTGGCTGGATGCAGTATGCCCGCCTGGTGCGCGGGAATGTGTTGGCCGAGAGATCTAGACAGTACGTAGAGGCGGCCGTGACCCTGGGGGCGCGTGGCCGACACATCATTCTGCGGCACATACTACCCAACATTCCACAAGGACTTTTTGTGCTTGCCGCCTCCGACGTCGGTGCCATGGTGGTATTGGGCGCTGTGTTCACATTCCTGGGCCTCTCAGGGCGTCGGGGGTTGGCTGATTGGGGCTGGATGCTCAACACCGGTCGCAACTGGATCATTGGCACGCCCTCCAACGCTTTCCAGTATTGGTACGCTTACCTTCCACCCATAGCGGCGATCGTACTCTTCTCCGTGGGTTGGAGCCTTATCGGTGATGGATTGCGAGATGTTCTCGATCCCAGGGTATAGTGGCCACGTAGAGAAGGCCACCAGTCACGGCGGAGTGCCGGCTCCAGACCGCTGGGACGTCCAGGCTACGACAAACAGTGACT
>DAOUEW010000378.1:0-3825 GCA_034430275.1 Anaerolineae bacterium | reverse complement strand
CTCCAGGGCTCTGATGCCGTCTTCGAGACTGCGGCAAACGAAGCCCCTGACCAGTCTCGTTTCGGGCAAAGGGAATACCCTCAAAGTTGCTTCTGTGACTACCCCCAGGGTCCCTTCGGACCCCACGATGAGGTCCAGTAGTTTGAAACCGCTGGAGGTGAAGGCTGCCTTGCACCGGCCGAAGCGTACAGCCTCTCCCGCTCCGGTGACCATCACCACGTTGCTCAAGACGTCGAGGATCTTCCCATAGCGTACGCCGAAGGTGGAATCGTTGTCGCAGCCGATGGAGGCACCGATGGTACAGACCCGCTTGCTCTCTGGCTGGTGGGGAAACCACAGGTCACTGCGCGCCAGCGCCTCGTTGAGCTCCCAGATATTGAGACCAGCCTGGACGGTGACCATCATGTTGGCCTCGTCCAGCTCCAGGATCTGGTTGAGGCTCTTGGTCTCGATGACGATGCCGCCTTTCCAGGCTGCTACGCCTCCGCCCATGCCTGTGCCGCCGCCGAAGGGTACGACGGGGGTCCGGTGGCGGTAGGCGATCTTCACGATCTCCACCACCTCGTCAGTGGTCCTGGGCACGACCACGATGTCGGGGAGGTCGACGTGGGAACGGTGGCGGGGGCTCCAATCGCGGCTGTAGCCGAGGCGGTAAGTCTTTTCCTTGGTGGCTCGTTGCCCGAGCACCGCCTGCAGTTCCTGGAAAGCCTGGTCAGACTGCTCCTGGTCAATCATGCTGCGCTCATCTCGACGAAGGCCATGGGACACGCGCAACATTATAAGGCGGTTTGCGGCCAGCGTCAAGCCAAAGGGTGAGTAGGGCAGAACGGACACACGCCAGCGCAGGGTCGCGTCCGGCCGCGCCCAGGTTCAGGTGTGCGGTGACAAGAACCCTCGTGCTGGCAGCTAGGCGAACCAGAGGCGATCGCAACTCGGCGATCCGATGGGAGCCAGCTCGCATTGCGCACTGCGGCCGGGCGAGCAACTGTCAGCTTCGCATGTAGCTCTCCTGCCAGCGTCCCATGCGATTGTGGGGGGCTCTGGCGCTCGTGCTCTTCCGCACCTTTCGCATAGTAACAGCGGAGACATTCTCGATACGAGGCTGTGATCTACGTTCCTGAGCTGCGCCTCCTCCGATGCTAGCGGCAGCCGTTCCCCGCTGGGCTCGTGTGACCGCCTGTGTGAAGGCTGGTCTTCCCCTCGGGAGGCGTCCTATGTTAGAATCCCCAGGTGATCGAGGTGGGCATGGAAGGTATCCTTGCGCAAATGAACCCGGCCCAGCGAAAGGCTGTGGAAGCACCGGACGGACCCATTCTGGTCGTCGCCGGGCCTGGCAGCGGCAAGACCCGGGTGCTTACACATCGCGTGGCCCACCTGGTGAAGAATCGAGGCGTGTCTCCCTACCGGATCATGGCCGTTACCTTCACCAACAAGGCCGCGCGCGAGATGAAAGAGCGTCTCCACGAGTTACTCGGGGATCGCGTCCTTCGCCAGATCACCATCGGTACCTTCCACGCTGCTTGTGTACGCATCCTCCGCCGCGAGGCCGCCCACATCCCTTACGATAGGGACTTCGTCATCTATGACACTGCGGATCAGATCAGCCTGGTTCGTCGGTCCCTGAAGGAGCTCAACCTCGATGACGGAGACCTCGGCCCTCGCGGTATCCTGGATGGCATCTCCAGAGCCAAGAGCCAGTTGATCGGTCCCGGGGACTACGTGGCTGCGAGCTACGAACAAGAGGTCGTCTCGCGGGTCTACCGCCGATACCAGCGCCTTCTGCTGGAGAACAATGCCTTCGACTTCGACGACCTGCTGATGGTGACGGTGCGACTGTTGCGCGAGAACCAGGGGGTGCTCGACAAGTACCAAAGGCAGTACCAGCACATTCTCGTGGACGAGTTTCAGGACACCAACGTTGCACAATACATCATTCTGAAGCTGCTCGCTGGGCGTCACAGGAACCTCTTCGTCGTGGGCGACGAGGATCAGAGCATCTACGCCTGGCGTGGGGCGGATTTCCGCAATGTGCAGCGCTTCCGGGATGACTACAAGGACGTGCAGGTGGTTCTTCTGGAACAGAACTACCGGTCCACACAGATGATCCTGGATACAGCTCACCACGTCATCTCGTGCAACGTGCAGCGCGTCCAGAAACGACTGTGGACGGAGAACGAACCCGGGGTTCCCGTCGTCGCCATGGAGGCTTACGACGAGCAGGAAGAGGCTCAGTACGTGCTTCAGGAGATCGAGCGGCTGATGACCGAGGAGGGCCGCTTCCCCGGAGATCTGGCGGTGATGTATCGCACCAACGCCCAGTCGCGCTCGCTGGAGGAGGCCTTCGTACGGGGCGGGGTGCCCTACAAGCTGGTGGGGGCGACGCGCTTCTACGAGCGTCGCGAGATCAAGGATGTGCTGGCCTATCTGCGGGTCATCCATAACCCGCTGGATACGGTCAGTCTGGGTCGTATAGTGAACGTGCCCCGGCGGGCCATCGGACAGAAGACGATGAACCAGTTGGCATCGTGGGCGGAGAGCCAGGGCGTGCCGTTGTTCGATGCTCTGAGGATGCTACGCGATCGCGAGGACTCCCCCGTGGGAGGCAGAGGACGCAGCAGTCTGCTCAGCTTCCTGGCCCTGTTGCAGGAGTTCATTGGCGTGCGGCGAGAGCTGAGCGTGCTGGAGTTGCTCGATCTGGTCCTTGACTTGACCGGCTATGCGTCGTACGTCCGCGATGGCAGCGATGAAGGAGAGGAACGCTGGGAGAACATCAACGAGTTGCGGAGTGTGGCCCGGGAGTATTCGTCGCTGCCGGTGGAGGAGAGCTTGACCAGCTTCCTGGAGGAGGTGGCCCTAGTGTCCGACGTGGACAACCTGGACGAGCAGGTCCCGGCCCCATCTTTGCTAACCCTGCACATGGCCAAGGGGTTGGAGTTCCCCGTGGTGTTCATCGTGGGTCTGGAAGAGGGAGTGCTTCCCCACAACCGATCCATGGACACACCCGAGGAACTGGAGGAGGAGCGGCGCCTGTTCTACGTGGGTATCACGAGGGCCAAGGAGCGCCTGTACCTTCTGCACACCTTCCGGCGCACGCTGTTCGGTAGAGATGAGCTCAGCGAGCCGTCTCGCTTCCTGGCCGACATACCGACTGACCTCTTCGAGAGAAAGGGGTTCACGGACGAAGCTGTGGTCCGGGTGCAGCGCCCCACGACCACGCGGTTCCACGACGGGGATCGCGTGCGTCATCCGAAGTTCGGCGAGGGAATCGTGCTCAGCAGCAAGCCCCTCAGTGACGACGAGGAGGTGACCGTCATCTTCGACAGCTCCGGAATCAAGCGCTGTCTAGCGGGCTATGGCGGGATCGAGAAGACCTGAGGGCCGAGAAGGGGATGGTTCCGTTTCCTGTCACGCCGAGCAAGGCTGAGCGACTACATCAGACTCCAAAGTGACATCGTCCGGGCCAGGAGTCCAAGCCCACGCCTTTCGTCCCCGGTGGTCTCCAGCGGTGGCTTCTCCGTCTCGTCGGCATAGAATGCGAACCCGATGACGCCGGGCCCCGTGTGAGCGCCCATCACTGGGGTGAACTCGGTGACGTAGAACTCCACACAGTTGAAGCGGGAGTCGATCAGCTCTGCAATGCGCTCCGCTTCCTGTAGAGCGTCGCCATGGAATACGGAGGCGTGCAAGGGGCGCTCGCCAACCTGTTGCCACATCATCTCGAGCATCTTCTCCACGGCGCTCTGCCTGGTTCTCACCACGCTGACGACCCTGACCCTCCCATTCTCCAGGGTCAAGATAGGGTTGATCCTGAGCTTGGAACCAAGC
>DAOUEW010000377.1:0-22677 GCA_034430275.1 Anaerolineae bacterium | reverse complement strand
ATTCTGGCGTTGTTGGCTTTGCTCGTGGTCATCGTCGTCGTGCCTTCGGTCGCTGGACCCGCAGACAACCTCGTGGCCAATGGCGATTTCGAGGGCGGTTTCGGCCTCGATGGTGTCGCCTACGGTTGGGACGACTTCGACAACGACGGTGAGATGACCGCAAGCTGGCATGACGATACCTGGCTTCCCGTGGTGTATGATGGCGCCCATTCCCAGTTGATCGAGATCAACACCATATGTCGGGGGGCCTCGGACCCGGACCGCTACGCTGGCATCTACCAGGAGCTGTCGGTCGAGGCTGGCATCACCTATGAGCTGTGCTTGCACGGCATGATTCGCTCGCTGGCGGGGGACCCGGATCCGATGAGCTGGGGCTACACGGCTCAGGTGGGGATTGACCAGGACGGCGGCACCGACTGGTCTGCACTGGCGGCGGAGGATTGGACGGACTTGCCGTGGGACACAGTATATCCACGTACCGAGCCTGGCGAGGAGATGGACTCCTATTGTATGAATGTCAAGGCAGAATCTGATAGCTTGACCCTCTTCATCAGGTTGTGGAAGAAGTGGCCTACGGCGGGCCGTGAGGCCTTGCTCAACATTGACGCTATCACTTTCGAGGGCTAGCGAGCTGGCAACTCAATCCTCAAGACACGGAGAAGTCACGATCGCAGAGGTCTTGACTCAGGATCTCTGCGATTGTGTTTTGCACGCTTGGGAATCGAGGAACTGGTGTCGTCTGCGCAGGACGGTGGGCCGTGCCCGAGCGAGTCTCTGTTCCTGAGAAGGCCGTATTGCTTCCGCTTAGCATGGCTTTGGTGCTGGCCTGTGGGGCTCTGATCCTGTTTCTGGCGGTCTATGGACTGTCTGATCTGCGGGTCGACGAAATCCGTATGGCCTCTCCATCCAGTGGCTCCATCGTGATGGCGGGGGAGACTCTGGTCGTGCACGCTGCGGCCACAGGAAAGGGACTGGTCAGGTCGGAGTTGTTGGTGGACGGGGTTGTGGTCGATTCGCTGCCCAGCCCTCGCGTGGCGGGCTTGACCGATTGGTCTATCACTCACTCCTGGGTGGCCCAGCTCCCGGGGCAGCATCGAATCACCATCCGGGTCCGCGATCTCGCGGGTTCGGCCCTGGAGTCGCGATCCCTGGTGGTTGCCGTCGCGCCGCCAGGGCGCATTGCTTTCGCCAGCAATCGTAGCGGGACGCACCAGATCTACGTCATGCCGACTGGCGGCGGTGAACCCAACGGGATCACCAGTGGGCCAGAAGAGAAACGGCAACCGTCGTGCAGCGATGCTGGCGCCTTGCTCTACACCGCGGGTCGGTCCGGAGGGGGCGCGGACATAGGCCTGGTGGAACTGGAAACGGGCCAGAGTATGGACCTGACGGCCAGCCTGGGGCGTGATTTCTCGCCCCGTTGGGCGCCGGACGGAGAAAGCATCGGCTTCGTCTCCGATCGGTATGGCCTGAGCCAGCTTTTCATCATGGACCCCGATGGCGGTGGGCAGTTTCAACTGACCAGAGGAGACTCGCCTGCGGAACAGCCAGGTTGGTCTCCTGACGGCTCGTTCATGGTCTTTGCCTCTCAGAGCGAGGACAATTGGGAGATCTTCCGCGTCTCTGTTAGGGATGGAGACGTCTTCAGGCTGACGGAAGACCCCGGACTGGACTCGTATCCAGCCTGGTCACCGGACGGCGACTTGATCGCCTTCACCTCGGACCGAGAGGGCAACCAGCAAGTATACGTCATGAAGGCGGACGGAAGCGAGCAGAGGCGTATCACGTCGTTTCCGTCAGGGGCGGAGCAGCCTCAGTGGTCGCCTGACGGTGAGTGGATCATGTGTGTAGCCTACACGGGTCGTGGCGGGGGTCTTGATGCTCGAGAGATCTACCTCGTGCGCCAGGACGGCAGCGACCAGATGCGTCTCACGGACAATGCCTATGACGACACGGAGCCGGTTTGGTGCGAGTACGATGGATGACAGCGACACCACCCTCGATGATCTCAAACGAGCGGTGAGGGAGTTCAGAGACAGGCGGGAGTGGGAGCAGTTCCACACTCCCAAGAATCTGAGCATGGCTATCGCTATCGAGGCGGCCGAACTCATGGAGGAGTTCTTGTGGCTGAGGCCCGATGAGACGCCCAGACGTACGGACGGTGGGGACAGCGCGGCGAGGATCGCAGAGGAACTGGCGGACATTCTGATCTACGCTCTTGGCTTCGCCAACTCAGTCGAGCTTGACGTGACCGGTGCAGTACTGGACAAGCTGGCCAAGAATGCGGAGAAGTACCCCGAAGCGAAGTGCAGGGGCTTTTCCTCGTGGCTCGACTCGGAGAAGGGAGAGGGAGCGTGAAGCTGGGTGCTGGGGTGATCCCTTTGGTGGGCTGGGGTCTGAAAGGCAGTGGGTCTCGCGACGCGAGAGAGGCGCATCTGCACGCCATCCGTCGACTTGTGGAGGAGTTCCAGGTGAGGGCTGTGGAATTGAACGGCGATTTCACGACTCTGTATCCTGGAGCGTTCGGCAAGATCTACTACGAGCAAGTGGCGAAGATGCAGAGAGAGCTGGGCTTTGCCTGCACTCTGCACCTACCGTTTCTGTGGCTCGACGGCGCCAGCCTGGCAGAGCCAGTGCGTCTGGCCACCGTACAGTGTATGTCGCAGGTGCTGGAGGCCACGCAGAGCCTCTCTATCGAGTCCTACGTGCTTCACTTGTGGGGTGTCTGGACTTCGCTGCTGGCGACGCTTCAACAGATGCCGGAAGAAGAGAAGCAGCAACTCCTGGGTGAGATCCTGCGGAGTGCTGAGCGCACCCTGGAGGAGGTGGGCGGCTTGATTCCCCCGCATGAGCTGTGTGTGGAGAACCTGGAGCGAATCCCTTTCGACTTGTTCGCCCCCCTGGTGGAGCAGCAAGGGACAAAGATCTGTTTCGATGTGGGACACCTTGCTGCACAGGGTGGAGATCCGCTGGAGTTCCTTGATCGATACTGGGGGCTCATAGGCGAGATACATCTGCACGATGCTATGGCGACGAGCGGCCGGATCCCCGCCGCGAGAGATCATCTGCCGCTGGGAAGAGGCTCGGTGGACTACGTGGCGCTGATGAACAGGCTGGACGAAGGGAGCTACGGGGGAGCGGTGATCCTAGAGGTGAACAACGAAAACGACTTGCTGGAGAGTCTGGAGCAGGTGCAACCATGGCTATGAATCCGCCCGTCATTGACTTCCACTTCCACGTGACCGGGCCCGACGAATATACCGATTGGTTCTACGGCTGGCTGAGAGAATATGCAGGCGAGGAGAGCATCGTCCATCTCCGTCGGGTCTTGAGCAGTCCACAGGCGATGCTCCAGTATCTGGACGAGCAGGGGATCGACTACGCGGTAGCGCTGGCGGAGACCAATCCGTTGATCAGCGGCACCAGCCCTAACGAGCGGGTGGCGGAGTTCTGCCGGGCTAGCGATCGGCTCATACCGTTCGCGAACATCAATCCCTACGTCACTGCGGACCTGGCTGCCGAGCTACGCCACTGTGTCAGTGACCTCGGCTGTCGAGGGCTGAAGCTGTACCCCACGTACCAACACTTCTACGTCAACGACAGTCGCTTGTACCCCATGTATGCCGAGGCTCAGAGGCTGGGTGTTCCGATCCTGGTCCATACCGGTTCATCGGTATTCCGTGGGGCTCGACTGAAGTATGGAGACCCGCTGTACTTGGACGATGTGGTGGTCGATTTCCCGGAGCTTGTGGTGGTCATGGCCCATAGTGGGCGAGGCTTATGGTACGACTCAGCGTTCTTTCTGGCCCAGTTGCATCAGAACGTGTACATGGACATCACGGGCCTTCCGCCGCTGAAGTTGCTTACCTACTTTCCCAACCTGGAGAGGAACGCAGACAAGATCGTCTTTGGCTCGGACTGGCCGGCCGTCACCGATATCAAGGGCAACATCGCAGATCTCCGCAGTCTGCCCCTGAGCGAGGAGAGCAAGGCCAAGATGTTGGGGGGCAATGCTGCCCGATTGCTGCGATTGCGAGGGTGATGGTGGGCATCGGGAGCACCCTGGACGGCAGAAGGACGTTGATGGAGGTTGGCCTGGGCAGGCGAGAACCGGATCTGTGCCTGCTCAACGGCAGGCTCCTCAACGTGTATTCCGGCGAGATACTGGAAGCTCAACAAATCCTCGTCTCGGGGAAACGCATTGCATACGTGGGCCCGGCAGAGAGGCAACCAGGCTCTGAGACCGAGGTGATAGACGTCGAGAGAGCCTTTCTTGTCCCTGGCTTCGTGGACGCGCATGCGCACGTGGACTTCTTCGCCAACCCCTTGACCTTGGCTCCTTTTCTCCTGGCCAGTGGCACGACTGCCTTGATGGCCGATCCCCACGACGCGGTTGGCGCTCTTGGGTCGAGGATCCTGGAGATACTGGTGGAGATGACCAGGGACCTGCCTTTGAAGTTCTTCTTCAGTGTCCCTGTGGCCACACCGCCCCTCCCGGAGATAGAGGGCGAGCCGGTACTTACGGTGGAGGAGGTGGAGAAGTGGCTGAGGCGGCCGGAGATGAGGGCCATCAGCGAGGTGACTCCGTGGCCCAGGATCATCTCCGGCGACGAAGACCTGCTGCGCAAGTTCGAGGTCGCTCGGCGTTTGGAGCGAAGGATCGAGGGGCATACTCCGGGCGCGTCGTACGAGAAGCTCAACGCGCTGGTGGCGGCAGGGCTGACCTCGTGCCACGAGGCGATAAACGCGCGGGAGGCCAGGGACAGACTCCGGCTGGGATTGCACGTCATGCTGCGTCACGGTTCCATCCGCCAGGATCTGGAGCACCTGGCAGAGCTGGTTGCGGGAGAGCCCAGTGTGGACACGGCCAGGTTGATGCTCACCCCGGACTGGATGGATCCTCCCTCGATACTCGAGCGAGGCTACATGGATAGCCTGGTGCGGGCGGCCGTGGAGCAGGGAATCCGACCCATGATCGCCATCCAGATGGCTACCGTGAATCCGGCTAGATACCTGGGCCTGGACGCGGAGATCGGCGGTATCGCGCCGGGCAGACTAGCGGACATATTGGTGGTGGATGATCTGAGAGAGGTGATGCCCAGACTCGTCATCGCCAATGGTCGTATCGTGGCCAGGGACGGCGAGTCGCTGATAGAGCAACCCTCCCTACCGGCCGAGGCGCTCCGGCTGGCCTGGCTGCCCCACCGGGTGCTTCCCAGGAGCGTGGAGGCCAGGGACTTCGAGGTCCGGAGCCCGGGACTCGCGGATTGGATCACCGTGCCCGCGATTCACATCGTGGATCGGACCATCACTGAGCGCCAAGACGTCTCCCTCCCCATTCGTAACGGTCACATTCGGCTGGCAGACGACAGTGACGTGCTCAAGATCGCCTTGCTGAACGCCGACCTGCCCGGCTTCAGGACCGCGTTCTTGACGGGTCTCGGCGCGCGAGTTGGGGGGCTTGCCTCCAGTTTGGCACATGAGCCTCACCGGCCGATGGTCATCGGTCGTCGAGAGAAAGACATGGCGCTGGCCTTCCAGCGCATGCAGGAGCTAGGCGGGGGTCTGGTGCTGGCACACGACGGGAGACTGCTGTCCGAGATACCGCTTCCTATCGGGGGCGTGATGTCTGTGGAGCCGCTGGGGGTGCTGGCTGGTCAGATAGTGCGAATGAACGAGCTACTCCAAGATATGGGGTGCCATCTGGACAATCCAGTGTTCACGATCGGGTTCCTGACCTTCTCCACGCTACCGTGGATACGGTTGACACCCCAGGGGCTGCGCGATGTCAAGGAGGGGCGTATAGTCTGGCCGGCGTCAGCGAGCTAGCTGTGTGGACGGCCCGGCGATGACACCTCTCTCCACCAGTGCCTTGCACTGCACGCAGTAGGTGGTGTACGGCAAAGCTTCGAGACGCTCTGGACTGATGTCCTCACCACAGACCTCGCATTTGCCGTAGGTGTCGTCGTCCATCATGGCCAGTGCGTGGGCTAGGGAGTACTGCTTCTCCTCCAGGTTCCGCACGAGAGCGAGCGTCTTCTCGCGCTCATACAGGTCTGGATCTCCCTCCTCAGGGTCGGTGTCTAGCTCGGACTTCAGCACTTCGCTCAAGCGACTGATCTCGGCGACTGTCTCTTGCTGGGCGGCCTCTAGCTTCTCCCTGACCTGCCTCCACTTATCCTCGGTCAAAACGTCCTCCCGGATACCCTGTACTCAGACCCAAATGGCCCGCCGTGCTTCGAACGGCAGGCACCCGATTCTCCGACGCTGTGTGACCCGAAGTCTATATTATATACTCCATATTACTGGCGGTGTCAATGCACCTTAGCGTATGGGAGCGCCCGAAATCTCCCCGATCCTAGCATAACCTGGCGAAATCTCCCTTTCTTGCTGTGCGCGCTTGAGAGCTTTCCCAGACGATGTCCCTTTGGTATAATACGTTCGTACGGCTTGAAGGCGACCGGGAGGTAGTCTGTGGCAGAAGAGCGGGTAGTGTCCCCACGCGCTGCGGCCGAGGAGCGGACTCACGAAACGAGTCTACGGCCCCGAAGCTTGGAGGAGTTCATAGGACAGACCAAGACGAAGGAGAACATCCGCATCCTTCTAGAGGCCGCTACGAGTAGAGGCGATGCCCTTGACCACGTCTTGCTGTACGGTCCCCCGGGTTTGGGGAAGACTACACTGGCTCATATCGTAGCCCTGGAGATGGGTGTCAAGATCACCGTGACCTCGGGCCCGGCTCTGGAGCGAGCAGGGGACCTGGCCGCGATAATCACCAATCTGGGCCAACGGGACATACTGTTCATAGACGAGGTGCACCGCCTCAGCAGACCCGTGGAGGAGCGGCTCTATCCTGCTATGGAAGACTACGCGTTGGACATCGTCATCGGGAAGGGGCCCAGCGCCAAGACCATCCACCTGCCCCTGCTGCGCTTCACCATCATTGGAGCCACGACTCGCATCGCCTTGCTGACGGCGCCACTTCGAGACCGCTTTGGAGTGGTGCACCGTCTCGATTTCTACGACCAAGCGGAGATGGGGCGCATCGTCGAACGCTCCGCCCTCTTGTTGGGGGTGGAGATCGACGGGGGTGGGGTGGAAGAGGTCTCCAGACGCGCCAGAGGGACGCCACGTGTGGCTAACCGTCTGCTCAGACGTGTACGGGACTATGCTCAGGTGCGAGCAAACGGCGTGATCACCCAGGAAGTCGCTCGCCAGGCCCTCAGCATGTTGGAGATCGATGCGCTGGGGCTGGACGACATAGACCGGCGGGTCATCGAGACGATCATCGTGAAGTTCGGTGGGGGGCCGGTGGGGCTGGACACTATCGCGGCGTCGATCTGCGAAGAGGCAGACACCATCATGGACGTGTACGAGCCGTACCTCCTTCAGTTGGGTTTCATCGATCGTACGCCCCGAGGTAGAGTAGCCACCAAGCTGGCCTACGGGCACCTGGGCATCCCCTATGACAAGGAGCCTCCGCAGCCCCGATTGCTGTGAACCTGGCGAGGTCAGGATGAAGACGGTACGGGTTCTCGACAGCAACGGCAGGACACTCTCTTCTTGCTCCCCCGAAAGAGCCACGGCGCTGATCGCTCAGGGTAAGGCTCGTGTTGTCTGTGAGGACCCATTGACCGTTCGGCTGCCCTATGCCGTCGAGCTGCCTCCCGACCCGCAGCCAGAGAGAGTTGAGGCTGTGGGAGAGGGTAGGAGGATCTTGCTGCACACGTGCTGTGGCCCGTGCTCGACCTACAGCATCGACCGGCTGCGGGAAGAAGGCTTCGAGGTATCAGGTTTCTGGTATAACCCCAATATTCATCCCTTCATGGAGCATGAGAAGAGGTTGGCGGCCATGGAGGAGTATGCTATTTCTGTGGGCTTGCCTTTGCTGCGCGAGGAAGCCTACGAGATGCGTGAGTTCCTGCGCACCGTGGTTGGCCACGAGGCTCACGGGGAACGGTGTCGCCTGTGCTATGCGATGAGGCTCACGAGAACGGCACAGGAGGCAGCAGAGCAAGGTTTCGACGCCTTCACGACCACACTCTTGATCAGTCCCCACCAGGATCAGGAGCGGATCCACGAGGCGGGCGCGGCAGCCGCAAGCGAGTATGGTGTGGAGTTTTATTTCGAGAATCTGCGGAGAGGATGGTCGGAGAGGGGACGGTTGACTCGCGAGCACGATCTGTATCGTCAGCAGTACTGTGGTTGTGTGTACAGCGAATGGGAAAGGTACTCGGGAGAGCGGATCACCTCCGTGCGGGCGGCTGGAGACCATGAGTGAGTCGGGGGCAACGGTGCAGTCAAGCCTGCTCAGGCGTCCATGGCTCTACTTGGTCATGGCTTCCCTGCTTCTGCTGGCCCATCAGGCCTTTTACTACCAGGACCTGGGCGCATACGCTGTGGACGACGCCTACATCTCCTTCAGATACGCTCACAACCTGGTGGACGGACGCGGTCTGGTCTTCAACCCCGGTGAGCGGGTGGAGGGATACACCAACTTCTTGTGGACGATAGTGATTGCTCCTTTCTTATGGTTGGATCTGGATCCATCGCCTATTGCCGTCGGCCTGGGTGTGCTTTTCGGTCTGGGGATCTTGTGGCTGGTCTTCCGGTTCGCCGGCGTGGCCTCGCTCGGGAATCCGGTGATACCGACAATCGCCGCCTTCTGTCTGGCGTTGGATGGGTCGTTCGCCCTGTGGGCAGTGAGTGGGATGGAGACCTCCATGTTCACGTTCCTGATCCTTGCTGCGCTCACCTCCTACGTGTGGGAGTGGCGGAGGGGAAAGCCAGGGTTGCTCTCGGGTGCTCTACTGGCGCTGGCGGCGATGACCAGGCCAGAGGGAGTGCTCGTGTTGGGCGTGGTGGTGGTGCACCAGGCACTGGCACGCCTGATCACGGAGAGGCGATTGCTGACTGAGGGAGACGTGGTGAGGTGGGGCGCGTTTGCGGTTTTCTACCTGCCGTACTTTTTGTGGAGGTACTACTACTACGGTTTTCTGCTGCCCAACACCTTCTATGTCAAAGTCACCGTGCAGGACAGCACTGCCCAACAAGAAAGGGGGCTGCGACATCTTGCCACTTTCGCGGGCTTGCATCAGGGTTGGTTGATGGCTCCACTGCTCCTGGTTGCGGCACTGAAGCGGCGGTTCGCTTTCTGGTGTACCGCCCTGTTCTCGGTCGTGCTGGTCTATCTTGGGTACATCGTGTACGTGGGCGGCGATTGGTCGGTAGGCCGGTTCTTCGTACCGATACTGCCGTTCGTCTACATCCTGCTAGCCACTGGCATCGTAGAGGTGTACGAGACGCTGGCGGAGTGGGTGCGGCGGGTGACGAGCTCCGGTGGGACCATGCTGGCTCTGCGATGTGCCGCCGTGGTCTGTCTGCTGGCTGGCGGTGCGATCCTCTTCTGGTCGTCGTCGCTCAGGGGTGAGCACGAGTTGTACGTGGGTGGGTTCCAGGCTGGCAAAGCATCGCAGGCGCGAGTGGCCATGGGAAAGTGGCTCCGTGACAACGTTCCTGCCGACACCTTCATCGCCGTGGACGCAGCGGGCCAGGTCCCTTACTACGCCGATCTGCAGACGCTTGACATGTTCGGGGTCAACGACGTGCATACGGGACATCTGGAAATTGAGACGATGGGGGAAGGAGTGCCCGGCCACGAGAAGTTCGACTTCGACTACATCATGTGGCGGGGTCCCGACCTGATCGTAGCCACGGCGGCCTTCCTCGAAGGCTCTGACCTGTACGAGCGTTGGGAGATAGCGTGGACGGACGATCCGGCGCTCCTCGAGTTTCTGTTCGTCTACCGGCGGAAGGGATGGTCTGGTTGGGAATGAACCCCTTGGACACACTGGGTAGACTGATGCTGCTCCTTGGTGGGCTGCTGGCCGGCCTCGGTCTGCTGCTCCTTCTGCTGAGCAGGGGCCCGCTGATCGGCCGATTGCCTGGTGACTTCAGTCTCAAGTGGGGCAATGCCTCCTGCTATTTCCCGCTCATGACCGGTATCGTCCTCAGCATACTGGTAACGGTTCTTCTGAATCTGATCGTGTGGCTGCTGCGCAAGTGAAGACTGCTGACTTCGACTATGAACTGCCTCCGCATCTCATCGCGCAGGATCCCATCGAGCCTCGCGATTCATCCCGGCTGATGGTGCTACGGCGCGACGATGGAGGCATTACGCATGCACAGTTTCGCCAACTGGGTGACTTCCTCCGCAGTGGGGATCTGTTAGTGTGCAACGACACGCGCGTGATCCCGGCTCGCTTGTTTGGCCACAAGGTTCCCACGGGGGGCAAGGTGGAGCTGCTGCTCACGGTGAAGAGGGACGAGACCCTGTGGGAGGCCTTGATCAGGGGGCGACGGGTGCCCCTGGGTGGGCTGGTGGAGTTCAGCGGGAGCGACGGCAGGGAGGCAGATACGAGCGTCCGGGCAGAGATCGGGGAGCGCACCGCGTCGGGTGGAAGGCTGGTGAGGTTCGAGGCACCTGTGGAGCCATTCCTGGAGACACTGGGAGCGGTGCCCTTGCCGCCCTACATTCACAAGACCCTCGAAGACCCTCAGCGGTATCAGACTGTCTACGCCGACAAGAATGGCTCGGCGGCTGCCCCCACTGCTGGACTGCACTTCACCCCTCGCCAGATGGACATGCTAGAAGATGGAGGCATAGAGTTCGCTTTCTTGACTCTGCACATAGGGGTTGACACTTTCCTGCCCATCCGGGAGGAGGAGGCTGAGTCTCACCCGATGCACAGCGAGTACTGTGTCGTCTCCAGGGAGACGGCCCAGGCGGTCAACGAGGCAAGGGCCACTGGACGCCGAGTGGTGGCAGCCGGCACCACGGCGGTGCGTGCGCTGGAGACGGCGGCGCGGCATGACCCTCGCACGGGCACGGATGTTCTGGCGCCGTACGAGGGATGGACGGATCTGTTCATCTATCCTGGCTATGACTTTCGAGTGGTCGATTGTCTGATCACCAACTTCCACCTCCCCCGATCTACCCTTCTGTTGCTGGTAGCGGCCTTCGCGGGCAAGGAACTGCTGGACCGCGCATATCGAGAGGCCATCAAAGAGGAGTATCGGTTCTACAGCTTCGGCGATGCCATGCTGATACTGTAGGGGCTGTATAGGCTTCGGTAGACAGATGGACGCACCCGGCGCGTGCCATGAGCGTAGGGGCGTTTGGTTGCGTGCAACACTGACGGCGTACTTCGTGGTTGGATCATGGCTTGGCTCGCTTGGACTTTATGGAAAGTTGTGATACAATGACGTCCAACTGGTTGGCTGCCGACTTGAGACCCCCGGGGAGAGCGTAGTGGGTAGGATAGAGGAGTTCTTGACACATCTGTCTGGAGAGAGAGGTTGCTCCGAGAACACCATATCCGCCTACCGCGTCGACTTGACCCAGTTCAAGGAGTACCTGGGGCGACGGCTCAGCGGCGACGAAGATGCGCTCTGGTGTCGAGTCGCCAAGAACTACATCATCTCCTACATCATGTATCTGAAGGGCGATAGGGAGTATGCTGCCGCCACGTCGGCCCGCAAGGTGGCCGCGATCAGGTCCTTCTTCCATTTCCTCGTCGCCGAAGGTTTGATCAGAGACGATCCCACAGCGACCCTCGACTCGCTTAGAGTCAAGAAGCATCTGCCAAAACCAATGACGGTGCAGGACGTGGACAAGCTGCTGGACGAGGCCGCGAAGCTGATCACTCCCAAGGGTTTGCGAGATCGGGCGATCCTGGAGCTACTCTACGCGACGGGAATGCGAGTGAGCGAGGTGGTATCTCTCAGGGTGGACGACGTCAACCTGGCGTCCGCGTCCGTGCGCTGTTGGGGCAAGGGGTCCAAAGAAAGAGTCATTCCCATGCACCAGCAGGCTGTGGCGTCGATACGCGACTACGTGGAGAAGGGCCGGACTCAGCTTGTCAAGGACGCCGACGAGAAGACGCTGTTCCTGAACATGAGGGGGAGGCCGCTGACTCGACAGGGACTCTGGCTTGTGTTTAAGGAATACGTCGAGAAGGCCGGCCTGTCCCCTGAGATAACGCCGCACACTCTGCGGCATTCTTTCGCCACCCACATGCTGGATCGACACGCTGATCTCATCAACGTGCAGAAGCTGCTGGGGCACACCAGTATCTCCACGACACAGGTGTACACTCACGTCAGCAGCGAGCGACTGAGAGAGGCCTACGACGAGTCCCACCCCCGCGCGAAGTAGCCGCTCTCGAGGCACTGACCCTCGCAGCGTCTCGCACCACGATTGGAAGGAGTTCCGGTTCAATGGGGTATCTTGAAGGTCTGATGGGCGGGAAAGAGAAGATCGTACTCAAGGAGAGGCAGCATTGGTTGGTGATCGCCCCCAAGCTGGTGCTGTGGGCAGTGGTGGCCTTGGTGATCTTGCTGGTCACTGGAGTCCTGAGCGTGGCGACTCCCTTGGACGGGCTGGCCCTGGTGCTGCTTCTGGTGCTGGTGATTCCTTTCTGGAGGATCATGGTCGACCTGCTGAACTGGTGGAACGAGCAGTACGTGATCACTAACAGGAGAGTGATCCAGCTTGAGGGGATCATCAACAAGCACTCCATCGACTCCTCGCTGGAGAAGGTGAACGACGTGGTGCTGGAGCAATCGGCGGTGGGGAGGATGCTGAACTACGGGGACGTGCAGATCCTCACGGCTAGCGAGTTCGGAGTCAACCTGTTCCGGCGCATTGCTCATCCGGTGAGGTTCAAGACGGAGATGCTGGACCAGAAGGAGGCTCTCGGAGATCTGGACGTATTCGAGGGCAGAGCGAGGCGCGTCCTGTCTGAGGAGGCTCCATCCGCCGGGGATATCCCGGAACTCATCGCGGAGTTGGACGAACTGCGCAAGAGGGGTACGATCACAGACGAGGAGTTCGAGGAGAAGAAGAAGGCCCTGCTGGAGAAGCTCTGACCGGCTTGAGGGAAAGGATTGTGCCAGAACAGGCGCTCGGGTGGGATGAGATAGAGGAGACAGCTTCGTACATTCGAAGCCAGGTGTCGCGTGCGCCGTCCGTGATGCTGATCACGGGTTCAGGGCTCGGTGCCCTGGCGGAAGGAATAGGGGGCGCGACGTCGCTGCCATATCCAGAGATCCCACACCTGGCGCCAACCGGCGTCCTGGGTCATGCGGGTCAGTTGGTCCTGGGTGAGCTGGGAGGCAAGCAGGTCGCGCTGCTGCAGGGTAGGGTGCACTTCTATGAGGGCTACCCCATGCAGCGCATCACTTTTCCGGTTCGTGTTCTTCACAGGCTGGGGGCGAGTACGTTGATCGTAACTAACGCCGCAGGGGGGCTACGGCAGAGTTTTCGGGCTGGCGACTTGATGCTCATCACCGATCACATCAACCTGGTGGGCATGGCAGGGTTCAATCCTCTGAGTGGTCCCAACGATGGGCGACTGGGGCCTCGGTTCGTCGATATGTCTTCCGCCTATGATCACGAGCTGCGGAACCTGGCTCTAGCGGTGGCGGACGATGTGGGGTTGCAGTTGCAGCAAGGGATCTACATCATGGCTGCCGGCCCCACCTTCGAGACTCCGGCGGACGTGAGGTTTCTGCGTCTAATCGGGGCTGATGCAGTTGGCATGTCCACTGTACCTGAAGTGATCGTGGCCCGGCACGAGGGGGTGCGAGTCTTGGGACTCTCGCACATCAGCAACGTCATACCGGACCATGACGGGCCGCCGGCGGAGAATACGGCCGACGACGAAGGCCTTCACGCGGAGGTGCTGGACGCAGGACGTCGAGTGATCCCCAGGCTCAGCGTGTTGATCAAGGAGATCGTGGCGCGGCTTCCCGAGGCATAGAGTGACGCTCGCTGTCCTCGGAAAAGCAGGGAACGGAGACCAGTCTCTTCGTTCCCTTTTTGACAGCTATGGAGAGGCGTGGTAGAATAGGCGGGTTTGCCAAGATAGGTCCATGACCGTACTAATCGAGTTAATAGACAACTTCGCCATCTGGATATACGTCGCTTGCGGCTTGACGGCCCTTGTCTATCTCAGGGTCATCTACATGGCCAAGAAGGAGCGCGGGGCGTCGCTCTTCACGATCGAGAAGGAAGTCGCCACCGGCAGGGCTTACCGTGCGACCTTCACCATCCTTGGCCTGTTGGTTATCATCGGGCTGGTGGTCTTCGTGGATCTGTACCTGGCCCCAACTCTGTCTGTAGCCGTGGGAAGCAGTACACCCACAGGGCCCCTCGTTCTCCCAACCCATACCGCCACCCCAATGCCGTCTCCTCCTACGGCTACCCCCACAAAAGGGTCTCTCGTGCGTCCTACGCCTCCCTGGACACCCACCCCGGAGCAGACTGCCACCCCCAACGTGGCACCAGCATCTTGTCCTGATCAACTGGCCAGGATCATGTACCCTGGCGTGAACCAGACGGTAGGGGGAGTTGTCGAGATCAGGGGAACGGCCAACACTCCTGGTTTCCAGTTCTACAAGGTGGAGTTCAGCTTTGGGGAAGGCAACGGTGAGTTCCACGTCGTGGACGAGTTGAAGTACTCCGTGGTGGAGGATGGTGTGCTGGTACTGTGGAACACCGGCGAGTTGTCAGGACCAGTGACACTAAGGCTCACGGTCGTGAACATGGACGGCAACTATCCGCCACCGTGTGAAGTCCCCGTAGTCGTGCGGCAAGGCTGAGGCTGCACCAAGGAGACAGCTTTGCGCAAGTACGTCCTTGCCCTGGTGACACTGGGTATCTGCATTTGTGTGTGTCTGGCGTTTGACGTCTTCGCAGCCTCGATCCTGGTGGTGAGGGACGTCATGTCCTCACTGGAGGAGCCAGAGATCACCCCCACTGTGTCGCGCGTACCGGTGGGCGAGGCTTCGCTGTCCACTGCTGAGTCATTGCGCGAGACATCCATCCCCGAGAGGGTTCTGTACGGTCTGGTCGAGCGGTTTGGCGGCACCGGCCCTGTGGCGAGGGTGGTCAACGAGACTTCGCCCACCTACTCGATTGGGCAGCGAGAGACCTTCTGGGTGAACGATGAGGCGCTCTCGGACTCCTACATCACGATAGAGGCTACTCTGGCCTACACCACATCCCACGTATGCATGTGGGTACAGGACGGCCTGTCTCTGCCTCAGAGGGGCATAGAGGCGTCTGCCCACCAGTTTGAGGAACACATCTATCCCACAAACCGCAGCTACTTCGGATCCGAATGGAGCCCCGGCGTGGACAATGATGTCTGCATCCACGTGTTGAACGCAGACCTACCAAGCGTCGGTGGCTACTATTCCAGCTATGACGAGTATCCCAGGAGCATCAATCCGTTCAGCAACGAAAAGGAGATAGTTTACATCAACGCCGCCGCGGCCACCCCTGGGACGGACCTTTTCGACAGCTATGTCGCTCACGAATTCCAGCACATGATACACTGGAACGTCGATCCCAATGAGGATACCTGGGTCAACGAGGGGTGCGCGCAGACCGCGGAGACTCTGAATGGGTATGGTGCCTGGATCTTTGGCTTTCCTTCAGAGCCAGACACACAGCTCACCGCTTGGGCGGATGAGATGGAGCAGGCCGGCGTGCACTATGAAGCCTCGCATCTGTTCGTGTGCTACTTCGTGCAGCGGTTTGGTGCAGAGCTGACGAGAGAACTGACCGCAACAGAGGCGGACGGCATGGCAGGGTTCGACGAGGTGTTGACGAGGAATGGATTCGATCTCGCGTCCAGCGACGTCTTCAAAGATTGGCTGGTCGCCAACTTCCTCAACGACACCACAGTGGGTGACGGTCGATACAGCTATCAGGCTCTCGACCTACCGTATGGGGCAGCCATCGACCACGAGCATCGCAGGTATCCCGATACGCGCTCGAGCACCGTCCACCAGTACGCTGCTGACTACATAGAACTGGGGTCTGGACGTGGAGACCTGGTCGTAGAGTTCGCCGGTTCGACTCAGGTGAAGCTAGTGGACAACGAACCCCATAGTGGGCGATACGAATGGTGGTCCAACAGGGGGGACGTCAGCAACATGTGGTTGAGCAGAGAGTTCGACCTCACTGGTCTGGGGGCGGCCACTCTGGAGTTCTGGACCTGGTACGATATTGAGGATGACTACGACTACGCGTATGTGTCCGTGTCCGCTGACGGCGGCCAGACCTGGCATATCCTGGAGGGTGAGCACACGACCGAGAGCAACCAGTATGGCAATAGCTTCGGTCACGGATACACGGGTACCAGCGGTGGCGGAGCAGGCCCCGTGTGGGTCAAGGAAGAGATGGACCTCACACCCTACGTCGGCCAACCGGTGCTGATTCGGTTCGACTACGTCACCGATGACGCATACAACGATCCAGGCTTCTGCGTAGATGACATCGCCATTCCGCAGCTCGGCTACAGCTACGCCGCTGAGTCGCCAGATGGATGGGGTGCCGAGGGCTTCCTGCTTTCCAGCAACGTAGTTCCTCAGGATTGGATCGTGCAAGCCATAGCCTTCGGGTCTGATACAGAGGTCTTGGAGATGGAGCTGGGGGAGACCGAGCAGGGGAGACTCGTGATAGAGGACTTCGGGAGCACGGTCGATAGGGTCGTGCTGGTGATCTCGGCTCTCGCTCCTTCGACGACAGAGATGGCGAGCTACGAATACTCGGTGAGCTTGACCGAATAGGTGAATGAACAGCCCTCAGGTTCTTGGGAGGGGTGTCGAGCGGTACGGCTCGGCGCCCCTTTTCTGTTGTTGCTTGACAGCGCGACCCGTTGGGTGTATCATGGGTCTAGTTGAAAAATGTTTTCAATTGGAGCGGAGTGCCTTCGATGAGAGACACGGCTATGGGCAAGGGGCTGCGAGCGAGAGGGCTGAGGCTCACTTCACAGCGTCTGGCGATCATCAAGGTTCTGCTGGAAGCCGACGAGCATCTGACACCTGCGGAGGTGCTGGAGCGAGGCGCGGGTGACTGTCCGGGATTGGGCCTGACCACGGTCTACCGGACACTGGAGCTCCTGAGGAAATCGGGACACGTTCAGCGCGTCCATCTGGAGGAAGGGTGTCATGCTTATGCTCGTCTGCAAGAGAAAGAAGGGCACCATCTGGTGTGTCAGGGTTGCCACCGGGTCGTGGGCTTCCCTTGCACGGGCTTGGCGGATCTCGTGGACGAGACGGCGCAGCGCACTGGTTTCTCCGTAGAGTCGCATTTGCTGGAGCTGGTGGGTTTGTGTCCGGCGTGTCAGGAATCCGACTCGATAGAGTGCAATGCGGCAGGTGGGACGGGTGATCTACCGTCGGTCTGACGGGGGAGCGCGGCATTCTGGCATGAGGGAGACGATCGGGACGGCGGCGTGCGGATGGCGGAGCCGCGGACAGGTGTTGGTGGCCGGCACGCGTGGGCGGCGATGGGGTCCTGCGTAAGAGGAGTGTAGAGGTGAGAGGGGCGCTTGCGGCCACGGTACTGGGGCTTACTACGTTGGCTTTCCTCTCGTCCTGCACAGCGCCAGCCGGTGATGTACTCGATACGTCAGAGTCTGCCGTCCACGTGTGGGTCAGCATCGTGCCCCAGGAGTATTTCGTGGAGCGTATAGGTGGTGGGCGCATCGCCGTGGAGGTTATGGTCCCCTCCGGTGCCAACCCGGCGACCTACGAGCCCAAGCCGAGCCAGATAGAGAGCCTGGCCAACGCTGACTTGTACGTACGGATCAGGGTGCCCTTCGAGGAAGCGTGGATGAGTCGAATCGAGGCCGCCAACCAGGGCATGTTGATCGTAGATCAATCCAGTGGCATCGAGCGCATCGACGGGACGGACCCCCACGTCTGGCTTTCGCCTCGTCTGGCCAAGAGACAGGCGGACAACATCTACCAGGGCCTGGTGGAGGTGGATCCGGGCGGTCAGGGCTTCTATCGCGCGAACCTGGAGGTCTTCCTGACGGACCTGGAAGACCTGGATGCCAGAATCGAAGAGACACTGTCCGGCCTCGAGGATCGTGAGTTCATGGTCTTCCACCCGGCCTGGTCCTACTTCGCGCGTGACTACGACCTGACGATGATCCCGGTGCAGATAGAGGGCAGCGATCCCAGCGCGGCGGAGATGGCAGAGCTGGTGGAGACAGCGCGAAGCCACAACATCAGGGTCATCTTCGC
Source organism: Anaerolineae bacterium (assembly GCA_034430275.1). Classification (GTDB taxonomy): domain Bacteria; phylum Chloroflexota; class Anaerolineae; order UBA7937; family B3-Chlor; genus JAUVXJ01. Next base: position 4,572 of record DAOUEW010000377.1, on the reverse strand, counting down.
GCAGCCGGAGTTCGGCGCCCGGAGTGCGGATACCATTGCCGAGGAGATCGGTGGTCGTGTGCTTCTGATCAGCCCGCTGGCACCCGACTGGCTGGAGAACCTAGAGCGCGTCGCCGACGCCTTTGCCGAGGTTCTCAAGGAGCAGCAGCAGTAGGGGGGGCCTGGCCAGCCTGGGTTTCACGGTCTTTGGTGCGCGGACGGTTGTTTCCGGGGCTCGCACCCCGACGGTGATCACATTCGATGGCGATGGCACAGCGGCTGCAGGTGTTCCCAGTGATTACCACTGTTCGTGCCTTGGTCAGGCACTTTGGCCGGGCCGTGGCAGCCACTATGCGGCTGCGAGTTCTCTGCTTTGCTGGATGCTCTGGAGAGGGGGTGAGGAATTGCCTGGACCACGCGAGGTGATTCGCCTTGAAAACGTGTGGGTGCAGTACGATGGGCGCCTCGTCTTGGAGAACGTCGATCTCACCGTGAGAGAGCGGGATTTCATGGGCATTATCGGGCCCAACGGAGGCGGCAAGACTACTCTGCTCAAGGTTCTCCTGGGGCTGGTGTCGCCGGCTCGCGGTCGCGTGACCGTTCTGGGGCGAACTCCCAGCGAGGCTCGAAGGTTCGTGGGGTACGTGCCGCAGCACGTGGAGTTTGACGACGACTTTCCCATCAGCGTTTGGGAGGTGGCGATGATGGGGCGTCTCGGCCGCCGTGGGCTGCTGAAGCCGTACACCGAGGCGGACAGGCGCATGGTTGCGGAAGCGTTGCGCCACGTGGACATGCTAGACCACAGAGACCGCCAGATCGGGCAATTGTCGGGAGGAGAGCGGCAACGGGTCTACGTCGCGCGGGCGCTGGCGAGCGATCCGGAGATCCTTCTCCTGGATGAGCCCACGGCCAGTGTGGAGACGCGTGTCGTGGGCGGCATCTATGATGTGTTCGAGGACCTGAACCGCCGGGTTACCATCATCTTGGTCTCCCACGACATCGGCGTCGTGTCCTCATACGTCAAGACCATCGGCTGTTTGAACAGGCGTCTGATCTACCATGAGTCCAAGGTGATAACCCCGGACATGCTGGAAGCTGCGTATCAGTGCCCCGTCGATCTGATCGCACACGGGCTTCCGCATCGCGTTCTGGATGTCCACGAGTCGGGGGAGCAGTAGAGATGATAGACGTGCTTCAACTCGAGTTTATGCAGCGGGCTCTGATCGCCGGGCTATTGGTGAGCATCGCCTGTGGCATCATCGGCACCTACGTGGTCATCAATCGGCTCGTCTTCATCAGCGGCGCCATCGCCCACGCTGCCTACGGGGGCGTGGGACTGGCCTACTTCCTCAGCGCTAATCCGGTCCTGGGAGCCATGGGGTTCAGTGTGGGGTCCGCTCTGGCGATGGGTGTCGTGCAACTGAGAACCAGGGAACGCGCAGACACCATCATTGGCATGATGTGGGCGATCGGCATGGCCATCGGCATCATCCTCGTGGATCTGACGCCAGGGTACACAGCCGATCTGATGAGCTATCTGTTCGGGAGCATCCTCACTGTTCCGTGGTCTGACTTGTTGATCATGGTGGCTCTGGACGTGGTCATCGTGGTCCTCGTCGCGGCCTTCTACAAGGAGCTGTTGGCCATCTCCTTCGATGAGACGTACGCTTCCACTTCCGATGTACGGGTAAACGTCATCCATCTCCTTCTGTACTGTCTGGTTGCCCTGACCGTCGTGATGCTCATGCGAGTCGTGGGGCTGATCATGGTCATCGCTCTTCTGACCATGCCGGCGGCCGTCGCTGGCCACCTGACGACGGATCTGAAGAAGATGATGCTGAGCTCCATTGGGTTAGGGATGATCTTCACGACGGCGGGGTTGTGTCTCTCGTATGCGCTCGATCTAACCTCGGGAGCCACGATCATCCTCACCTGTGCTTCAGGTTTCGTGGTTGCGATGGTCTGGCGGTCGATGTGGAGACACCGCCTGCGATGGGCGGGGTCAGGTCAGGACTAGGAGGTAGCGTGCAGGACGTGGCTTCAGAGAAGGCGGTGCGAGGCGGAAATCCTGACCTGGAGGCCGGAGCACAGTGGGCAACTCATCGTGGTCATCTTGCCGGATTCCGGGGAGAGGTACCTGAGCACCTCGCTGTTCGAGTGACGAGGCCAAAGGCCACCCAGTCGGTCAGAGGGGAGAGCCGATCAGGTCATACTCCAGGGCCTCCGTGATCTGCACGGTGGCGAACTCGTTCGGAGGCAGATTGTCCAGGATGATCACAGTGCCGTCCACCTCGGGGGCATCTCTGTAGGATCGACCCACGCTGATGCCGTCGCCAAACCCTTCGATGAGAACCTCCAGGCTCCGTCCGATGAACTGCTCGTTCTTGGCCAGGGAGATCTCCTGTTGCTGGAGCATAGCGCGCTCGTACCGCTCCTCCTTGATCGCCTCCGGCACCTGGTCTGGCAGCGTGGCGGCGCGGGTCCCCTCCTCTCGAGAGTAGATGAAGATGCCTACTCGGTCGAAGGCGGTCTCGCGCATGAAGCTCAGCAGAGTCCGGAACTCCTCCTCTGTCTCACCCGGGTAGCCCACGATGAACGAAGTACGCAGCGCGACGTCGGGCATAACCTGGCGCAGGCCGGCGATGACGGAGCGCACTTGACTAACGTCGTGGGGTCGGTTCATACGGCGCAGCACCTGGGGGTCAGCGTGCTGAAGAGGTAGGTCCAGGTAGTGACATACCTGCTGGTGGGTAGCCATCGTTTCCACAAGCTGCTGGCTGATGCGTTGAGGATAGGTGTACATGATGCGCAACCAAGCCAGGTCGGGGACGGTTGCGACGACGTCTGAGATGAGAGAGGGCAGCGCGTCCTTCTCTCCGCGGTCGAGCCCGTAAGCTGTGGTGTCCTGCGCGATGAGGATGATCTCCTTGATCCCTTGTTCCACCAGTTCGCGTGTCTCAGTCAGAATGGCGTCCGGGGATTTGCTTCGGAAGCGGCCCTTGATCTGCGGGATGGCACAGAATGCGCAGGGCGCGTCGCAGCCTTCGGCGATCTTCACGTATGCGGTAGCCAGACCAGGACAGCGGCGAGGCAATGGATGCGCGAGGGTGGGCTGGGGAGCTGGCTCTGGGAGTTGGCACAGAGTGCCTCTCTCCTTCTCCGCGAGCAGACCGTCCAGTAAGGTGGTGATCTCCTTCCACCGCCTCGTGCCGATGATGCCGTCGAGGGAAGGGACGAGATCCCCCATGGCCGTTCCGTACCGCTCGGACATGCAGCCCGCGGCCACGAGGTGCTGCCGTGGCAGCTTGGAGTCGGCGAGTTTTCTAAGGGCGGCCAGAGATTCATCCCTGGCGGTCTCGATGAAGCCGCAGGTGTTGACGATCAGGAGGTGCGCATCGTGGGGATGGTCGGTGACGTGGTGTCCAGCCGCGAGCAGTAGCTCCCGAATACCTTCGGACTCCACCGTGTTCTTGGGACAGCCGAGGGAGAGAAGGTAGAAGCGCATCTGCGACGCTACGGAGTGGGGCTGGGAGTCAGAGTGACCGTGCCGGTCAAGACCGGTGTGCCGGAGACCGGCACAGGCTCTGGAGTGGCGTTGAGGTTCTCCCAAGTCCACTCGATATCGACGACCTCGTCCTGCCCGCCGAGAGCACCGAGCTCCCTGCCGTTGAGCGTGACCACGACGCCGCTAGCGTTGCCTACGTGCATCGCGATACTGTCCTCTGCGAACCACGACCAGTTGGTCCCCGCCTCGATGAGCCCGCGGAAAGCAGGCTCCTGATCCACCGTGACCTCTAACCATGTGCGAGCGACGATCTGCACGTCCACCTGGAGCCGACCGGAAGGTACCTGGGTCGCTGTCGAGGTGGGGGAGGGTGTATTGGTGGGGGTGAATTGAATCACTGGCGAGGCCAGGCTGGCCTGCCGGGTGGGTGTAGACGAAGATGAGGTGGTGAACGAGGGACGCCACCGATTGTAGACTAGGGATCCCACGACCACGCCGGAGGCTATAATGAGGATGGCGAGGAAGAGGTCTATGAATAGCCAGGAGGTTATGGCCATGCCTTTCGGCGGCTCAAAGCCCCCAGCGACCACTGGAGTCGCGCTGCTCTCGGCGTCCTCTCCTCCGTAGAGCTTCATCACTTCCGCCAAGTCCAAGCCGAGGTACTGAGCGTAGTTGCGCAGCAGTCCCTTCACGAAAATGCTCGATGGTAGCTTGGCGTAGTCTTCCTCTTCTAGAGCCTCTATCTGTGCCTGTCTGATCCTGGTGTCCTCTTCGACCTCAGCGATGGACAGACCTTTCTTCTCGCGGGCATCTCGTAGTAGTTGACCAAGCTGTCCCAACGTGTCCTCCCCTCATCGTCGCGAGCCGAGGCCATCACTCATTGGCTCCCGGACGCCGACGTATTGCATCACGCGGCGCTACATCTCTCTTCTGCCTTCCAGCGCACGTGTCAGCGTCACTTCATCTGCGTACTCTAAATCGCCGCCCATGGGCAATCCGTGCGCCAGGCGTGTGACCCGCACCCCGAGAGGGCCCAGTTGTCGAGAGATGTACATCGCGGTGGACTCACCCTCCAGGCTGGGGTTGGT
>DAOUEW010000376.1:0-2787 GCA_034430275.1 Anaerolineae bacterium | reverse complement strand
AGCTCCTCCAGGGGAATCTCGTAGTCGCCCTGCATGTACACCACCAGCTCGTTCACCTGCTGGTCAAGGGTTGGCACGTGGCACTCCAGGCAGGTCACATCCTCTATCGCGTGCGCATACGCGCCGTAGTCAGACTCCTGCCAAGACGCGACATACGGGTCCATGATGTGGCAGGTCCCGCAGAACTCCGGCCGCTCGTGGTACTGCCACAAGCCCACCGCGCCTACGCCGCCCAGGACAACCACAGCCAGCAATGCGATCACTACAATACGCTTCCTCGACATGATTCAGCAGCCTCTCCAAACTACCATGTCCCCCTCTGGCTCGCACGTAGCAGCCCATCGGGTGACCAACCCATCTCTGCTATCTTTCCCTACACTTCAACCTGTTGTCGAGTGCTCTTCATCTACCCAGTCCAGACCCTGCCCACTACAGTATCCCCCGTTGAGCCCGGCCGCTCGACGGCGGCAGAGTCACTGTGGCAACGTCAGTCGCACTCGCTCATCAGAACACGGAACGCATTATACCTAATATGAGACAGCTTGTCAAGTTTCGCAACTCTGTCCCTGACTAGGGACCACTGCACAGCAACGACTGCTTCGTCTACCGTAAGAACACCTAGAAGATACGCAACTGGGTCCACTTTGTCAAGTTGCCCTCCAACCCAGCACCACCACGGCCAGAAGCATAGCGATCGACACGTTCCGCTTCCTGGCCACGGATCAACAGTGCCTCATCAATGTGAACCTCGCTTCACCTACTCCACTCGCCCCACCCTGGCCAGGGTGAAGCTTCGAAGAAAAGGGAGAGCCCTCGCGGTAGAGCTCTCCCTCAAACCTGATAGGCAGCGTCCCACACGCTGCTCGAATACCCGACTAGCTGCTTCCTCCAACGATGTCCAGCGCCGCCAACCGGCCGAAGGTCAAGGCTCGTCCGTGGCTCACGCCGATCGCGGCTATAGGATAGTCATTGGCGAAGAAGCCACCGGAGGCGTTCCCCGCGGCGTACAACCCTGGGATTGCGTTGCGTTCAGTATCCAGAACCTGCATCCTGGTGTTGATCTTGAGACCGCTCAAGGTCACCAAGATGCTCGGCGCCGTCTTGCAGGCATAGAATGGTGGTTTCTCGATGGTGGTCAGCTTCTGTGGGTCCTTGCCGAAGTCCTCGTCCTTGCCGCTCCTGGCCAACTCGGTGTATCGGCCTACAGTGGCCTTGAAGGTCTCCACAGGGACTTCCATAATCTGGGCCAGCTCGTCGATGGAGTCGGCCTTCTTGATCAGCCCCTTCTCCAGCGCCATGTCCACCAGCGCCCACTGGTCACCAAGCACCTTGACGGGAGGAGCTCCCGGCGTATCGATCATCCTCTCGCACACGGTGCCCGCGAATCCCCCTACCTCGTCTTCCCACTTGTCGTCCCACACTACCCACTTCATGCCGCCGGGCTGGAGTTGGTCGGCGTTGGAGGTGTAACCGTACCATTGGTCCTCGTTTACGAACCTCTCGCCAAGTATGTTGACATTGAGGAAAGGCTGCCTGACCAGCTTCACTATGCCGGGCAGAGCCTCCCTCTGATCCACCATGCCGATGTCGAACAACATCGGGCAGTGAGGCGGCTCGTCCATAGCTGCCCCGATCCACAGCCCCATCTTGATCCCGTCGCCCGTGGCCAGTGCCGGTGTATACAGTGAGGTAAGGATCTGCTCGCCTCTGAAGCCGATGTAGGCCTTCAGCATCTCGGGATTGCACGAATAGCCGCCCGTGCAGAGGATAACCCCCTTGTTGGCATTGAACTGCTTGTAGTCGCCCTCAGGAGTCTGGGCGATGACGCCGGTCACCCGGCCCCCCTCTTCTCTGAGAAGCCGCACGGCAGGAGTCTCATAGTTTACCTCCACACCCTGTTCCAGGGCGTTACCCTCCAGCAAAGCTCCCAGAGTCATCTGCATGGCCGGCATGAAGCAATGAGCCGTCGGATACTGCGCCAGTTTCCCTGTCCTGGGTATGTCCGACTCTATGATCACATCGATCCCCGCTGCGTCGGCCATGTCCAGCATCCAATCCATGACCTCGCCGCTTTTGTCTGCCCAGAGCTTGACCAGGCGCTGGTCCACCCTGTAGGCGGAGATGTCCATCATCTTGGAGATGGCTTCCTGCTTGTCGATCTCTAACCCTAGTTCCTTCTGGAGCCGGCTGCCGATCACGCCGTTCCAGCCACCGTGGCCGACGTAAGTTGATCCTTTCTCCAAAAGCACCGTGCTCAGGCCAGCCTTTTTAGCCGTGAGGGCGGCGACAAGACCCGCAACGCCGGCGCCCAAGACCACCACGTCAGTGGTCACAGTCTCCTTGATATCCCCCTGCGCGATGGGCGGGGGCGGTGTCTCCCACTCCCACTGCTGTGCCGCCGTGGGTTGTTGGCCGCTGGGCTCCGCTTCCGCCTCCTCTGGGACCGTGGAACCACCACAGCCCGCCAGGGCCCCGGTCGCCGCCAGTCCTGCGGCGCCAGTCGCTGCCCCTGTCAAGAACTCTCTTCGTGTGATCTTCTTGCTCAGTTCGTCCTCAGTCATGGTGTCTCCCCTTTGCACCTCTCTTCTATTGTATGTGTGCCAGTCCGCCGCCTCTCGCTGTGGTCCCCTCCGTTCCAACGAATACCTCTACCAGCCCGACAGTGGGAGCCCCAGACGGCCGCAGGTTGCCCACTGCTCAACACGCGCTGCTGCTGGCGAGAAACCGTCCTGGCCTCTTGGCTACCCCATCATACGACGCCAAGGTCAAAACAAGGTCTGAGTCCGG
>DAOUEW010000375.1:0-1786 GCA_034430275.1 Anaerolineae bacterium | reverse complement strand
GCCACGAGCAGCAATACCAACACCAGGCTTAGAAGACGTAGTCGCGAGGACTTCATACCACTTCCTCCTTCTGCGCTTCACCGTATCGACAGTGATGCTACAGGATTCTAGCCCACGAAGGTTGTAGCCGCAAACGCGCACTGAGAAAGCATCCTGAGTGCTGCGACGCGTAGCGGAGCAGAGTATCGAAGCCGCGCCCTGAGCCTGTCGAAGGGGGTGCGACTCACCCAGTCCATCCCACGGGCCCTTCACACTGATATCGTGACCAACGGACCCGCATGCTTCGATACACCCTTCGGGCACTCAGCATGCTTGACTCCTGTGTCAAGAGAGCGGCCTGAGTGGTTGGTCACTCGACCTGCGCCGTCGCGCTAGCCACCACAACAGGCCGATTGGGCACCTGTTCGTAGTAGGAAAGAAAACGGCCTACCTCCAGCGCGTCGTGCAGCCTCAAGTTGTCGGCCCACCGAAAACCGATGAACTGGTACAGCAACTCGGCCGTGACGGTGAAGGGTCCTTCGGCGCCGTTCAGGGCCACGAGGTACCGCACGGTGTCGCTACCATCAAGGAAATCCTCGTCGTCCATGGCCATCCCATGCACCGCCACGTCGGCTTCCACAGCGGTCTTGTCGAAACCCGAGGGGAGCAGCCGGTTATCCTTCAGGTATCCCGCTCCCCTGAGCAGGGTCGTCGTGGGCTGGCCCTCAGTATTGCCCATGATCGCTTCGTAGATCTGGACCTGTTCAGGGCTGTCGATGACCAGGTGATGGGGCTCGAAGGAGCCTGCATCCGCGTCGTTGTCGTTGCCGGCGATGGAGCCGCCCCCATCCACGGCGCCGGACTCGAAGACAGTGGCCCCGCCGGCGTCTTGCACGATCAAGTGGATCCATACTCTGCGAGAAGGGAAGCCGGTCGGGAACTTGTGCCCCGCCATGCTCTGGACCACCACGTCCGCCGTCAACGTTGATGGGTCCACAGCAAGCCCCTCCAGCGTCAGGGAGGCGCTGTGCCCCTCGAGTTGCGCCAGGGTCCGTGTCGCCTTGTCCTGGAACTGAGCATCCGACGCGGTTACGGCCAGCTCTTGCCCGAAGGTGCTCAGGACGTTCAGCATGTAGGCGTTGCCTCCCACGAAGGTGTGCTGGTAGAAGGGGCTGCGCGGGCGACCGCCCCCCTGAGACGAGAGGAGGACGCTGCCCTCTGCGGTGGGCATGTGACACCCCTGGCAGGAGATGCTCTGGCCGAAGGAGCTGGCTTCCCATTCGAGATAGGCTACCTGCTCCGGGAACTCCCCTGCGATCTGGTCCGAGGCATCGAGGAACGGGGTATAGAGGGTATGGCAGGTGGCGCATAGCTCTGCCTCCTCCACGTGCGGTCCCTGCACGGGGACGAATCCGGAGCTGGCCTGCATGGTTCGCGCCATTCCCATGCCGACGAAGAACTGGCCGAACGCCACCCGCTGGTCTGGTGGGAGATCGGTGGAGATGACGAAGCCGCCACTGAAGCTCTCCTCCTCACCCAGATTATCCGGCTGAATCTGGTGGCATACCGTGCACGATACACCATCGATGGCCAGGTTGTGATTGGCGTGTTCAGGATCCAGGTAACCATCATCGAAGAGCCTGCCCTCCCCGCCTGCGGTAGCCTCACTGAAGCGCGCCATGGCGGTATGACACGTTGCGCACTTGTCCTCGATCACAGACTGATACGCGGGGTTGCTCAGCGTCTCGGCGCGGACCGAGGCCTGCCAGTACGGATCACGGGCCGCATTGGCCATCATCGAGGAGCG
>DAOUEW010000374.1:0-2892 GCA_034430275.1 Anaerolineae bacterium | reverse complement strand
GTCAAGCACAGTGAGCAATACATGTCGGCAACGCTGCACTGAGCGTATGTCGAAATGCTACTGGGGCTGTAGGCAGGTGATGATCCGATTAGCCATACATGAATCCTTACATCCCCACCGCCCCCTCGGCCAGGACGTTGAGAATCGCCGATTGTTTCTGTATCACCCCCTCCACGATCAATAGGAAGCAGTTGCGCAGGACCTTGTAGTACTGCTAGTAGACCTCGGGCTTGGCGAAAGCGTTAATCAACCCGCCCTCGTCCTCCATGGTAAAGGGCACGAACCGCTTGGCCGCCGGCCGAGGCTGCCTAACTGCCACTTCGCCCTGAACCTGCAAGCTCTGTCGCTTGCGCATCCTGTCCCGGTTGGTGACAATCCAGGTGGGAGAGAAGCGGCCAGCCCCGCAACTATGCTACGCAAGGAGGGTTCGAAGATGATTTCTCGAATATGGCATGGCTGGACCACGCCAGCGAATGCTGACGCCTACGAATCACTCCTCAAGAGTGAGATCTTCCAGGGCATACAGGATCGTCGGATCGCTGGCTATCGAGGGATCCATCTCTTGCGGCGCGATGTGGGAGAAGAGGTGGAGTTCGTCACCATCATGTGGTTTGATTCGATAGATGCAGTGCGTACCTTCGCCGGGGACGACTACGAAGCGGCAGTGGTTCCACCCAAAGCCAGGGAACTGCTGGCGCGGTTTGATGAACGCTCGCAGCACTACGAAGTGAGGGTCCAGAGCGAGGCTTGACCTCTATCATATCCCCACCGCCCCCTCGGCCAGGACGTTGAGAATCCCCGACTGTTTCTGTATCGTCCCCTCCATAGTCAATAGTAGGCAGTCGTGCAGCACCGCGCAGTTCCTCCGGTAGACGTCGGGCCTGGCGAAGACGCCAGCCTATTCCCCAAGTCGCAGCCCCGCTTGCCTACGGCCGGGATCCCTGCGATCCGCTAGGCTGGTTACCGTGGCCCAGATCCTCGAGATCGCCTCGACGGTGTGCTCCGCTACTTCCGTCAGCAGATCGCCAGTGGAGTCTAGTAGTGGAGCAAATTACTTGACAGTAGTCCCAACAATGAGTAGTATTAGACTAATACGGTCTTTCATATCCACTTCCACCGGCTAAGGAGCTGGCTGTGCGCGGGGAGTTGGAACAGAGGGTGTGAGTTCCTGGTCATCGTGGTTGCACGTGAATGAGCGGGATGTGAATAGCAGAGTCAGGAGGAGAGCAGAGATGAGAACATATGCCTTGGCTTTTGTGGGACTTGTGTCTTTGTTGTCAGTGCTGGCCCTGGCGGGCAGTGTGTGGGCCGCGGGCAATACCTACACTGTGAATAGCACGAGTTTCACGAACGACGGCTCATGTGATCCGCTGGCCACCGGCGATTGTACTATCTGGGAAGCCATCCAGGCAGCCACAGTGGACGCCGGAGTGGACACCATAGCCTTCGATATTCCCTTCACCGACACCAACTACGGGTACAATACTGCAGGCGTGTGGACCATCGTTCTCACCGAGCCTTTGTCCCTCGGCGGAGACTTCATTGATGGCACCACCCAGGCGATCGGTGTCCTCTCGGACACTAACCCTTACGGCCCGGAGATAGAGATCTCTGGAGAGGGCCAGCCCCCAGCCCAGAGTTGCTTGGTGGTTGGAACGGGCAACACCCTCAAGGGGATGGCCGTCAACCGTTGCGGTGCCTATTTCTTATTCGTCGGTGGCGATGACAACACGATTATCGGCAACTACATAGGCATCGATGCCACGGGTTCGTCTGACGTGAGTTCCGGGTGGGATGGAATCCTGTTGTCCAACGGCTCGGAGGACAACCACATCGGCGGCTCGAGCGAGGAGGACCGCAACGTCATCTCTGGGATTCAGGGTGGCGTTCGCATGTTCCAGAGCTTTGCAGACACCACCCGTAACGTCATCGAGGGCAACTACATCGGCACCGACCGCACGGGGACCTCACCCTTGGGGAATGTGTACGGGATCAAGATCCACAACGAGGCGCACGGCAATCTCGTCGGTCCCGGGAACGTCATCGCTTACAACACCTCCGTTGGTATCCTGGTGGACGGGGCCAACACCAACGGCAATCTCATCACCCAGAACAGCATACATTCCAACGGTGGCCTGGGAATCGACCTCACCAACGGTGGTAACGACTCGGTCGCGCCCCCGGCGATAGCCTACGGCGACTGCTCTTCCGCCGCCGGCACTGCTCCGAGCAACGCTACCATAGAGCTGTTCACTGGGCCGGACGATGAAGGCAAGACCTATCTCACGTCTGTCCTGGCGGATGGCTCCGGGAACTGGAGCGCTTCGGGCTTTGTCGCCAGCGACAGTTATCTTGCGGCGACGGCTACTGATACTAGCGGCAACACCTCAGAGTTCGCCGTCGTTGGTGGGGGGTGCCCTGACCGCAGGTATGTGCCGCTGATCATGAAGGGGTACTAGCCTCTCTCCATTCTCGTGGCTGGAGAAGCGGGCTCACCCTACCCCCGCCAAGGGCCAGAGCCAATCCAAGGAGAATGCCGCCCCTTTGAGGCTTCGCTACACTGAGCGCGCCCGGTACATCCCCACCGTCCCCTCGGCCAGGACGTTGAGAATCCCTGACTGCTTCTGTATCGTCTCCTATACGATCAATAGGAAGCAGCTGAGCAGGACCTCGTAGTGTCTGTGGTAGAGGTCACGCTTGATGATCACTCTTGTCAGTCCCGCGGGCACCGAGCACGCGAACGCGATGCTCTTGACAGATAGTCACGCAGGCTGTATAATACTGTCAGAAATTCTGACACGCGAGGTCGAGGTGCCATGGCGACAACTGAAACAGTCAGCGGGCCGGTGGTGGTGCAGGTGCGGGAACGTGGGCAGTTGACCATCCCTGCCG
>DAOUEW010000373.1:0-2783 GCA_034430275.1 Anaerolineae bacterium | reverse complement strand
GGGGAAGCACCGGGAAGTGTCCAGGGCCACCCGTAGCGACGCCGCCACGACGAGGAAGCTGAGCCAAAATGTCCAGCCCGTAGAGGTACACCGCCTCGGTGTCGCTGACGACCACGGGCAGCGTGGCTGCCAGGTCGAGGACGTACTGGTTGGTGTCTCCGCTCACGATCTTGCTGGTGGTTCGACCAGGCTCACCACAGGTCCTGTCCCCATGGCCGTTGTAGGCGAATTGGGTCGTGGGGGTTCAAAGGAGCGTCGAGCCAGTGATATCAAGGAGTCTGGACGCGGCGGAACTGCTCCCGCTGACATCCCGAGATGACGAAACCTCCGTCGTGGTGGGTCCAGAGGTGGTGCAGCAGCAGCTCTCCCGAGGAGTCCGTTCGCACGTGTAGGATCAGTTCCCCCACCATGACGACCAACTCCTCGGCAAAGGGGTCGAAGAATGACATGGGCGATGGGTCTGGTTCGCCAAATGACTCCAGGCCGTCCCGCTCGGCCGCCTTGATTCCGCCCGTGTAGTAGCGGGCTCCCACCAAATGGAGGCGCACTGCCCCGTCGGCAAGCGGCTCCAGCCACCACCGATTCCACGGAGTTTCGTAGTGGTACCGGTCCCCAGCGGGATCGTAGAACATCTGCTTGAAGGTGCCATCATCCCGCAAGATTATCGTGTCCACACTGTCACCCCAGTAGTAGGTTCTCCACGTACCTCCGAGATCAGATTTCTGCAAGGTTTCCGGTGGGGGAGAGTATGGCGCTTCCTGGCACATGGGATCGCCACCGGGAAGTGGGAGCATTGAGATAAGCGGACACGTACAGCCCAGCGACCCGACAAGCGCGGCTAACATCACGACCAAGAGCCCGTGTCTAGTCCACATTCTCCTATGGGGCCTCCTCTGCGTCACTGCGTGTGGCGCGCCACGACTTCCCCATGCACCGTCCTTCGCGCTCGATCCAGGGAGCGGCCAGGGGAGCTCTGTAGGTCATCCGGGGCTTGACGCTCACGCCCACAACCAGTCTACCTCTATCGGCCCGTAGCCCTCCCAGTCAGACAATGCCCCCGGTTGCGCGGTCGCGCTGAAATGTCCTATGTCGCGGCCGAGTTCCAGGAAGCTCTCGAGCGGAGCCGCTTTGAAATACCAGACGGATAACACCCTTGTGTCGGGGAACAGTGACTCTTCGTGTACCGGGACCTCCACTCGGGCTATGAAGCCGTGTTCGGGATAGAACAGCGTTGCGCGTACGGAGGTGAAGTGAATGCCAGAAGGGACAGCCACATACTTGTCAGGAGGGCCGTACCTGTCGATCAACTCGGCCAAGCTGACCTCAGCGTCCAGGCATATGGTCATGTGCTGCAACACGCCATCTTCTATGGCGAATGAGTTCCTGGACTGCGCGCCCTCCACGTTCGCGGTACTAAGCCACTGTATGCTGACACCCACGGTCTTGCCGCCTCGGCTCAAGGTACCGCGATACACGCTGCTCCGATTCACCAACCCGCTGCTAGTGAGGAATCCCTCAATCTCGTCCTCTGCCGACATCCCAGGTACAAGCCCTTGCCAGCAGGGCGGCTCGCATGGTTCGCCCGTGAGCAAGCTCATGTCAAGGGGCGGCGGTTCGCCACAGCCAACACAGATCCCTACGCACATCAGGATCACACTCGCGAGCAGTAGCGTTCGCACGTATTGACAGCCCTCACTTGCGTCTGGCCACCAGCGTTGTTGCCTGCCCCGAAGGATGCGACTCAGCGTCGCGCCAAGCGACCAGCCTTGGGGTGCAGAGTGGGGAACCGAAGCTCTCTGGGGGCGCCTGTCGCTCCGCTGCACTCTGCGCAATACAGCGCGGAGCGTTCCTCGTGGCAACGAGATGATAGCACGATTAGGCATCCCCTGTCAAGCTGCTTTGGCAAGGGCGCGACGACAGAGGGGAACTCCTTTTGAGATCCTCCCCCTCGATGGGGGAGGATTGGAGGTGGGGGTGACGTGGCCACTCCACCCTCCCCTAGCCCCTCCCATCCAGGGAGGGGAACTCTCTCGCGCAAGGGCACTCACACCGCCAGTTTGACGCCCCAAGGGATTAGCGCTTAGAATACTCTTACTAGCCCAGACGAGGAGTCCCATATGCAAAGAGTCCAAAGAATAGCCTTCCTGCTCTTGAGCATCGGCGTACTGCTCTTCTTGCTCTTCATGCTGCTCTCCGGGTTCTACACCGACCTGCTGTGGTTTCAGAACCTGGGGCTGAGCTCTGTGTTCTGGATCGCCCTCAAAGCGAAACTGGGGGTGTTCCTCGCCTTCGGGCTTCTCTTCGTGGCCTTCTTTCTGGGCAACCTCCTGCTCGCCAGAAAGCTGACCGGCTGGGGAGGCTTCTTCCTCCCCAGCAATCGGTACTACGTGCCATCCAGGACGATTACCATAGTATTGATCGCTGCGGCGCTCGTTCTCGGCTTCCTCAACGGGGTGGGAGCTATCGGTCAGTGGGATAAGCTTCTCCTGTATCTGAATCAGCGCGCCTTCGGCGTGCAGGATCCCATCTTCGCTCAGGACGTGGCGTTCTACGTCTTCGCCCTACCGGTCTACCGCTTCCTGCGCTCCTGGTTGGCAGAGGTCGTGGTGCTCACTCTCCTGGCCACGTTCGTCGTCTACATACTGGTGCAACTCCCCACGTGGCGGCAGTTCAGGCTCTGGCTCACCGGCAAGAAAGCCCTCCATCTGGCATCCCTGGGAGCCGTCCTTCTCCTTATCGTCGCCTGGGGATACAAGCTGAGTGCCTTCGAGCTCCTCTACTCA
>DAOUEW010000372.1:0-2087 GCA_034430275.1 Anaerolineae bacterium | reverse complement strand
TGGACCTGTACGCTCCCGGCTCCCCCACCACCTCTCTCAACTCAGCCCCCAGGTGAACGGCGATCCCTTCACTGCCCTCCACCCCCTCGATCAGCTTCTTGAGGTACAATTGGGGATCACCACCGCCGAGCGTGTAGTGGATGTGCCGCAGATGGCCTCCCAGCTCCTTCTCCCGCTCCAGCAGGTGAACGAAGAAGCCCTGGCGGGACAGAGACAGTGCAGCTTCCATGCCCGCAATACCGCCGCCGATGACCAAGGCCCCCGGAGAGACCTCTGCTCCCGCGCCCTGGCTGGCTGTCAGTAATCGCGCCTTGGCCACAGCCATGGCCACGAGCTGTCTGGCCTTGACCGTCGCCTGCTCGGGGTCTTCCTGGTGCACCCAGGCGCAACCCTCGCGCAGATCGGCCCGCTCGAGCAGGCAGTCGTTGAGACCCGCCTGGCGCACGGTGTCCCTCAACGCGTCGTCGAAGAGGCGGCTCGTGCATCCCGCCACCACCACCCGGTTCAAACCCTTCTCGGCGATGGCCGCTCTCATCACCTCAGTGCCCTCAGGCGTACAGGCGGCGGCCACCTGCTCCACGTGGGCCACGTCCAGCAGCCCAGCAGAGTACTCCTCCAGCGAGGCCACGTCCACCACGCCCGCGACGTTGCCATCGCACTGGCAGAGAAACACACCCACTCTGGGATCCTCGTCGCTGACGTCCCGCTCAGGCGGATACGCCGTGGGCATCTGAGCCACGCGGTTCCCTGCCAGCACCTCCGCTGCCGCAGCCGCCGCACCGCTGGCCTCCACCACCACCTGGGGGATATCCTGTGGTTCCCTGAAACCGCCCGCTACGAAGACTCCGGGGCGGTTGGTCTGTAGGGGCGAGAAAGGCTCCGTCGCCGAGAAGCCGTAGGCATTCAAGGATATGCCCAGATTCCCTGCCAGGGTCTCCGAACCCAGAGGCGGACCAAAGCCGAGTGAAAGGACCACCAGGTCGAACTCCTCTTCCTGAGGTCGGCCTCCGTCGTTGACGCAGGAGAGGGTGAGATTCCTACTCTCGGCCAGTTCCCTGACCCTGGAAACCATACTCCGCCGGTACTTGATCCCGTACTCCTGCTTGGCCCTCTCGTAGTACCGCTCGAAGCCCTTCCCAAAGGTCCTCACGTCCATGTGGAAGATCGTGACCTCCGTTTCGGGCAGGCGCTCCCTGGCCAGCATGGCCTGCTTGGTGGCGTACATGCAGCAGATCGACGAACAGTAGCCTCGATCACACGAAATGTCGCGCGAACCCACGCACTGCAAGAATGCGATACGTCGTGGAGCTTCGGCGTCAGATGGCCGGACGGGCAGACCCCCAGAAGGGGCGGTCAGGCTGAGCATACGCTCGAACTGGATGCTCGTCAGCACATTCTGGTGCACGCCGTACCCGAACTCGGTCTTCAGGCTGGCGTCGAAAGGCTCGAAGCCCGGCGTGAGCACGACGGCACCCACATCGAGGGTCGACCGCCGCTCCTCCATCTTCAGGTCGATAGCGCCAGGCGCGCAGACCTTCAGGCACTCGCCGCACTGTGTACAGGCCGCCTTGTCCACGACGAAGGTTGGGGGAAAAGCCTGAGGATACGGCCTGTAGATGGCCCGCCGCGTCTCCAGTCCCCCGCCCAGCTCTCTGGGCACCTCCACGGGACAGACCTCCGCGCACTCTCCGCAGCCGTTACACAGAGCACCGTCCACGTACCTCGCCTTGTGGAGCATCGAGACGTGGAAATCGCCAGGTCCTCCCTCCAGACTCTCCACCTCCGCAAAGGGGACTAACTCGATGAGCGGATGGCGGCTGCACTCGATGAACGGGCACAGGGCCGGCGGTGTCGGGGACAGGAAACAAAGGCCGCAGCTATTGGTGGGAAAGGTTCGGTCCAGCAAGGGCATCAAGCCGCCTATGGCGGGGGCACGGTCGAGCAAATGGACCTGAAAGCCCATCTCTGCGAGGAGGAGCGAAGCCTGCATGCCGGCGATGCCCGCGCCGACCACCAGGACCCCTCCCCTTCTCTCTTTCTCGTCCTTGCTGCTCATGACACCGGTCCTGATCCCACGCTGCTACTCG
>DAOUEW010000371.1:0-17063 GCA_034430275.1 Anaerolineae bacterium | reverse complement strand
ATCGTCGTAGCTCACACCCTCCGTAGCCAACGACATCTCCTTCTGCTTGTCGGATTGACCTACGCTGTACTGCGGCATTATACCACTATCGCCCAGGGCACTCAAGGGATCTCCCTGTCTTCGCCTCCACAGCTAGCGTCACCGGGCAGGCTCACCACCGGGCGCCCCTCAGGCGTCTCACGTCCTCCTGGCACGCGCGAAGTCGATCGGTCGACCTTCCCGGCTGAGGACGAGCACCAGACCGATGTCCAGCACAAACAGTCGGGCCCAGGCGATGGCCTGGGCCCGACGTGGATACTCCGTAGTCTGCGGTTCCCGGCTGGTTCTCAGTCCAGCGGACAGACCAGCTCGTTCTGATCCGCGAGGAGGTCCTTGACCAGTTCGAACTGCCCGGTCTCGTAGGCGTACTGCACCATGGCGATGACGTCCTCCACGGTGAACTTGTAGCCGACGTCGCCGTTGGCCACGTTGAGAAGCGCGGCCACGGCATGACGGCCGAGTGCCTTCTTGCCGCCTCCGCCCGTCTTCAAGGCCTCGAGCAAGGTCTTGTTGTAGGGCACGCCGAACACATCGCTGAACATGTCACCGGGGTCATAGCCCGCCCAGGAGTCGAAGTGCTGTTTCTGCTTCCAGTACCCGGGCGTGCATCCTGCGGGCGGCTTGCCGCCACGGAGTTCCCAGTCACTACGGATGGCATTTAGATTGTGGCTGTCCATGCCGTAGATGACCCATCGATAGAACCCTGCTGGCAGCTCGTCTACCAAGACGTCAGGCGATTCGGCGGCATTGGAGCTCAGCACAAAGCGCTCCCACTCCATGTTCCCAGACGGGTTGAGGTTGGTGTAGGTTCTCATGTCCGGATCAAGAATCTCGTAGTAGGTGTTGGGTGACACACGAAAATAGGCGTTGCTGTTGTCGTCTTGCGGGTCACCCTGTCCCTGCGCACCCTCCGCCACAACACCGTAGTTCGCCCAGGCGGGAATGCCGATGGTGTTGGGATCATCGGTGTCGAGGCTCGATCCCTGGTAGTCTCCGTAATCGAAGTCGCCATCCCAGAACTCAAGGGTCTCTTGGGGCTCCTCGATCTCGGCATAGAACTCCCAGGTTCCGTCGTATGTGCGAGGCGCCAGACTTGGAAACTCTGAGAAGATGACGTAGAAGTCCGACGGACTCACCGGACCCGCCATCACCGTGAAGATGCCTGGCAGCAGGCTCGCCTCGGCACTAGAACGAAGCTTGAAGCAGCTATAGTCCCTGGTCGCGGTGACCTGCGGTGAGATCACCAGCCGGTAGTAGTACCATCCGTTGGGCGCCTTGGCTTCGGCGGAAGTCTGGACCGAGATGTTGTACCAGCCGTCGTTCGGCATCCCATCATCGTTCCCGAACCAACGGCACTCAGGTCTGCCGCACACGCCCTCCAGGGTTTCTGCGGTTGTGCCGCTCTTGAGCGGATCTGGGTACAGTTCGTAGATCATCTGCGTGTAGCTGTTGAGGGGACTGGCGTCCCAGTTGCCGGAGAGCCAGTCAAGCTCCCCACTGCTCGCTCGCCCGGTGTCACCATCGAAGACACCAATCTCGAAGGTGGCCACCGTGGGATCCGCCTCGATCCACACGCTGATGGGAACATTGGCGAAAGTCTGCTCCTCCTCGCCCACAATGCAGAGCAGCTTGGCATCGTGCTCGATCAGAGTCGGCAGCCCGCTGTAGCCAAAGCTGATCTGCGCCTCGGCGGTCTCCCCCGGGCCAGTCACGAGCAAGCATCCCAGAATCAATACCGAAGCGGCAGCCATTAGCATCCTGTTCTTCATCGCTCACTCTCCATTCGATCTACGTCGCCTGACGTGCGCGCGACGTTTTTTCTCTGCCTTGTTCTCCTCGCCAAGGGACCGGAATCGTCCTCTGCCAGTCCCCTCCCTTTCCTCCAACCGCTTCTGTGGCCGCTCACCTAGTGATCGCCGTCCGCAGACACACAAAGCCGGACGGCCAAGCGGTACCTGGCTGTCCGGCTGCTAAGGCTGGGGGAACCGACGTGAGCTCGACGACGCCTCAGACGCACTGCTTGGTGGGCCACCACAGGGGAGCATTCCTCCCCGTCAATACCGGTGTCTTGTGCACCAATCTCCTATTGTAGGTCTACTCGCTACCTCCTCTCTCCGGCGACACAAGAAAAGCCGGGCCGCCGACATACTTCGGCAGCCCGGCAATCATGACTGGGCAGCAATCCCAGGTTTAGATCCGCGGCTTTGCGAGCCTTCCCTTTCGAGAAGGTTGCCCCTTCGGTATCTGTCTGTCCACAGCCTACCTTGCTTCAGTCACCCTATTACTACTCCATTCGCTTTCGGATGTCAAGCCGGCCCACGCCTCTGCAACGTGCGATCCAGGACAACCGGCGATGATCTAGGGTCCCACCCACCGCGCGAGAGTCTCGCCGACCGATGGCCGCCATCCGACACACGTCTGAAAACAACAGGAGATGCATAGACTGCCCCACCGCGAACCCCTAGCCGACAATCGTTGCCATTTTGCGCAGTACGTTCGCCATCTTACCCAGCGCTGCACAGATCTGTTGCGCCACGAGATATGACAGTACGTACACCAGCCCTACTGCTCTCGCTCCGCCGCCGTCCAGCCTGATCTCAGTCCCCTGCCGCTCAATGGTGATCACCCTGCCCAAGACCTCACCACAGGGCACAGCAAGCGCTGCGCCTCTCACCGCATCGCCCTTCGTGGTCAGGAACTCGCGGCCGCCATCGCGTCGCTTGCCTACGACGCGATGGGCAGTGATCCCGCCATTCTCAGTGCGGTACAAGACCACCTCACCAAGCCCGACCGCCGAACCAGCCGTGGGCTCCACCAGAAGCAGGTCGCCATTCCTGATGAAGGGGTGCATGCTCCCGCCCGTCGCGCGGAAGCGAAGCCCTCTCCCTTGGCTTAGGACTTCGCTCGCTAAGGCCTGGAAATCCTCCCCGTCGCAAGCCAAGATTGCATCGACTACCCAACCACAATCGTGTTGACGCCCCGTGTTCGAGTCGGATGGGGTTCGGCTCACTTCCATAGCCTCACACTACGACGCAGTCAAGAAGAGAGAACAACGGAGTGCTTGCCCTCATCGGGCCAACTGACGGGCGGAGTGTCGCCTACGCGCTGGGGGTTGCCTCTGAAAGACAAAAACCGCTGATGAAATCGACCGCGCTCTCGTCCGGCAAGAAGGCTAGATCGTCACACGGCACGCAAGCGGTCAGATCGCCGAGAAGGTGGAGCGCCGCGCCTATCGCAGGCGGGTCATAGCTAGGGACCATAGACTCCGCAAGCAGGCCGGTCACTGCGGAAGAAGGCCATCTGGGAGTGATCACGTTCCTGTCTCCGTGACTGATGAAGAAGACGTGCTCCAAACGGACGCCAGACGAAGAGGTGGGTCCGAACGATGCCAGCCTGGGCGCGGGGTAGGCCCAGAACTCCCCGTTCTTCTCCCTGACCACGACACGATCATCGTGGAGTATGCGCGAACCATCGTGGTACTCCCACAGATTAGCCATGGTGGTCTTTCCCGCACCAGCCGCTCCCACGAACAGAATGCCACCTGGGCCGAAGCTGATACAGGACGCATGGACCAAAACGCCTCTGTGGAGTGTCAGCAGCTTGCCCCACAATGGTTCGAAGAGCGCCTTGAGCAGCAAGGATGGTTGGCGATCGGCATCGGTTTCCGAGATATGGAGCTCCCCAGCCGATAATTCGGCATCGAGCTTCAGGAGTTGGTCAGAGAAGGGGATAGGAAGATGGGCTGGACGTCGGAGCTCCAGCGCCCAGCCCCAGTCGCCCATATATATGTTCCGGGCTTGCGAGGTGAAGACCCGGTCCTCCACAGGAACCTCGGGCAGCTCGCCGTCCACATACACTTGGATCGTGATGTCCGGCGGTGAGCCGCTGGAGAACACCGTGAAATCAGGGGCATCCAGCCAATGCCACTCATCGCTCTGTGAGACCAGGGCTACGCACGTCTCCGCTATCTCTATTTTCGCCTTCACTATCCTGGCTAACCTGTGTTGGTCGCGCGCCCCGCCAGATAGACGACAGACTCGCCTTCGCGTGAAGTTGCTTCCCTCTCAGCGGGAGTATCCACCCGGCCACGCCAACTAAAGGGATACGCAGCGGCTCAAACAAGCCGGGCTGGATAGCACACGGTAGTGGCGAGTCTGTTGGCTAGTCCGCCGCGGAACTCTTGCAGCCGCTGGTTGCACACAGCGGATACTCCCAAGGAGACATGTCCGTTCCGCTCGGCTCTCTGCAGGCGAGTATCAGCGAGTGCGCACGTAGCACGATACGCTGCAACTGCGGCTTCACATACGGTCTCTTGT
Organism: Anaerolineae bacterium; assembly: GCA_034430275.1. Lineage (GTDB taxonomy): Bacteria > Chloroflexota > Anaerolineae > UBA7937 > B3-Chlor > JAUVXJ01. Next base: position 12,708 of record DAOUEW010000371.1, on the reverse strand, counting down.
CATTCTCTGTGTTCTTCACTCTAGATACCCCCTGGTGTCATCTGCGGCGCACCCACTTGCTCAGGAACGCCATCGAATGCTGAGTCTCCGAAGAGCAACTCCGTCCTGAGCTGTGCCACCTCGCACAGATATGCCACAGGAGAATGAACGTCTCCATGCTCCAGATGGGACCACGCCGGGCACTGCCCGCAGAGCGCTATCTTGGCGCATGTTCTGCACTCCGCGTTGGCCGCTTCCCCGTCAACGGTCAACGAGCGGACCTCGGCGATGTACCCGTACCAGCCCTCCCGGAAGGAACCTTTCCTCAAGGGATACGTATGGAGCCGATTGGTGATGCAAAGCCCCATGGCTCCGTAGGGATCTACGTGAAAGGTATTCTCACCTGCCCCGCAAGTGTAGAGTCTGTCGCTCGATTCGGGCCCCCAGTACCTCTCACACAGTTCGCGCAGCGAAGCCATCCGCTGCTCGTCGATGCGATCTAACTCCACGACATCCTTCGGCGCTATCCGGTACTTGGTGGGACCTTGAGTTCCATCCAATCTTGGCAGCAAGAGCGGGTCGTACCTGTACTCCACTCCGCAGCTCTCAGCGTACCGCCGGATCTCTGGCACCTCGTCCTTGTTCAATGTCGTGACCGTCGTCTTGAGGATGACTTTGAGGCCCCTCTCGAGCAGCATCTCCAGGCCCCTCATACACCGGGCGTACGAGCCAGGCACCCGCGTCACTGCCTCGTAGGTGGCCGCGGTCGCACCGTAGAGAGTAACCTCAGTCCTCCGTGGCGGCCATTCGGCGAGGTAGTCAGCGATGCGCTCGGTGATCAGTGTGGCGTTCGTGAACAAGACAACGAACAAGCCCCTGCTCTTGGCATAGGAATAGAGGTCCAGGAAGTCAGGACGCAGCAGGGGCTCGCCTCCAGTGAAGCACAACCACAAACAACCCTCCGCCACTGCTTGATCTATGATGTCCCGGATCTCCTCGGAGCTCAGTTCGCCCCTGATGGCCTTCTTGTCACCGGGAGGCAGGTTGCAGTAGCAGTGTACGCAGTCCAGGTTGCAGCGAAAGGTGAGCTCGATGCTGCCACACAACGGCCACCGCTCGGCCCTGGCCCGTTGCCAGAAGCCGCCGGCCCACTCTTCGAGCCCTATTTCCGGAAGCAGAGAGCATTCCACGCTCATACACGCATCGCCGTTCTACGGTATCGGGCAGCGCAGACCGACTGCCTGTCGACGGTATCTAAGGTATCGGGCGGGCGCAAGTCCGCGCTATCGCCTTCTGCCCCGCACAGACATGCCCGCGTAGCTGGCCAGAGCAGCGAGGCCACCTCCCAGCAACAGCAGGGCACCAGGCTCCGGCACGAACTCCACCTCTTCCTCCTCTCGAGGTAGAGGCGGCTCCTCGGGGGGCTCGTCGTCGTCGGGAGGGAACATCTCCCACTCTGTGCGGATCGCGTTCAGGTTGTGCCCGTCCATGCCTTCAATGTACCACCAGTAGTACCCCGCCGGAAGGCTGTCGACCAACACATCCGGGGACGCGCTGGCCTGCGTGCTGAGAACGAACCTCTCCCACTCCAGGTTGCCCGAGGGGTTGTCGTTGAGATAGGTATTCCAGTTGGGGTCGATGATGCTATATACCGTGTTGGGCGAAACCCTAAAGTAGGCATTGCTGTTGTCGTCCTGCGGGTCCCCCTGGCCTTTGGCGCCCTCGGCTACCGCACCGCCTCCCGCCCAGGACGGTATGCCACTCGTGTTGGGATCGTTCGTATCGAGATCGTTGTCCAGGTAGTCTCCGAAGTCGAAGTCACCATCCCAGAACTCCAACATCCCCTGGCCTTCCCCAATCCACGCGTAGAACTGCCAAATCCCATCGTAGGTGCGGGGTGTCAGATTCGGGAAGTCGGGAAAGACCAGAGGGAAGTCAGCGGGGCTTACAGGTCCAGCCATGACCGTGAAGATACCGGGCAGCAGGCTGGCCTGCCCGCTGGTGCGCAGCTTGAAGCAACTGTAGTCTCGGGTCGCGCTGGCCACCGGCGTAACCACCAGGCGGTAGAAGTAGTTCCCGCTGGGCGCCTGGGCCGCCGCTGACGTGTCCACCGTGATGTTGTACCAATCGTTGTTGGGCATGGCGTCGTCGTTGCCGCGCCAGCGACACTGCGCGCGGCCACAGTTGCCCTGGAGGATCTGAGTACCTGTCCCTGTCTTGAGGGGATCAGCGTAGAGTTCATACTCCATCTGAGTGTAGGTAGCCAATGGGGAGGCATCCCAGTTCCCGTTCAACCAGTCCTCGATCCCGGCATCCGACAAACCCGTGTCCCCGTCGAAGATGCCAATCTCGAAGGAGTCCTCTGTGGATTCCACTCCGATCCACATCATGATGGGCACGTTGGCGAACGTCTGCTCCTCTGTGCCGACTATGCACAGGAACTTCGCATCGTCCTCGATGAGGGTCGGGAACCCCGAGTATCCCGCCACGAGCTGTGCCTTGGCCGTCTCCTGGGGAACCATGAGCAACAGAGATGACAATATCAACCCTACTGCCATCAACAACAGTACTCTGCTACGCATCCCTCTCCTCCTTCTTTGTCTCCCTCGTTCCTGCGGAACCACATTGCCTCGCGCCTTATGCCTTCCTGAGACTGCTCATTCCGCCTGGATTCGCCCACGTCTCAATCGCCTTCGATGACCACAACGCCGTTTATCTCCTCCAACTGCCTCAGAAACTGAACGAGATCCTCCTCCGCCTCCTTGTCCCCTACCTCGAATTCCTCGACGATCCTCTCCCTCAGTTCGTGACCCGTCAGACGCTCATCCATCAGTTCCCAGATCCTTAGCCCGGTCCCCGTCAGCGTGTAGACGGACTCCAGATCAGCCACGTCGTGACGAACGGGGACGAGTATGAACTCGTCACCTATCAGTCGAGACACAATATGAGGGTTCTTCCCATATCTCCTATCAAGATAGCTCGAACTTGTAGGTTGAGTCATAGCAGCGAGACCAAGGTCCTCCCGGCTATCGATTGCCCTTGACGGCAATCAGCCATACCAAGACGGCCAGACCGCGCCAATTCGCAGCCTGGCCGTGGGTCCAGATCGCACCTCATGGCTGACAGTCCGCTACCCTGGGACGACCCACTCTTCGGGCAGTCGAAATCTGGCTGCGGCGAGACACAGTTCCGTGCGTTCCTGCGAGCGATCCCATTATACCCTCACTGCGTATCCGTGTCAAGCATCCAGCAAGACCCCATGCGAGCGCGTCTGGGATCGGCTTCTCGAAGCAGGCGCTGGGCTCTGTCTGTTTCTGGCGCGCAAGGCGTATGCGGCTCCGCGACACAGGATCTCGTGCGCCCTCGCCGGCTTTGCCTCTACGTTGGCTTTCGCAATCCGAGGCCGAACCTGGGCACTCCGGTCCCCCTTGCTCGCGCACCCCTGCCGAGGCCTGATCCTTGCGCATCAGTAGACCAGGGGCAAGTGCAACTCCTCGACAAGCCGCGGCCCCAGGTGGAACACCTCCGGGATATCCCACGCTGCCGATGTCAGCCACCCACCGGTTCCGAGGAATTCCTCCAGATCCCAGAACTCGCCCAGTTCTCCATCAACTACCGTCACCGTCTTGCCCCGAGGTGTCGATTGAATCATCAAGTCGAGGTGTAGCGATTCCAGCTCCCTTTCCGACGTGCCCGCAAGAGTGCGTCCCGACACGGTGACAGCCAGCGTTTGCACAAACGGCAGTACTGGGTACTCCACGGACACGACGGTCTCTGAAGCCTGAAGATACTTCACCTCTGTTTCGGATCGAAAGCCGCCCTGACCCTCCACAACGACCGTCAACGCGACGGGGATGAAGCCTTCGTTCCCAATGGTGAGTTGCAGCCAGTCGTTCTCCGCGGAGACCGACGTGACTTGTAGAGTCGGAGTAGCGGCAAGGACGTAGAGACTGAAGAGGTTCCATCTTTGCACGGTGTCCGCGATGTGCTCACCATCCGGATTGGAGGCCACGCCTTCGCTCACGCCCACGCGATACGACCCGCTCTCGTCAATACGCTCGATGTAGGCGATCAGGCTTGCTCCGTATACCTCAGGGGTCCAGGCATAGACACCCTGCTCATACAACCAATCCATAGCGCTTGCCGGAGCCTCGTACAAGCCCCTGGCCGCTGATCCGTGAGGAGAGCCCATGAAGCCGTAGGATTGCGTCAGTTGCGTACCTTTCCTGGAGATGAGTTCGTAGATCAGCAAGTCATCCAGCTCTGCATCCTCCGACCAGGCCCAGGGGTGCAAGATCATGTCGGCTCCCGAGTGATAGGTGAGGCCGGTGATGATGTGTTCGTGAGCTAGAACGAAATCCCGTACTGCCCGGACCTCCGGCTCTGACCAGGGCTCAGGCCCCCGGTAGAAGCCCGACCTCGGATCTGCGTCGGCCAGGGACCAATGAGAATCGTAGTTGCGGTTAGGGTCTACGCCGCCTTCCGGGTCTTCGTTGGTGGAATCGTCACCATCCTCATCGGCCTGCGGGATCTCAGTGCCTTCGCCATCGAAAACGCCTAGATATTCCATACCCAGGAAATGCCCCTCCCAGCCTTCAGCAAGGGGGTCTTCTGGATGGGCATCGGCCCACTCCTGGTCGAAGTCGAATCGGTACACTGCGTAGGTACCGTATCCCTTGCCGTTGCCGGGATCCTCGTCGAAGGAACCATCCTCATCGTCGTCGCTGCTGCTGGGATTCGCCGTTCTGCGCTGAGCGAAATCGTCTAAGAGAAAGATCTGATTCCCATCAACGTTCACCAACGGCAAGACGTAGACCGTTCTGGTGTCGAGAAGACGAGTCGCCAAAGGGTCAGAGCCATAGTTCGTGAGCAGATACCAGGCAGTGTAGAGGACCACCTGCTGGCTGACGGCCTCCCGAGCGTGATGCTGTCCATCTATGTACAAGGCCGGCCTGGCATCTGGATCGCCAGAGAGCTCGTTCCCCAGTCGCAGCGCCATGATGGGATACTCCTGCCACGACTTGCCGATCTCCATGGTCTCCGCCAGATGAGGATACAGCGCCTCCAGCCCGGCGATGAACGTCACTGTCTCCTCGGCGGACGGGTAGTGTGTGAAGTTGACCGCGAGGTTGGTCACCGGAGGGGCCCCCAGCTCCGCAGCGGCGGGCGAGGGGCTGCTCCGCGAGAGCCGATCCGGGAACTCACGTGGGCTCAAACTCTCTACATTCTCAACCCACCGGAAGCGGCGCTCCGGCTCAGGAGCCTGAGCGAAGCCAATGTGAGCGCCGCCCATCAGCAATGACACCAGCACAACAACCGCAGACAGCCTACCAAGGCCCGGCACGGAGACTCCCCCCATCCACCGACGGCTGGGGCCGCCCTGCCAATCACGCCTCAGAGACACGCCCCACGTCGGCTAGGCGAACGATAGCACTTTGTGGCACACCGTGCCAACAAGCGGGTGCAGAGCGGCTTCCATCCAGGCGGACTCGTCGTTGCCCCAGTTCCGGGGACCACGCACAAACCCCGTCCGAACACGACGGGGCTTGTAACAGCTCGATACCTACGTCTGCGCCAACCACGTCAAGCGGCGAGGTTCTGAAGCATGCCGGGAGCGGCTATCGCCGCACGAACACCATGCGCCAGGTCACCACGCCGATCGCTGCGATGAACAGCACCGCCGCCACAGCCCACACCACGTAGTCACCAGGCATCAATCCAGGGTCAACTGACCTCGCCGTGAATGAGGATAGCGTGATTGCTGTGCCTACCGGCATTCCATCGACGTGATAGTTGACGGTCTTGTCTCCCCCACCTGCGCTGATGCGGGTCTGGAGGTTTCCTTCCCACAGCAAGGGGTCGCCCTCCAGGATCACTGGCGTCTCGGCCTGGGCATAGAAACACAGCCCCCCTACCGGAATATCGGTGTTCTGATTTCCATCACAGTCAGTGTCGGTGTTGATGAAGATCGTGGTGACGATCTCAGTCTTGCAGTTGCCCACCGTGCAGCCCACCTCTAGGTCCTTCGTGATCACGGTGAGAATACCACCGGTGTACGGAACTACATAGTCCATGGGCTGGACTTCGGCGTCTTTGCCGTCGAACTTGCCATCGCCGTTGCGGTCGCACGCAACGAGTTGCCAATCCCTGCTCTCCTGCCATCCCGGGGCCCCGTCAGGGGCGTTGTCTACGTGACCCAGGCCGAATTCCATCACGCCTGCCCACGTGGTGGTACGCTCCGGATAAGCTTGGCACGCAGACGCGGGATACGCGGGATTGGTCTGCACGTAGGGATCCTTGTCGAATTCAAGCTCGTGGAGGAATGACAGCCAATCGCCGTCGAACACCACCACGTTCAAGCTGTGAGCGTATTGTTGAGGGCTTGAGCCCTCATCCCAGCCATCCACCCAGTGTGTAGCCTTCAGATCGGCATAGGCTATGCCACCTGCCGCCAACATCAGGGTTACCGCTACAAGCAGCGGAATCACAAGTTTCCTAGTCCACATCTCTGCTCTCCTTCCTCTAAACCCTTCATCGTTATCGCGCCAGATACTGGCTCTTGAGCTCGCCTTCCGGCAGGCTCCCTTTCGGCAATACAAGAGCCGGACCGCCAACCTTTGCTTCCTAGCAGTCCGGCTCCTCCGGCTGGGGAATCGAAGAAAAGGTGTTGACGCCGGTTGAACTCTATTGTGATCAGCTCGATCAGTATGTGAAGACGCCCGGTCTGTTCTTGCCCAATCTGCCATGTCATCGCTGACTGCAGCGCCCCTGCTCTCTGTTGCACACTAGCCACTGCGAGCTAGTTCCCGGAGGCAGGGAGCCCTCACGGCTCCTGGTTTACATTGTATGTGCGGGTACTTAAATGGCTATAAAGAGAGCGTTAAAGTCCTATTAAAACGTACACGCCGGGCACCTCGCCTTCTGGAGAGCCTAGCTCACGAGGCGCGCAGCGTCGAGGAGTGGTCACACATGGTGGGACGCGTGCAGCCGAAGATCTCTATCAAGACTGGAGGTTGTTGGCCGGAGCTCAATTGAGCCGCGAGGTCGGCCTTGAGACGGAGTGAGCCTCAGGGGCTTGCGGGACGGCTGGTTCGACTAGTCAGCCATAGGGCAACCGCCCCCAGTAGGGTCGCCAGCAGAATCACAGCTAGCACGCCTGCCGTGGAAGGCTGCGCGGCCGACTCTGCCGTGGCTACTACCCTGATGGGCCCGTGCGTGGCGGTCTTGCCGTCCAGTTCCACATCCTCCAGCTTGTAGTAGTAGGCTACACCAGCTTCCGCCGTCGAATCGGCGTAGCTGTAGCTGCCGCCAGCGATGGGGTCAGGAGATGCAGGGATCAGTTCGCTGTTGATCTTGACGTAAGGTCCATCCCGGCTTTCGCTGCGGTAGATGTTGAATCCGGCCAGGTCCACCTCGCTCTCTGTGGTCCATTCTATGACTACGGTCCCCGGCACTGAGGTGGAGACAGGATCCTGGGCCGCCACCAACGACGGGGTGGTCAACAAAGCCGCCAGAACAAACAGGCATTTCAGTGTGTTGTAGGCCATCATCTGTCGCCGCGCTTGCCGTTCACGTCTTGAGCGATGCTCCTCGACCGGCAGGTGAGCAGTATGTCCCCTCCCGCTTCTTCAGTGTCCCGCCAGCGCGAGTGTGCCTCAGTACCCCTTCAACCCCAGCGGCAGGAACGCCACGTAATGCTCGATTGGCAGACGCAGGGCCGGATCCCCCAAGATGGCATAGGTGTCGATGAGCTCCCGATGGTCCTCTGCTGCATGCTGATACAGGTTCAGCTTGCCCAGATCGGTTGCCGCCCCCAACTCGTATACGTAGTCCCTGAACACTGCGTCGTAGAACCCGGCGTGAAGGTAGTGTTGGTCGCTGGCGAGGCCAATGCTCCCGGGCGACCAATTGGCCACGGAGGCCTTGCCCTGGGCGCGAATCAGGCTCTCCGCCAAACACGACCAGTCCTCTTCCGGCGGACTGGGATAGATGAAGTATCCTTCCATGCACGCCATGGCCATCAGGATCGGCGTCCTGTCGCTGGTGGGCAAGGCTGCTACGTCGCCCCGCGTCAAGAACGGTCCTGGGGGATATCCTCCCCAGGAGAACGTCGCCCCATGCCCCACATAGTTGATGAAGAGCCGCCCCGCCTGGAAAGCATCGAACAGGGCGTCCCTCACGGAATCACGTGTCAGATAGGGCGATACTCCGTAGTACACCTTCTCCGCTACGTACAGGTCAGGAGGGGGAAGATGATTGTCCGCGATGTCATCCGCCAGAGACCAGAAGTGATTGGCGGATTCGGGGTCCTCAGGGTCGTCGGGATCGTCGGCGAGAAACAACACCTCCTGTCTCCAACTACCTTGGGGCAGGTCGTTCTCGTATTTCAGGATCTTGTCTACCATGGAGTTGACCTGCGTCACGGTCTGAGCGGGCAGTCGTCCGATGTGCATGTCGGGCAGTACGTCATCGCCCGAGACACACGCGTACCGATTGTCAGCCGAGGTCTCCCCGATGCCTTCTTCCGCGTAGATGAGATACGGGGGGACGTAGTTGGGCTCGCCACGACCCAGATGATCCTTGAAGTCCCAGTTTCCGTCCCCCACCAAGAGCACGTAGCTGGGCGCCGGAGCCACCCAGTTGGCATAGGCGTACTCCAGGAAGTCCCGGATCGCCCGCGGATGGAAGACGCCGTAGTTGAACTCGTCGTAGACGTCCATCACATCGACCACCTTCACGCGGAGCCCCTGGGCTGCCCTGTGGCTCGCCAGCGCAGCCACGGCGTCGCTGAAGCTGGGATGGGTGATGACGATGTAATCGGCCCCACTGGAGCCGTCCCTGAGATCGGACGACGTGTCCTCCACTATGGAGGCGCTGTGATAGCGTGCCGGACTGAGAGCCAGGTAGTGGCCTTCACCGACGGTGGAGTCCTGGAACTTGAGCGTGTAGGACCCGGTCGGCGCCACGGTGGTGCTGACGATGCGGGTCACGCTCACCGGGTTCGTCACGTCAAAGACTTCGATGGTATCGGTGAGGAAACCCGGCACCTCGAACTGCCAGGTTCCTGCCTCGTCTCCGTCGAAGAGCAACGCCTCGTTCTCGACAGTATACGTGCGACGATAATCGATCTCGAACCAGTTAACGTGGACAATGTCATTGTCCGCCACACCGGGATCGTGTAGCAGGCACTCCACCGAGATGTTGTTGCTCCCCTCGAGAAGGTAGGTGTGAGGGACATCGGTCTCGAACTCGTGCTTGCCCCGACCAGACCAGAGAGCATCGTGAACCTCGTGGCCATTGAGGTACACCTTGACGTAGTGACTATAGGGATCGCTTGTAGTATCCTGCGCGCTGAACCCACTACGCAGGGTGCCACTGTATGGAGGCGACGAGACCGAGAGATGATCGAGCGTCACGGTGAGCGACATGGTGGCAGGGTCTTGAGGGATGACCTGCGCATAGACGTAGCCCGCGAACCAATGGTCCTCCTCTTCCTCGCTGGGTATGGTGAGGGGTTCGGGCAGGAAAGACACGTACTGTAGATCCTCGTCCCACCGACTGGTGGTATTGAAGTACGTAGGCACCGTGCCTGCCCCCAGTGTCCCTGCCCTCTCCGGCATACGCAGCCCGCTCCCAGTGCCCGTCGTCAGCCAATAGACATTCGTGTACGTGTACGTGGTGGTCATCTCTTGACCATAGAAGAGGATGTAGTCCTCCTCGTTGAACCAGCCGTCGTCGCCCTCGTCAGACACGTAGATCGCCACCTGTTCGCCCTGGTTGGAGAGCTCCAGGTCGGAGCATTGAACACCCCCCAGCTCCATCCCCGCACTCTCTATCTCACCGTAGGTCAACTGGTAGATGCCGTCCTCGTCAACCAGGACTTTGTAGCCGGAGCCCGATTGTCCGAGTCGAGCCGCAGGCGCAGCAACCACTTTCGAAGACGTCCCCCGCCATTGCTTCGCCGAGTCATAGTTCACGAGAGTGTTTCGCAGCACCTGCTCGAAGCTATCACTCTCTATCGCAACTGACGCAAGCTGTGGCTGAGCGTCCGGATAGCTGAACGACAACTCCAGGCGGATTCGTGTGGCCCGCCTCAGCTCTCCACTGACAGGGTTGTAGCGGAAGGGAAAGAATCGCAACTGCACAACCCGCTGATCCCTGATGAAGCCGCTGGACCCCATCTCAGCGGCACTGAAGGGATAGAGCGCGTCGCTGGAGTAGACGACATCGTCCCTGGCAGATTCGTAGCTTATCTGCGTGGGGACGCCCTCCAAATCGGTATCGAGCACAGGTCGAGGCACTGGGAGGACATTGTACCGCCCCGACACAACCTCCTCGTCGACCCCGACTACGTGCAGGGTATACTCGGCCACCGTCGGTATTCCCAGTAACACCCCTCTTACGGGCAACTGAGGGCGGCCAACATCGTCCGTCTGTCCACAGTCGGGAGCGCTTACAAAGTGATACGTTGTGCCGTCGACCACCGTCTCCTCGATCTGGTAGGATGAGGTCCGCAGCTCTACGATCACGCTCTCTGCATCAGACTTGATGAGCCGCAGTTCCGCGCTATCCGCCGACGTGATGCCCGTGGAGGCGCTTCTCGGCCCGGCGGCGGATGTAGCGCCAATCCAGGCGAGGGCAAGACAGATAGACACTAGAAACATGACTCGTTTCACGACCCAACTCTTGCTCACGACAGTATATCCTCGGCCAAGAATAGCGAATACGTAGTAGTCTCGGCGCCCAGGCATCGCCTGGTCCTGTGCTATCTGGTCGACATCATGACCGCACGTCCGCCGAGGTGCAACATGCCCAACCTCCCCTCGGCACCGCTCCAAACGCCGATACCCAATCGAATAGTGGTGACACAATCGGGTCAGCCCGCCTCGTGGTGGAGGCTTCTCACGCTGCCCTCCAGGCGGTTCCATCGGCTACAGTCTATCACAGCTCTGCCCACGTGTCAAGGGTACTTTCGTGGGATAGGGGCCAAGGGCTTGGGTTACAGTATCCAGATCGCCTGTGATATCGCCGGGGTCGGATTCGGCAGCCAGCTCTTGACGGCCTTGCTCGGTACGCGCGGTCAATTCGGGCTCACCAGTCGGAGGCCTGGGTCGCCGAAGAGGGTGAAGGTCTCGATGACGTCCCGTTGCCCCTGCGTCTCCACAGGCAGGGAGCGCTTCGCCTCCATGATGGCCAGGCCCACGGTGGGCACCTCCCCAGATAGCAGAGCCTTGACCAGCGCACGATCCAGGGGTCCCTGATCTGAGGACAGAGTCAAGCTGCTGGGCGCGAGCACGGCTATGGCCCCACCATCCTTCGCCAGCAGCAACTCCTCGGCCATCGCTTGCCGTTCAGGATGATCGAAGAACCCCACGAGACAGGACATCATGATCATCATGGGCTGCCGTCCGTCATTTGCCAGGGACGCGATGTCCTCCGAGCAGAAGATCCTGTCCTCCGACCAAGCATCAATGCTGCCGTGACCAGTGTAGTTCACCACCACACCGCCCAGAGCGAGTTCCCTCGCCAGGACGTACTGCGGATCGTCCAGGGAGGCAGCATGGATCTTGATAACCTCGTAGGGGTCGCGCACAGATTCGTCGGCGAGCGCGTCCGACTGCGCCGCGAAGTCGGGGTCTTGCCCGTCTGCCACCAGCACAACCCTCTGTCGCCAGTCGCCCGGGGGCGCACTCTGTTCGTAAGCTATGATCTTGTCCACCACGACCCTGGCATCTGCCGCGGTCTGTACGGGCAGACGTCCAATAGCCATGTCAGGCAGGATATCCTCTTCGTCCAGTGCGACGAACCAGTTGTCGCTGCTCGTCTGGCCACCCAGGACCGTGTCTGTCTGGTAGGACGGCACGAAACTCTTGTTGGGCCCACCCAGGTAGTCCCTGTAGTCGTAGCTAGCATCACCGACGAGCAACACGTACTGGGGGGCGGGCGCTCTCCAATGTGTGTGTGCGTACCGGAGCAGATTGCGAATGGCCGCCGGATCCACCAGGCCGTGGCTGAACTGATCGTAGACCTCAGCGGTGGTCACCACCTTGACGGAGAACCCCTGGCTGCGCCTCCACTCGACCAGCGGCTGGATCGCGGCCGCAAAGTCCCCGTGCGTGACGACCACGTAGTCGGCCTGGATGGCCGAGCTCAGCAGATCGTCCGAGGTGACGACACCCGACATGCTGGGCGGCGTCTGGAACCCGGCCTCGCTCAGAGCGACATAGCGTCGGCCGGCCGGCTCCCCATCGCAGAACGAAATGGTGTAGCCTGAACCGTCTCGCTCTATTTGCGGACCGGCAACGAGAACCACATCGAGTGAGGAGGTGATATCGAAGAGCCATATCGACTCAGCGCTGAATCCGTCGAGCACATAGCGACCACCCTGCCCAACGAACTCCAGCTTGTTCTCCATAGCCACGAGAGAGCGGCTGAGGTCCAGTTCAAACCAGTCCAGCAGCACGATATCAGCCTGCGCGCCCGTGTCACCCTCTGCCTCGAGCACCAGCGCATTCTCTCCTTCTCTCATGCACGAAGAAGGAACCGAGCTCTCCATGAGGTGTTCGCCCTGCCCGTCCCATCGGGCTTCGTCCAGCAGACACTCGTTCAGGAGTATCCGCAGATGGTGATCCGGATTTGCTTCATCGCTTGTGTACCCCAGCAAGGACAACCGAAGGGTCCCCCCCTCGCCTGAGGCCAGGTGTTCGAGGGCAACGTGAATAGTCGTCG
>DAOUEW010000370.1:0-3863 GCA_034430275.1 Anaerolineae bacterium | reverse complement strand
GTGAGCATAGGTCAATTGGAGAGCCTTTTCATTGATTGCGTTGCCCTTGTCGGTCAGTCCTGTGTACGTGTACGTAATCTCCGCCTTGCTTGTTTGATTCGGAATATCCTCACAGCATTGGATAGTAATCCACCATAATCTCTCCGGGGTAAAGACCGTATACTCGATGAGCCCTTGGTCAGGCAGATATTTCGATACTGTCCAGGTATAGTCAGGTTCGCCATGCCCATGGTGGGACGGCGTCTTGAAGACCATATGCTCTTCCATCAGATCTGTGATCGAGTAGAGTATCTGAGGATCCCATCCAGCGGCCCATTCTCTTTCTCTAATGGGTCCAAACAGCGGAAATACCTCTTTCAGCGGGGAATTCAAGGTGATGATACCTGTTCTTGATATTCTTCTCGATGTGAAAGCTGAGAATGCCACATTACCCCCCGAACCTGGGTCAAGATCGGCGCGCTGCCCAATTACTGACTAGCCGGACACCTTTTCCACCTAGTCATCCCCCAGATTATCCCCGAATAGCCTGTCTGTCACAAAACCGATCCTACCCATTGGTTCTTCGTCAAGTCGCTCTTAGACGAAGAAACCAGCGCTGCGCATGCAAGGTCACGCCAAGCACAGCACCCGCTCTAGCTCAACCGCCGCATCTTCCCCCCGCGGGGATGCCTAGGACGGTCACCGCCATTGAAGTCCTACTCCACCGCCTCAGCTCAATCTCATCGCAGAACAAAGGAGCCTTTGGACAGGTACTCCTCTGGGGGTTGGAATCCGCATCAGCAGGCATCAGAACGTCACCAGGGGTGGCTGGAGCGTGTTCCCCTTCATAACGAACCGCGCCGGCTGTTCGAACGCGCTCACAGCCATCACCTCAGCCGGTAGAGCAGCTGCCGGAATCCAGTCCGCTGCTACTCTCTGCCGCTAGTGTCGGGATCATCTTTCTCCTCCTCTTCATGCGGGCATTGGGGTGCTTGAGTCCAGTCAGGGGCATGAGGAAGGAGGGCCTCGTGAGGTCCTCTTCTTCGTGTGATACAGCACTCGCTGAGCTATGCCGAGATGGCTGCTACTCAAAGAACCGTGGCTCGTTGTGCGGTCCTGAAAGCCTACCAGGACGTTGCTGCCAATGTCTCCCCCGTTGCCGGACAGCTCGTGCACAGATCTCACCACCCAGCCTTCCCTCCCTGCCCGACCTTGCCCCTAACCTGGCGAACGTCTATACTTCGAGGGGCAAGCGCGGGGGCCTGGGGACAGTGCGTCCATGTGATCACGTAGAACCTGGCCAACCCGGTTGGAGAACGCGAAGGCTCCACGAAACAACCACACAATCTAGCACGAGGAAAGAAGTTATGAAGCTAAGCGACCGAGTAGCCATCGTGACTGGAGGCGGCAAAGGCATAGGAAAGGCCATCAGCCTGGCCTTGGCAGAAGAAGGAGCAACCGTCGTGGTTGCCGCCCGCAGCCTGGCGCCGCTGGAAGAGGTAGCCAACCAGATCAGGGCCCATGGCGGCAGGGCCAAGGCGATACAGACCGACATCGCGGATCCGGCCCAGGTCGAGCGGATGGTAACGGAGACGGTCGAAGAGTTCGGCCAGCTCGACATCCTGGTCAACAACGCCGCCTACGACCACAAGGAGGTGGAAGTCTCCGAGATGGACCTGGAGTTCTGGCAGAAGACCCTGGAGGTGAACGTCACCGGAACCATGCTCTGTGCCCGCGAAGCGCTGAAGGCTATGATCCCTCGCCGGAGCGGAGCCATCGTCAACGTGGGTAGCGTGGCGGGCATCTCCGGGCATCCTACGGAGAGCCACTACTGCGTCTCCAAATGGGCCATCATCGGCTTCACCGAGGTGCTGGCCATCGAAGCTGGCCCACACAACATCCGGGTCAATGCCATCAGCCCCGGCGCCACCCGGACCAAGGGCTTCGAACGGTTCATCCGGGCTCTGGCCAGGCGTCAGGACCTGCCTGAAGAGGAAATGTGGAAGAAGGTCAACGCCGCCAACTCGCTGAACAGGATCGCCGAGCCTGAAGAGATAGCGCGGGCTGTGGTCTTCCTGGCCTCAGACGATTCCAGCGCCATCACCGGCCACAATCTGGTGGCCAGTTGTGGTTTCCATCTCTTGCACCCACATGAGCTTCAGAGACTGTAGAGGGAGGGCTATAGACTATGGCCTCGAGAGACTGGGAGAAGAACCTGGTCAGGACACCGAGATACGAGGTGGGTCGGGGCGTGCGGGGTCGGCAGCTTCCCACCATGACCCTGATGAGCAACGACCTGGTCCCAGGAGTGGACACCTATCTGGAGGTGGGCTGGATCTACGAGATGCCAGAGCCCAACCCTCATATCTTCGAACACAGGCATCCTGACGGACGCAAGGAGATCGTGCTACACATAGGAACCGACCCCGACAACCCGGAGGACCTGGGGGGCGAGATCGAGTTCTTCGTGGAGGGCCAGCCGCTGGTCTTCGACACCACCTCGGGGTTGTATGTCCCCGAGGGCGTGGCGCACGGTCCCTTGACCTGGAAGAGAGTCACTCGGCCACACTTGCAGATGGCCATCGTCCTGGGTGCGGGCACCCTGGCCGAAACCAACCCCGGGGGATCCCTCGACGCGAGGAAGTAGGGCCGCTCCCTTCGGGAGAGACAGCACCGCTCGGGGCGTTACGGCAGGGCCACGCGGGGCGGTAAGGGAGACGGCTCAGCCATCTCCACCTGCACCTGATGCGACCCGCCGTCCTCGAGCAGGGGGATATCCTGCTCGGGTAGTACCTCTCCGTCCAGCATCACGCGCGTCACGCCTTGGTTGACCGCGCGCGGGTTCTGTACCGAGATCCGATATGAGGTTTCGCCGTACTGGTACTGGATCTCGTAGCCTGGCCAGTTCTTGGGGATGCAAGGCGTGATGCGCAGTGTGTCCCCCTCCCGTCTCAGACCCAAGATAGCCTCCAGACCGAGTCTGTACATCCAGCCAGCGGATCCTGTGTACCAGCTCCAGCCGCCGCGGCCAGCGTGGGGAGCCACTCCTGACACATCTGCCGGCACCACGTAGGGCTCAACCCGGTAGCGAGCGACCTGTTCCTCATGGGCCCCGTGATAGACGGGATTGAGCAGCCGGAATAGCCTTTCGGCGCGATCTCCCTGGCCTAGCTTCGCGAAGGCCCACACGGTCCACAGGACTCCGTGGGTATATTGCCCGCCGTTCTCCCGCACCCCTGGTGGATAGCCTTTGATGTAGCCCGGATCTCGTGGCGTCTTGTCGAAGGGCGGGCTGAAGAGCAACATCAGGTCTGCCTCGTTGTCCACGAGGCGCTCAGCCACGGCCTCCATGGCCTGCGCCGCGCGAGCAGGGTCCGCCGCCCCCGACAGGACGGCCCAAGCCTGAGCGATGGAGCTGATCTGGTACTCAACGTCTTGCGCTGTACCCAAGGGCGTTCCATCGTCATAGTAGGCGCGCAGATACCACTCGCCGTCCCACGCGTTGGCCTCCAGAGCCTGCCGCAGATCTTCCGCCTGCTCGCGATACTTCGCGGCCTGCTCCTCATCGTCCATCGATGCGCAGCATGGAGAGAAACGCATCAGGGTGGCGTATAGGAACCAGCCCAGCCACACACTCTCGCCTTGACCCTGCATGCCCACACGATTCAGGCCATCGTTCCAGTCGCCGGACCCGATGAGTGGTAGCCCGTGCGCCCCAGAGGTCGTGCCCCGTTGCAGGGCCCGGCAGCAGTGTTCATACAGGGTATGGGTCTCGGCAGTAGTCTCGTAGCTGCCGTAGTGCTCTTGCTCCTCCGGCTCAAGAGGTTGACCCTTCAAGAAGGGCACTCTTTCGTTCAGGATCGAGACATCCCCCGTGGTGGTCA
>DAOUEW010000369.1:0-4090 GCA_034430275.1 Anaerolineae bacterium | reverse complement strand
GCTCAGGATACCCCTTCGCTAACTCATAGCCACCAATGATACCCCGTTCCCACAGCAGATCGTTGACTCGAGCTGCCGGCACCGGTGTGCGGATGGAGAACTCTTTGAAGAAGCCCCCGAAGAGCCTCTCGTAGCCGGCCAAGTCCGCAATCCTCTCAGCAGCGTAGTGTGCCTTGTGATAGCACAGCTCTGCCACCTTTCGTAGGCCCTGCTTGCCCAGGACCGCCAAGTACGTGCAAGCCGCTAGTGCCACGAGGGCCTCGTTGGTGCAGATATTGGAGGTTGCCTTTTCGCGCCGGATGTGCTGCTCACGTGGCTGCATGGTTAGCACGAACCCCCGACGTCCCTGGGCGTCCGTGGTCGCGCCCACGAGCCGGCCCGGCATCTGTCGAACGTACTTCTGGCGACATGAGAACAACCCTACGTACGGACCTCCATAGCTAGGAGGATTGCCCAGACACTGCCCCTCCCCCACGACGATGTCCGCTCCACAGTCGCCCGGCGCTTTGAACAGACCCAAGGCTATGGGATCTGCACAGACCACGAGGAGGGCACCCACTGTGTGCGCCAGCTCGCTCAGAGGCTCGAGATTCTCGAGACATCCCAGGAAGTTGGGGTGCTGGATCATCAGCGCTGCAGAGGTGTCGTCGAGCAAGGTCTCCACCTCGGAACTGTCCACCGTCCCGTCATCAGATCTCCCCACCTCCACTATCTCCATGCTCATACCCTGGGTATAGGTCCTCAAGACCTGACGGTACCTTGGAGGGATTGTGGAAGCAACGACGAGCTTGTCTCGCCGCGTGACCCGAGCGGCCATCAGGCCTGCCTCTGCCAGAGCTGTGGCACCATCGTACATGGAAGCGTTGGCCACGTCCATGCCCGTCAGTGCGCAGACCATCGTCTGGAACTCGTAGATAGCCGTCAGGGTGCCCTGACTGACTTCCGGCTGGTACGGCGTATAGGCAGTGTAGAACTCGCCACGACTGATCACATGGTCTACCACCGAGGGCACGAAGTGGTGATACGAGCCTGCGCCAAGAAAGCTCGAATAGTGCTCGAGATCGGCGTTCCTCTCGGCCAGGCCGGCCAGCAGTCTTCTGACCTCGATCTCTGACAGGGGGGGCGGCAACTCCAGTGCGGGATATCGCTTCTCTGCGGGGATCACGTCGAATAGCTCATCTACGGAGGTAAGCCCCATCGACTTGAGCATCTTCGTCCGATCAGCTTGGGTATTCGGGATGTACGAACTCATGGCTACTGCTCTGGGCTCTCCAAATGAGCCTCGTAGTCCTCTGCGGTCATCAGGTCTTCGAGTTGCGCCTCATCTTCAGGCTGCACCTTGAGCATCCAGCCCGCTTCGTACGGATCCTCATTCACCAACTCCGGCCTGTCCACCAGTTCTTCGTTGACGGCGACGACCTCCCCGCCCAGGGGCGCGAACAGGTCAGACGCGGCTTTCACCGACTCCACGATGCCGAATGATTCCGCCTTCTCCACAGTGTCGCCAGGCTGTGGCAACTCTACGTAGACGATGTCGCCCAATTGCTCCTGGGCGTAGTTGGTGATGCCTACCGTCACGAGCCCGTCCTCGAGCTTGGCCCACTCATGGTCTTCCGTGTACCTACGATCTGTGGGTTCCATACTCACCGATCTCCTTTTCCAACCTTTGTCATGGCCTGATCGCGCGGAGCCACGGATCCCAGACTAGGAGCGAGACAGCCTGGTGTGACCCGCAATCAGCCCCAGGATGCTCTTGCCATCACAGATCTCACCCGCCGCCACCATCTCCAGAGCCCTATCCAGCGGAAGCTTCACAATCTCGATGATCTCGTCCGTCTCCGGCCGCGGCGAACCTTGGCTCAAGCCCGACGCCAAGAATAGCCAGATACGCTCATTCGAGAAACCAGGGGACGAGCAGAAGACGTAGAGCTCCTCCATGTCGGTGGCCGAGTAGCCTGTCTCCTCCTCCAACTCCCTGAATGCGCAATCTCGCACGTTCTCGTCCTGGTCCAGGGTGCCAGCGGGGATCTCCAAGAGCATCGTGCCCAACGCAGAGCGAAACTGCCTGACGAGCAACACCTGGCCCTCCTCGTCCACGGCAACGACGCCCACCGCGCCCCCGTGCTCGACTATCTCCCTCTCGGTCACCCTGCCGCTGGGCAGACGCACCTGGTCGACGCGTAGGCTGACAACCCTACCGTCGTATACACGGCGACTTGAGACCAGTTCCTCGCTCAGACTCGTCTCCCAGATACAACGGGCCGGCTCGCAGACTACGAGCCGACACACATTCTCTGCTTCTTGGCTCTGCTGGGGATGCACGCCCGGTGTGCTCCAAGCCAGTGCGCCACGGTAGGTCAGAGAACCGACAAGACCCCTTGGCGCGACCCACTTCTGGCGAAGCTACTTGCCACCGCTCCCACCACTAGGGAATGACCAGAGTCTGCCCCACATAGATGAAGTTGACGTTGGGCAGGTTGTTAGCATAGGCGATAGCGTAGGCCGTGGTACCGAACTGTACTGCGATAGACGACAGCGTATCCCCTACCTGCACTACGTAGGTCTGCCCGCTAGCTTGGCTCGTGGTGGCCCCTGGTATCGTGAGTCGCTGTCCCACCCAGATATAGTTGGTGTTCACTATACCATTGGCCAGAGCCAGAGCCTCAACGGTGGTACCATACATGCTGGCGATAGATTGTAGCGTCTCGCCCTGGCGCACGATGTGTACCCCAGGCTCGTCAGAAACAGCCTCCACGCCAGGGATGATCAGTACATCTCCCGCTCTGATGAGATCGGGGTTCGTCAGGTTGTTGGCCGCCACTATGTCTTCCGCACTGACTCCGTACTGGGCAGCGATGATCTCGATCGTCTCTCCCCAGGCAACGACGTGCTCCACCCCTTCGACAGACACCGTGGATGGCGCTTGCGTGGGCGCGGGCGTCGAATCAGCCACTTCTGCCGTGGGGGTCTCCCCGGTCGTTGGTTCCGTACTAGTCGCCGCCGATGCTTCAGGAGACGCTTCTGGAGTCCCTGCCTGGGCCGTCTCTGCAGGTGACGTCGCAGCGGTTGTTGGACTCCCGGAAGCACTGCCTTGGGTGGGGGTCGCGGTGGGTGCAGGCTTGGCCCTTTCGCAGCCTGCCACTCCAACCACCAGGGCCAACATAACCAGCAGAACACCGGCTAGCCATAGGTTCTTACTCATCGGGCGGCCTCCTCACCTTTGCTCGCTTTCCGCACCGCGGTCATCATACCCCAATGCAAGAGACTCGTCAAGAAGCCCATCCCAGAGCGCGCGGCACACTCACTACAGCAACGATCCAACGTCTGGCGGGGGCCAGACCGTTTGCCCTGACCCCCTACGAGGAAGGCTTCCGTTTCCCCACGTGCTTCTGGAAGGCCTCGAACGCCTCGTGGCCATAGAGCACGAAGAGCACCTCCTCCAGACAGCTCTCGCCGGTGAGCTTCTGCCTCGTCGTCTCTACCATGATTCTGGCCGCCTCTTCATAGGGGAAACCCCCTACACCCGTCCCCAGGGCAGGAAAGGCAATGCTCGAGATGCCCAACTCCTCTGCTCGGAGCAGGCTGTTCCTGGTGGCATCCTCTATCTTGGTGGCGTCAGTCACCAGGTCGGTGCCCATGGCAGCCGCATGAATCACATAGCGGGCCTTCAGAGTCCCTGCGCTCGTGACCACCGCCTCTCCCACTGCGATGGGACCTTGCCGGACCGCTTCGTCCTCTATGCCCTTCCCGCCAGCGCGCTTGATGGCTCCAGCCACCCCCGCGCCCATCCAGAGCCCGCTGTTGGCCGCATTGACGATGGCATCCGTCTCCATCTGGGTGATATCGCCCTCGCGCAAGGCGATGCGAGACACCTAGCTATCCTCCTCCATACTTGCCAGGACCTTCGCCACAGCATCTATGGCCGCTCTCTGCTTCCTGTACAGATCAGACTCGCTCATGGATAGCCGGGTCGCTATCTGGGTAATCCGCAGACCCTTGATGAACTTCATCTCTAGTATGTTATAGAGAATCCACTCCTTGGTCGTGAGGGTCCTTTGCCCTTCTAGGGGCTTAAGGGCCTCGATCGCCC
>DAOUEW010000368.1:0-2222 GCA_034430275.1 Anaerolineae bacterium | reverse complement strand
GGACACTACCACCGCCCGACGTACCCCCGCGTTCTCGGCTGCCTCCAGCAGGTTGCGCGTTCCATCCACATTCACACCGAAGAACTCTTTGGTGCCGCCGCGTGGGTGGACCACACCAGCGCAGTGGAAAAGAGTCGCCCCCTGCGCATCCTCCACAAGAGCCGATACCGTTTTTGGGTCTCGCAGATCACCCTCTGTGATCTCCACGCGAGCCGATAGTTCGCGGAGTGCCGACTTGTCCAAGTCAGGTGCTACCAGACAACGAATGCCCCGGGTCTGATCAGGTTCCGACAGGGTGGGCACATCGGGTAAGCCTTCGAGCAACACGCGAATCAGTCGAGTGCCTAACCAGCCTGGTGCACCAGTGATCAATGTCAGCGGCATAGTCACTTCAACCTCCTCAGGTGAGATGCGCGAGAATGGCTTGCATCGTGAAAAAGCGACGAACCATGGCCACTACATTGGAGCCGCAACGATTGCGTGAAACGCTATCATAGAGCAAGAAGCCACACAATGCAAGCAGAAGTGAACGGACTGGAGCCCAGGTCCCAAGAAGGACAAGGGCGGGTATTCAAGAGGGTGTCTCGCAAGGTAGATTATGCCCGTGTCTCAGACGATTTTCGAAGTAGAGGCGAAGCGAGGGGATGACAGCATCATCACGAAGGAATAGCTATCTGTCAATCTTATGCTATAATAGGATTCAACCGACCTACGGGCGGCGTTGTAGTGCAAGGAGGTGAATAGTGGTCAATCCGGAGGAGGAGAAGCGTACTCTAGAATCGATTCCCCTTTCAGAAGCAGAGATCGTTCCAACCGTAAGAGCGATCGCCGAAGCCTTGGTCTATTGTTATGATCGTTTTGGAGCGAGTGCCAAAGAAGACGTGGCCGATACCCTCGGTTTCAAGACCAGAGAAAGGGGTCTGGACAAGCACCTGGAAAAACATCCAGCGGCCAATAGGGAGTTTGTCAGGCAGGCTCTCCTGGAGATAATCGCCGATCTCGAGGCTGAGTAAGAATCCTGTTTCCTTCCATTTCGGAATCGGAACCGCCTCCAAAGTTCGACCGTTGTCCTGAAGCTCCAAGTGCAAGCGGGAATCAGTTGCCCGACCCGGGTGACCGCTCTCAATACCCAGACTGACCTGGGCGACTCTCAGCGTAGCTCGGGTGGTGACATGGATCCTGGAAGTAGAGAGGCCTTCTTCGCCACCTTAAGCAACTGCCTGTGCAACCGAATGTGGCAGTCTGCACCATACTTGGAGGACGCCTTCGTCTCGGATTAGACGTGGCCTCTTGTTGGCCCATCCACGGGACACGAGTGGTTCCTTCAGAACCGTGCTGGATTGGGCCACATGCTGGGAACAGATCCCACCCTCGCTCCCACTGGCTAGTACCATGAGTCGTAAGCGTGGAGTCGTACTGTGTGCTCGGCTGTTCCGGACCGATAAGCCTGTGTTCTCCCGGTCCTCAGCGCAGCTTGACAGCTTGTCCTGGCTACTGTGGTATTGTGCGCGGTTGATTGGGCTGACTGTCAGTCGACACTTGACACATCGTGGCCAGCGGGGCGTGGGATAGGCTTGAGAAAGGGCGTGAGAATCGTGTTGGAGGACCCGAGAGTCAGCGAGTACGAAAGAAGAGTAAGCCCGGTCGAACGGTTGTTTACGCGATCCCCCTGTTCAATCGTCACCATGGTAGCACGGATCAAGGGAGGCATCTCCGAGAGCGTGTTTCGAGATGCCGTCTCCAAAGTCCGGCAGAGACATCGAAACCTCAGGGTGCGGATTACCGAGGATGCTGGTGGCCAACCATGGTTCACATCAGAAGGGGCAAAGGAAATCCAGATAGAGATCGTGCCTCGAGAGTCTGATACTCATTGGGTCAGAGTGGTTCGGGAATCATGCCGGATCCCGTTTGAGTTTCATACACAGCCAGCGATATGCTTCATCCTGGTTCAGTCTCCCGTCACATCCGACTTGATCATCCTAAGTCATCACATCATCTGTGATGGGCTGTCATTAGCCTATCTCGCAAGGGACTTGCTGGTTCATCTAGGGGATCGGACTAGAGAAGTAGAACTGGTGCCCGATCCGGTCCCCTTCGATAGAGACAACATCCCCGAAGATGTCTCACTGAACGCGGTGGTCAGGTTTCTCATCAATCGGACAAACAAGAAATGGGAAGGCGAGAAGACACTCTTCGATCAGGAGGACTACAGAAATCTGACT
>DAOUEW010000367.1:0-3908 GCA_034430275.1 Anaerolineae bacterium | reverse complement strand
TGGTTTCCAGGAGCACGACCTGCTCGGTTGGTCTGGTGGTCTTCTGCGTGGTGGATCCAACGAGGATTCGCAGCAGGTTCGGGAACTCGAATTCGCTCTTGCCCGCTCCGTATCCTATCGTGTCCACTGTCATCTCGGGAAACGGCCCGAATTCCTCGACCACACCAGTGAGGATCGCTGCGCCGGTGGGCGTGACGAGCTCTCCCTCGACGTCGAGCTGGATCACGGGGACCCCTCTGAGCAGTTCCACGGTAGCTGGCGCTGGTAATGGCAGCAGTCCGTGGGAACAGCGTACGAAACCGTGTCCCAAGGGGAGTCTAGAGGCGTACACCTTCTCCACGCCCAGGAGCTTCAGGCCCAGAAGCGAGCCTACGACGTCCACTATGGCATCGGTGCCCCCGACTTCGTGCAGGTGCACGTCTTCGGGGTCGGCACCATGGATCGTGGCCTCGATACCGATCAGACGCCGAAAGATGGCGCTGCTGGCTTGTTTGATGTCCTCAGGCAAATCGCTGCCGGCGATCACATCCTCGATGTCGGCGAGCCTGCGCTCAGGGACGTCGTCGTGGACCACAACTTGCACGTCGGTGGCTTCGATCGCTCCCTTCCGTGTGCGGCTGGCCTTCAGTTCGTACTCGGAAAGATGCAGTCCGGCCAGATTCTGGCGCAGTGTCTCTACGTCCACACCGGCGTCGATTAGGGCTCCGAGGATCATGTCTCCACTGGCACCGGAAAAACAATCGAAATACGCTATCTCCATCTCTCTCCCATCAGTCTCATGATACTGAAGGCGAAGTACCCAGCGCCGAAGCCGTTGTCCACGTTGACTACCGCTACGCCTGGCGCGCAGGAGTTGAGCATGGTGAGGAGGGGAGCCAGACCGTTGAAGCTGGCCCCATACCCCACACTGGTGGGCACGGCGATCACAGGGCAGGAGACCAGGCCACCCACCACGCTGGCGAGCGCTCCCTCCATGCCGGCAACGGCGATGATGACCTTTGCGCTAAACAGCCTCTCGCGTTTGTCCAAGAGGCGATGGAGGCCGGCCACTCCCACGTCGTACAACCTCTCGACGGGGCATCCGAGAACCTCCAGGGTGACGGCGGCCTCCTCCGCAACGGGTATGTCTGACGTTCCAGCGCTGACTACCAGGACGTAGTGGTCGGCGCTAGTTGGGGACTTCAGCTCTGGCTGGCCCTTGTGGACGAGAATGATGCGTGCTTGTGAGTAGTAGGTACTCTCTGGCATGGCCGCACTCACCGCCTCGAAGGTCGCTGCGTCGGCTCGCGTGGCCATGACCCGGTCGTGATGCCGGGAGAGCTCCGAGAGCAGCTCTACGACTTGTGCGGAAGTTTTGCCCTGGCAGAAGACGACCTCGGGAAAGCCCTTTCTCAACCCTCGGTGATGATCGAGCATCGCGTAGGTCAGATCCTGGTAGGGCAGGTCCTGCAAGCGGGACATGGCTTCGTTAGTGTCTATCCTGCCGGCTCTGACGTCTTCCAGTAGTTGTCTCAAACGGTCATTCACCATCGGTGTTCCCCAGCGTTTCGTTCATGCTGCCGGTACGATATCCCTCCAGGTCCAGTGTCACGTATGAGAAGCGCAACTTGCGGAGCTGGTCCAAGATGAGGAGGCGCCTCTCCAGCACATCGGCGAGACTCTCGGCCTGGACTTCGATCCGGGCGAC
Source organism: Anaerolineae bacterium (assembly GCA_034430275.1). Taxonomy (GTDB): domain Bacteria; phylum Chloroflexota; class Anaerolineae; order UBA7937; family B3-Chlor; genus JAUVXJ01. The sequence continues at coordinate 2,221 of DAOUEW010000367.1, read as the reverse complement.
GTCGCCGTGGACACGGACTCGCAGTTGAGCGAAGCCTAGCTCGTGTAACAGGCGCTCTGCCTCTTCTATCTGCTGCAGACGTTCGCGCGTGATGGGCGTGCCGTACGGTATGCGACTCGCCAGGCAAGCGTTCGAGGGCTCGTTCCAGTTCGGCAGTCCCAGCCTGCGGCTGGCTGCGCGGATGTCGGCCTTGGTGAAGCCCGCCTCCTGGAGGGGACTCCGTACGCCCAGCTCACGTCCGGCTCTCATCCCAGGTCTGTGGTCTCCCCGGTCGTCGACGTTCGTTCCATCGACGACGTGAAGGAAGCCCCTCTCCTGAGCCAGTTGCATTAGTGTATCGAAGCGCAGATGCTTGCAGTAGTAGCATCTATCCGGCGAGTTGGCGACGTAGTCCGGGCTGTCCAGTTCGTCACTTTCGATCAACAGGTGCTCGGCTCCTATCTGCTCAGCCAAGCGGGCCGCACAGTCCATCTCCTCCCTGGTCAAAGTGGGGGATACCGCGGTCACGGCCACGGATTTCTGGCCCAGCTCCTCGTGAGCCACCTTCAAGAGCAGGGTGCTGTCGGTCCCTCCAGAATAGGCCACGACCACGCTGCCCAAATCAGAGAGGATGCCCCTGAGGGCGTTCAGCTTCTCGGTCACTACGCGATCTTCGTTCGATGTTAACCCGGCCGGATCGTCGCTCATGTCTCTGTGCGTTCCTGCAAGCACTCCTCGCCTCCCGTGGTCTGCAAACGGAGAGGCGTGGAGGGTCCTGTGGAGAAGGTCAGTCACGTGGCGCAGGACAGGTCACAGGCTATGTTGGTCTGTCCTCCCCGAGGTGCTCCAGGCTGTCGACCAGGCTCACGGTAGCCTGATCGTCTTGGAAGGCGATGATGTTCAGGGCGGTGTTCTCCTGGCGAGGCGTGAACCAGATGATGGACAGATCCTCGTTCAAGAAGTGGCACATGGCGGTCTTGAGAGGGATGGAGTGGGTCACCACGCACACCCCGTTTCCTTCTTCCACGGAAACGACGTCCTCCAGTGCGCCTACCACCCTCGACTGCACCTCAGCCAGGGTCTCCCCACCCGGCATGCGGTATTCGTGGGGCGTGAACTGCCACGCGATCAGCCCATCTGGGTCGGACTCCTCGAGTTGGCTCGGCGGCTTGCCGGTCCATTGCCCGAAGTCCATCTCCCTCAGGTTCTTCAACCTCACCACGCCTCTCCGATGACTGGCGGCGATAGTGGAAGCCGTAGCGAACGCCCCACCGTAGGGGCTGGAGTAGAAGGAGTTGATCTCGTGATCCTTCAGATGCTTGCCGAGCAGCTTGGCGTGGCTGAGGCCCTTGCGAGACAACTCGTGATTAGTGGGTCCCTGGAAGACACCTTCGCTGTCCAAGGTGGTCTGTGCACAGGCTACGAGGTACAGTCTGGTCACATCTCCCATCGCACGCTCGGGCCTCTTGCGAACCTGGAAAACACGTCACGCGTCCCGGCCAGGCACCAGTACCTTGGGGGGCGGCCTTCTGCTCCTCTGACCGGGCATCAGGACCGAGGGACGCTCCTCGGGATCGACATTGCCAGGGGTGAGGACCGCAGGGCGGGGCTTGCCTTCCTCTGCTTGCTGGAAGGGCAGCAGGACTGTGGGCGCGGGAAGCTGTCCTCTCACCTTGAGCAAGAAGTGGTTGAAGAGATAGCTTCGGTCCCGCAGGAACTCTGTCCAGGAGGCCTGGAAGTGCTCCTCCTGGTACCCCGAGAACATCTCGCGCATGTACTTTTTGAAGTCCTCCTCCGCTTCAGGCGGCACAAGAGCGCTGATCCAAGAGAAGCGGTGCAGGTCACCCATAGTGGCCAGACGAGCCAGCAACAGTTGACCCGCGCCTATGCCTCGCAACGACGGCGTGTGCCGCACCTGGACTTCAGTGTCCTGGAAGACGTCGACAAGCTCGACTGTATGGCCCTCCTCCACCGTCCTGACTTGGAAGGCGCTCATCAGCGCGCGCGCTTGTGCTTCCAGCAGTTCTCGTTCTTGGCTGGAGAGAGCGGAACCTCCGTCATCCAGGAAGATCTCCACAATCCTCCTGCCATCCGCAGCCGTGCGGTAATCGTGGGCGTACCATTCCAAGAAGCTCATGGCCTGCATCGGATCCATGGAGTTGCTCTGTTCGATGGTGTAGGTCCTGTTCCAGAAGAGGTCAAAAGCCGACTGGATTTCCTGCTGGAAGCGGGCCTCTCTCGA
>DAOUEW010000366.1:0-19239 GCA_034430275.1 Anaerolineae bacterium | reverse complement strand
TGAGCCCAAGAAGCTCCGCGACGCGAAAGCGGGTCGTCGCGGGCCAAGTGATCGTGTGTGACGCCGGTGGCCCAAAACACTTAGAAAGAAGGATCGCGAAAGGCGCCCGTATCGTCTGTGGCCTGTAACAGACAGCGATCGCGGCAAGCTACCGCGATCTCCCACGTGGAAGGAGGAACGGAATGGCGCGTCTTCATGAGTACCAGGGCAAGGAGTTACTCAAGTCGCATAAGGTGCCAGTACCACGCGGCGGAGTGGCCTCCACCCCAGAGGAAGCCCGCCGGATTGCGGAGGAACTGGGCGGAGAGGTGATGGTCAAGGCACAAGCCTGGGTGACGGGGCGGGCCGGTATGGGCGGTATCCGGCGAGCAGCGACGCCCGAAGAGGCGGCGTCGATAGCTGGTGAGATGCTGGGCATGGCGGTCAAGGGCTTCACGGTGGACCAGGTGCTGGTCGAGGAGCGGCTCGACATCGAGCGGGAGTTCTATGCCGGAGTGATCGTGGATGACAGAGCCCGCGCACCGGTTGTGATCTTCAGCAGTGTGGGGGGTACCGGCATAGAGGAGATCGCCCGCGAGTTTCCGGACAAGGTTGCGCGCACGCAGGTGGATATCATCCAGGGGCTGCAAGACTACCAGGCCCGCGATCTGGTGCGTCGGGCCGGCCTGCATGGAAAGCTGCTCCGGGATCTGGGAGGGATGGTGGAGCGCCTCTACAGGGTCGCCCGTACCTACGAGGCGAGGGCGGCGGAGATAAACCCCCTCGTCCAAACCAGCGATGGTAAGCTCTATGCTGCCGATTGCCGCGTCACGGTGGACGATTATGCTGTCTTCCGGCATCCGGACCTGGGGATCGAGATAGCCCGCGAGTTCGACCGTCCTCCTACCGAGCTGGAGAAGATCGCCTATCAGGTGGAAGCCGAGGACTACCGGGGCACCTTCTACTTCATCCAGATGGCCGCTGGCTTTCGGAAGGGTGAGGGGTACATAGGGTTCCACGGTGCTGGCGGCGGCGGATCCATGATGTCCATGGATGCGCTGCTCAGCCGTAGCTACAAGCTGGCTACGTACGTGGACACCAGCGGCAACCCGCCAGCCTCGAAGGTGTATCGTGCGGCGAAGATCGTGCTCTCCTTGCCGGGGATAGATGGCTACTTCGCCTCTGGCTCTGGGGTCGCCAGCCAGGAGCAGTTCCACTCAGCGCGTGGTTTCGTCAAGGCCTTCCTGGAGGATCGCCTATCCGTGCCGGCGGTCATCCGCCTGGGCGGGAACATGGAAGAGAAAGCCATCGAGATTCTGGAGCGTGCCGCTCCCGAGATCCCGGCCCCGGTGGAGGCCTACGGAAAGGATGACACGGCTGACTTCTGTGCGGAGCGATTGCAGAAGTTGATCCAGGAGGGAGAGGTCAAGGATCTGCCAGAGCCCAAGCCGCGCACCGAGCCCAAGGAGCCTTACACCTTCGAGAGCCCCACAGGGACGGTAACCTACGATCACGCAGTCTGCGATACGTGCGAGAGCAAGGTGTGTGTGGAGACCTGTGTACGGAAGATCCTCAAGCTGGAGGATGGCAGGCCGGTGCTCAACATCAGCCGGGAAGACGCCAAGGGAGGCCGATGTATCGAATGCCTGGCCTGCGAGGTGGAGTGCCACTTTGAGGGAGCTGGAGGGGGGCACGTAGATCTCCCTATCCCAGGACTGGCAGAGCTGCGACAGGGCTTGCTCAAGCAGTAGCTGGCAAGCCCTTCTTGGTCTCGGGAGGAGCCCAGAGCCGGCAGAAAGGGTGCGAGTGATGTCCATACTGATAGACGAAACCAAACGAGTTCTCGTGCAAGGTATCACCGGGCGTGAGGGGATTGCCAGAACTCGCCTGATGAAGGAGTACGGAACCAACGTCGTAGCCGGGTGTACGCCGGGCCGCGGTGGGGAAGAAGCGGAGGGCGTTCCCGTTTACGACACCGTCCTGGAAGCCTGGGAAGAAGCAGGGCCGCTGGACGTCAGCGTGCTTTTCATACCAGCCCCGCTGGTGAGGAGCGCAGCACTGGAGGCCATAGATGCGGGGATCAAGCTTCTGGTCATCATTCCGGACAGGGTCCCCATCTACGACGTGTTGGTTATTGCCAAGTCGGCCAAGGAGGCGGGGGCCAGATTCGTTGGGCCGAACACACTGGGAGTGCTCAGTCCCGACAAGGGCGTGCTGGGCATGATAGGAGGACGTGCCGCTTCGGCCCGCGAGTGGTTCTTCCCGGGTCCTGTGGGTGTGACGTCGAGGAGCGGCGGCATCACCTCGGCCATGGCCTATTATCTCGCTCAGGAGGGGATTGGGGCCACGACACTGGTGCACGTAGGTGGCGACGCGGTGGTTGGCTTGCCGCATCCGGAGGTGGTGAGGCTGTTCGAGGCCGATCCCGAGACCAAGGCTGTGGTTATGTTCGGGGAGATTGGCACCTCGCAGGAGGAGCAGGTGGCTGATCTGATCGAGGCTGGCGAGTTCACGAAGCCGCTGGTAGCCTTCATCGGCGGGAAGGCGGCCAAGTCGGGTACGCGCTTCTCCCACGCTGGGGCCATCATCGAGGGTGGCCGTGGTACCCATGAGGGCAAGGTGGAGCGGCTACGAGAGGTCGGCGCCGTGGTCGTGGATTCTTTCGGTGACATCCCCAAGGCCACCAGGGAGGTCCTGGCCAAGCTGGGACTGTAGACTCGAGGACGGTGGCAGCGGTCCGCTCCACCGGGCGATGGCTAGACAGCACGATGTTCATCGTGCCAGGAGGAATAGGAGATGGGCGAGGAGACGTGGAAGACAGCGATAACGAAGATCGAGCCGAACAAGATAGCCTACAAAGGGTATCTCGTAGACGATCTGATGGGTCGGGTGCCTTTCTCGCAGGTTGTCTTTCTGCTCTTGAGGGGTGAGCTGCCGTCGAAGGAGCAGGGCATTCTAATGGATGCGATGCTGGTGTCCAGCGTTGACCACGGTGCGACTCCCCCTTCGGCTCTGGCAGCGCGCACCGTGGCCTCAGGGGGCGCTCCGCTGACCACAGCGGTGGCCGCGGGCATAAGCTCCATCAACAGGTTCCACGGTGGAGCCATAGAAGGGTGTATGCGGGTGCTTCTCGAGGCGGTGGAGCGCAAGAGGAGCAGCGGAAAGGACGCTTCCACCGTGGCGGGTGAGCTCCTCGACGAGTACAAGGCTTCGGGGAAACGGGTTCCCGGCTACGGCCATCGTGTGCACACCGAGGATCCTCGCAGTGTGAGGCTCTTCGCGCTGGCGGAGGAGCTCGGGCTGGCTGGGGAGTACGTGGAGATGGCGCACGCGATCCGCGCGGCCATGAAGGAGAAGCTAGGGCGGGACCTGCCCATGAATGTGGACGGGGCCATCGCCACTATGCTCTGCGAGATGGACTTCCCTCCTGAGATGAGCAACGGCATCTTTGCCATCAGCCGGAGCGGGGGTCTCGTCGCGCAGGTGTACGAGGAACAAACACGGATGCGACCCATGCGGCGTATTGATCCCTCCGCGCACGAGTACGACGGTCCTCCGGAGAGGAAGGTGAAGTGAGCCATGTCTGATGAGTTGCTCGAGCTGATACCTGAGTTCAAACTGGTAGCAGACGCGAACCTGCGGGAGAAGTGTATCAAGACCTGGGAAGAGGCTATGCGACGAGGGGGATGGAAGGTTGCGGATTTGCCCCAGATGGCGCAGAGTCTGCAGATCCGGGACGCCCCCACCAATTTCGTGGAACACACGCGCGTGGTGACGCTCACTTGCGTTGGGGTCGCTGATGTCTTCGAGACCATCTATGGGGAGAGGAACCAACTCAACCGCGATCAGCTTATCGCCGGGGCGCTGCTACACGACGTTGGCAAGCTGCTAGAGTACGCACTCGTGGACGGCAAGACGATCATGAGCGAATTCGGCGGCAAGATTCGTCACCCGTTCAGCGGTGTGGTTCTAGCTTCTGAGCAGGGTTTGCCCGCTGAGGTGCTGCACATGATAGCGGCACACGCGAAGGAAGGTGATCTCATGCAGCGCAGCAAGGAGGCCGTCGTCCTGCATCATGCGGATTTCACCAGCTTTGAGACCTTCAAGTAACAGGCCTCTTGGTGAGCAATGTGTGGTCCGAGCAGCTAGCCCCAGGTTTTGAATCGCGGGGCGGACGAGAGGATGGTATGGCATGTCCGGCAAGACTGTCATAGAGAAGATACTGAGTGACCATTCGGGTGAGGATGCACGTGCCGGGGACCGGGTCTGGGCGGATCTGGACCTGGCAGTAGTGCGCGACTTCGGTGGTCCGAATGTCGTCCTGGAGTACGAAAAGCAGTTGGCCGACAAGCCGGTCTGGGATCCGCAGAAGATCGCTATGACCTTCGACTACCAGGCACCGGCCAAGGTGGTGCAGGTGGCCAACAACCAGCGTATTTGCCGGGAGTTCGCTGCCAAGCATGGCATTCCCCACGTCTTCGATGTGAACGCAGGAATCGGGCAGCACGTGCTTCTGGAGCATGGAATGGTGTTGCCCGGCAGTGTGATTATCGGCACGGACAGCCACATGAACCTTCTGGGGGCGGTTGGCTCGTTCTCCACGGGAATGGGCACCACAGACGTAGCCGCTGGCTGGGCAACAGGGCGGCTGTGGTTCAGAGTGCCTGAGACGATCAAGATCACCTTCCAGGGTGAGTACGGGTACCCTGCATCTGCAAAGGATCTGGCGCTGTTTCTCCTCTCGCAGATAGACACCAGCAAGACGATCTACAAGGCTATGGAGTTCTACGGGCAGCCGATCCAGGCCCTCACGCTGGCTGGTCGGCTGACATTGGACAGTATGGTCACCGAGATGGAAGGCAAGATCGGGTTCATTGTGCCCGACGAGCAGATCCTGGGCTGGATAGGGGAGCGCGCCGGGAAGCCGGTGGAGGCTGTGGTTTCCGACGCTGACGCCTCCTACTGGGAAGAGTGGGAATTCAACATAGACGGACTGGAGCCGCTCATCGCCTGTCCCGATCGTCCGGACAACGTGAGGCCCGTTGGTGAGGTGGCTGGCACGCCAGTGGACGAGGTGTTCATTGGTTCCTGCACCAATGGCCGCCTCGAGGATCTGCAAGTTGCCGCCGATGTGCTGGAGAGAATGGGGGGAAAGGTTGCTCCTCACGTGCGCCTGATTGTCACCCCGGCCACGACCGAGGTGGCCATGGAGGCTGTGGAGGCAGGGTTGTACGAGACGTTCATCAAGGCCGGGGCCATGGTTACCAATCAGGGTTGTTCTCTGTGCACCATCGGCCATCACGGCGTTCTTGCGGAGGGAGACATCCTGGTCAGCACAGGCAACCGCAACTTCAGAGGCAAACTCGGCAAGGGGAGCCTGGCGTATCTGACCGGCCCCGCTGTCGCGGCAGCGACGGCGGTCAAGGGCGAGATCTCCTTGCCCGAGTGAACCACCTGGAGCCTGAGGGAGAGGAACAGATGAGCGAAGAGTTCGTGTTCAGGGGCCGAGCCTGGGTGGTCGGCGATGACATCGACACCGACATGATCTACCACGGCAGCTACCTTCCGTTGACCGATCCGCAGGAGATGGCCAAGCACGCCCTGGAGTACGTTCCGGGTATGGAGGATTTCACCGACAAGGTGCAGCCTGGGGACATCCTGGTCACCGGCAAGAACTTCGGATGTGGTTCGTCGCGAGAGCACGCAGTGATCACGTTGCAGTACAATGACGTATCGGCGGTGGTCGCCGAGAGCTTCTCTCGCATCTTCTACCGTAACGCAGTGAACCTGGGATTCCCCATCCTGGAGGTCCCCGGCATTGCGCGTCAGGTAGAGACGGGGGACGAGCTGGAGGTGGACGCCAACGCGGGCAGCGTCCACAATCTGACCAAAGGTGTCGAGCTACAGGGTACGCCGCTGTCGGGTCTGGAGAAGGAGATCATGACCGCCGGAGGGCTGTTCGGGTATCTGAAGAAGGAGCTTCAGGCTGAGGAGTAGACCATGGGGCAGACATTCGCGGAGAAGATCCTGGCACAGAAGGCTGGCCTCAAGCAGGTGGAGCCTGGCCAGATCGTGACCGTGCAGCCCGACAAGCTTCTGACGCACGATAACACGGCGGCCATCGCCAAGATCTTCCACGAGATAGGTGTAAAGAGGGTAGCCAGGCCAGAGATCAGCGTCATCGTGCTGGACCACGTCGTCCCGGCTGCCACGGAGGCTCACGCCAAGAACCACCAGCAGATCCGCCGGTTCGTGGCGGAGCAGGGCATCGATAGCTTCTACGACGTAGGGGAGGGCATCTGCCACCAGGTGTTGCCGGAAAAGGGGCACGCTCTGCCCGGCTATCTGATCGTGGGCAGCGACTCGCATACCCCGACCCATGGGGCATTCGGGGCCTTCTCGGCCGGTATCGGGCGCACCGAGGCCGCTGCGGTGATGGCTACGGGAGAGATCTGGTTGATGGTCCCCAATTCCTTCCGCATCGTCGTGAAAGGCCGGATGCCGATGGGGGTGTACGCCAAGGACCTTATTCTTCATATCATCGGCGATCTGGGAGCGGACGGCGCTGACTACAGATCTGTCGAGTTCGCAGGCCCTGTGATCGAGAGGATGAGCGTGGCCAGCCGGATGGTCCTCTGCAACATGGTGGCGGAGATGGGGGCGAAGGCAGGTTCGGTCGAGCCTGACGAGAAGACTCTGGCCTGGCTCTCGGGCAGAGCCAAGGCAAGCTTCAGTCCTGTCTCTGCTGACCCAGACGCCGCCTACGAGCGGATTCTCGAGTACGATGTCGGCGATCTGTCCCCCCAGGTGGCTCGACCGCACACCGTGGACAACGTCGTCCCTGTCGAGGGCGTGGCTGGCACCAGAATAGACCAGGCCTTCATCGGGACCTGCACCAACGGCCGGCTCCAGGATTTCCGAGAGGCGGCACGGATCCTGCGGGGCCGAAAGGTTGCCCCGAACACCAGGCTGCTGATCCTTCCCGCCAGCAGGGAGGTGTTGTTGGCGGCGGTGGCTGAAGGTCTGGTGACCGACCTGGTGAGCGCAGGAGCTTTGGTCTTGAACACCGGCTGTGGTCCGTGTCTGGGCGCGCACGAAGGGGTCATGGCCCCGGGGGAGGTGACCATCTCTACCGCCAACAGGAACTTCAAGGGGCGGATGGGGTGCAAGGATGCGGAGATCTATCTGGCCAGCCCCGCGACGGTGGCGGCGTCGGCTCTGACGGGGGAGATCACTGACCCCAGGCAGTTTCTATGACAGGGTGGGGGAAAGGCTGAGATGTGGAAGAAGGTTCACACTGGCCGTGTCTGGAAATATGGCGACGACATCAACACCGACGTCATCTACCCCGGCAAGTACACCTATACCGAACTGCCGCCCGAGGAGATGGCAAGACATGCTTTGGAGGACCTCGATCCCCAGTTCGCGACAAGTGTGCAGCCGGGTGACATCATCGTGGCAGGGAAGAACTTCGGCTGTGGCAGCTCTCGAGAGCAGGCAGTGACCTGTCTGAAACACGCTGGCGTGGGGGTGCTCATCGCCAAGTCTTTCGCGCGCATCTACTTCAGGAACGCCATCAATCAGGGGCTGCCCATCGTGCAGTGCGCCGCTGCGGACGACGTGGAGTCGGGGGAGGAAGTCACGGTGGACTTCTCGGTCGGCAAGGTCAAGACGCCTCGCGGCGAGCATTCCTTCCCGCCGTTATCTACTTTCGTGATGGGCATACTGGAGGATGGTGGGCTGATACCGCACGTGCGCAGCAAACTGGGGATAGAATGACCGAGCTGAGCTGTTCTACTCACGGAGGAGGTGAAGACTGCTGTGGCTAAGTACAGGATCGCATGGTTGCCGGGTGATGGCATAGGCAAGGATGTTATGGATGCGGCACGCATCGTCTTGGATACATTGCGGCTGGACGCGGAGTACGCGCCAGCGGATGTTGGCTGGGAGTTCTGGTGCACTGAAGGCGACGCTCTGCCGGAACGAACCGTGGAGTTGCTGAAGAACACCGATTGTTGCCTCTTTGGCGCCATCACCTCCAAACCCAAGCAGGAGGCGGAGCAGGAACTGGTGCCTGAACTGAAAGGAAAGGGGTTGGTTTACTTCAGCCCCATCGTGCGTCTGCGGCAGTTGCTGGACCTACACACCAACATGCGCCCCTGCAAGGCGTACCCGGGCAACCCCCTGAACTATCGCGATGACATCGACCTGGTCGTATTCCGAGAGAACACCGAGGGGCTGTACAGCGGTGTGGAGTTCTTTCCCTTGCCTGACGAGGTCCGGCAGGCGCTCCTCAACAAACATACCAAGATGGCTCGCTTCGCTGAGGTTCCTGCCGACGAGATTGCCATCTCGTGCCGCATCTTCACCAAGCATGGTTGCCGCCGCATCGTGCGCCATGCCTTCGAATACGCCAAGACGTTCGGGCGGCCGTCGGTGACCGTGGTGGAGAAGCCGAACGTGATTCGAGAGACCAGTGGGATGATGGTTCGCGAGGCCCGAGACGTCGCCAAGGAGTATCCAGGCATCGAGTTGTGGGAGACCAACGTGGACGCCATGGCCATGTGGCTGGTCAAGAACCCCCAGGACTACTCCGTGCTGGTCTCATCCAACATGTTCGGGGACATCATCTCCGACCTCTGCGCTCAACTTGTCGGCGGGTTGGGGTTTGCCTCCAGCGCCAACGTCGGCGATAATTACGCGCTCTTCGAGCCCACCCATGGCTCGGCTCCCAAGTATGCTGGGCAATACAAGGTCAATCCGACGGCCATGCTGCTCACGGTCAAACTGATGTTGGATTGGCTGGGGGAGGTGGGCCTGGGGGAGCGGCTGGAGAAGGCGATAGCGGGGGTGATCGCTGAGGGGACGGTCCGCACCTACGACATGGGAGGTTCATCCAGCACACTGGAGGTGGCGGAGGCGGTCGCCAGCAGACTGTAGAAAGGGAGTAGTTGCCCATCGAACGATGGGTTGAGGTGCGTTCGCGACGGGTGGGTTTGTCTTCTCAAGCCCACCCGTTCTATCAGAGACCGGGGAAGAGGCAATGGGGTTCTACGAGTTCGAAGGCAAACAACCGACAGTGGAAGAGGGAGCTTTCGTGCACCCTGAAGCCACACTCATCGGTGGGGTGACTATCGGCGAGGGCTGCTACGTCGGCGCAGGTGCGGTCTTGCGCGCTGATTGGGGGGACATCGTCATCGGGACCGGCTGCAATATCCAGGAGAACTGTGTGCTGCACGTCAGGCCGGATGAGGTCATGGTCATCGGGCCATGTTGTCATATCGGGCACGGGGCTATCGTGCACGCGACCTCTTTGGGATACCACGTGGTAGTGGGTATGCGCGCCGTGATCCACGATGGGGTGGTGATAGGTGACGAGGCGCTGATCGGTGCGGCATGTGTGGTGCTGAGCAATGTGGAAATACCCGGTGGGAAGGTAGTCGTCGGAGTACCGGGCAGGATAGTGGGGGAGGTCTCGGAAGAACAAAAGGCGGAGTGGGCTTGGGGCCTGCACCTGTACCAGGCCTTGCCCGCCCGTTGCCTGAAGAGTATGCGTCGTCTGTGACAGAACGATGAAGCTGGTGTATCGAGACAAGGAATGGGATTTGAAGGGCGGGATGACAGCGCGTGCCGCTATCAAGAAGGTCGATCTCGACCCTGAAGCACTGCTGGTGGTCCGAAACGGCCAACTTGTCACCGACGACACCATCCTCGCGGAAGAGGACGAGGTCAAGCTCATAGCGGTCATCTCCGGAGGCTAGGGGGGCATCGCAGGGCAGGGGGTGATTTGCGCCTTGAAGTGCAGGAGATGCGGGGAGCCAGCCGCGGTCAACATGCGCCAGCACAGGTTCGCCCTGTGCGGAGAGCACTTCCTGGAGTGGTTCATCGCCCAGACCGAGCGCGTCATCGAGAAGTACCACATGTTCGCACCGCAAGACCGGCTATTGGTCGCTGTTTCCGGCGGGAAGGACAGTCTGGCTCTGTGGGACGTGCTGCTGCGGTTGGGCTACGAAGTGGAGGGTCTCTACATCGACCTCGGCATAGGGGACGAGGCGTATTCGAAGCAGTCCAGGAAGCGTGTGGAGCAGTTCGCTGCCGCTGCAGGAGATACACCGTACCGCGTCTTGGACGTGAAGGCGACCTACGGCAAGTCGGTCCCAGAGCTGGCGCTGGAGAAGCGCGGCAGGAAGGTGTGCTCTCTGTGTGGCTTGGTGAAGAGACACGTGATGAATCGTTTGGCGTATGAGGGAGAATACGTCGCCGTGGCCACGGGTCACAACCTGGACGATGAGGCAGCAGTCCTCTTTCAGAATACTCTGCACTGGCACACCGGCTACCTGGCGCGTCAGGCACCCGTGTTGCCCAGTACGTTTCCTGGTCTGGCCCGCAAGGTGAAGCCCTTCTTTCGCTTCTACGAGCGGGACACCGCGGCGTACGCCCTGCTTCGCGGCATCGACTACATCTACGAAGAGTGTCCCTACTCCAAGGGTGCCACCACGATCTTCTACAAGGAGTTGTTGAATCAGCTGGAAGCTCGTTCTCGGGGTGCGAAGCAGCAGTTCTATCTGAGCTTTCTGCAAGCCCGGGAAGAGCAGGGCCTCTTCGGAGAGGAGCCGCAGGGGCTGGAACTGAGCGAGTGTGAGAACTGTGGGCAGCCGACTACGGCTCCTGGGCTGTGTGCGTTCTGTCGGTTGTGGGAGGACAGGTGAGGCGCACGCAGTTGGTGAAGGCCCTCAGGGGCTTCGTTGGGCGTCCTCGGTCAACCAGCGTCGCGGGAGTGGCAGCGCTCGTGTTAGCCTGCGCCTACGTCTACATGCTGTTGCTGGTCGTGGGCAGAGACGCGGTCGAACTCACCGCCTCTGCCGGCTTGACGGCCACGTCGATCCCCGAAGAGGCGACAGCGCCTGCCCCCACTCTTCCGGCGACGAAGACCGCCACGCCCAGCGGGCCCACGGCGACTCCCACCAGGACTCCTACGTTCACGCCCATCTCCTACACACCGACTCCGGCGTTCCTCGTGTACACCGTGCAGCGAGGTGACACCTTGAGCGGCATCGCACGCAGGTACAACACGACCACGTCGGCGATCATGGAGTTGAACAGCTTGAGGAGCGACTTGCTGTCCGTAGGGCAGGAGTTGCTCATCCCGGGCCAACGTCAGACAGCAAGTCCAGAGGCGACAAGCGCTTTTGAGGACAACACTCCGACCCCGACGGCCACTGCCAGCCCTACTCCGTCTCCCACCCAGGTATCACAGCCGCCGACAGCTACGTCCTCACCCGTCATCGCCCCTCCCGGTGCCCCCTCGACGGGCGAGAAAACCGTCGTCGCCTTCTACTACGCGTGGTATGGGCTCGATCAGTGGGTCGAAGGCAAAGTACTCGACATCCCTGCCGTGCCTTATGCATCGAAGGATCGCAACGCCATAGTGAGACACGTCGAGCAGGCGCAAGGAGCAGGGATAGACGCCTTTGCCATGGCCTGGTACGGTCCGCGAGTTCGCAACAACCAGACGGAGACCAACTTCCGAACCTTGCTGGAGGTGGCCGTAGAGCGCAGTTTTCGCTGCACGGTGGACTTCGAGACGCGCTCGCCGTTCTATGGTAGCCAGGCGGACGTGGTGGAGGGGCTGCGATACCTGATCAACAATCACACAACCCATCCTGCCTTTCTCCGCTACGAAGGCAAACCCATCATCTTCTTCTGGGCTGTGAGCGAGGTGTTCAGGGGTCAGGGGCAGTCGGTGATCGATGCGTGGGCCTCTATCCGACAGCAGGTAGATCCCGAGCGCAAGACGCTGTGGATCGCCGATGGAGCCGATATCGAGTTCCTTCGCGTCTTCGATGGCCATCATCTATACAATATCACCTGGAACCCTCCCGCGAACGTGTACAACACGCTGAGCACCTGGGGAAACAGGGTGCGCAGCTACAGCGCAGAGCACGGCACTCGCGAACTCTGGGTAGCCACGGTGATGCCGGGGTACAACGACCTCTATACACAAGACAGGTCGGGTCGTTTCTCCCACGACCGCCGAGGTGGAGCCTACTATCGCGAGACCTGGGAGGCAGCCATCGATAGCGCGCCGGACCTGATCGTGATCACCAGCTTCAACGAGTGGCTGGAAGGGACGCAGATAGAGCCCAGCGTCAGCTACGGCAACTTGTACCTCGACTTGACGTCGGAGCTGTCGGCTGCGTTCAAGCGTGGGAGCTGAGACCCGAGCCCTCCGTGGTCACCACGCGCAATCCAGGTAGTCTAGGTACCTAGATCGCAGGGGCCATTCCGGGCTCACTGTGGTGCTTGACAACCTATGGCAACTGTGGTACCCTGTCGGCAGATGTCCGTGGCTGGCGATCAGGGGCTCCGAGGGGGATGCGATGGCTGGCGAGATGATTCTTGTGGTAGAAGATAGCCTCGACGTGCTTTCGTTCCTGGCCGAAGACATACTGCCCTATCACGGCTACAGCGTGGTCAGCGCGACTACCGGCAAGGGGGGCCTGGAGAAGTTCGCCACGGAGGATCCAGACATTCTCCTCCTGGATCTCGAGCTGCCCGACATGTCCGGCTTGGATATCCTCAGGACGGTGCAGCAGGAGAACAACGACGTCCCCGTGGTGTTGATGACGGCCTACGGTTCCGAGAGCGTCGCTGTGGAAGCGTTCCGTCTGGGCGTCAGAGACTACATCATCAAGCCCTTCACCACAGAGCAGGTCGTAGACGTCATCGAACGCACCTTGACGGAGACCAGGCTTCGCCGTGAGAAGGGGGAGTTGACCACGAGTTTGCAGCGGCGAGTCGAGCAACTCACCATTCTCTCGGCCGTCGGCAAGTCGGTGGTCTTCCTCATGGACATCGAGGAGTTGCTAAGTCGCATCGTGGAAGCTGGGGTCTACGTCACCAAAGCCGAGGAAGGCTTCCTGCTGTTGGTGGATCAGGTTAGCAACGATCTCTATCTGAGATCAGGGAAGAACCTGGGCAGCGACCAGGCCCAAGGTTTCAGGCTCAAGGTCGAGGATAGCCTGGCAGGACAGGTGGTGCAGACAGGTAGACCAGTGAGGCGTGGAGGAAAGGGGACGGGACGCGACTTCAAGGTGAAGACGGGCTACCTGGTCAAGTCGCTACTTCACGTGCCGCTGATCCTGAAGGGCGAAGCCATCGGAGTCCTGTCGGTTGACAACCAGGTATCCGATGTGGAGTTCACGGAGGAAGATCAGTACATGCTATCCACACTGGCTGACTATGCGGCCATAAGCATAGAGAACAACACGCTGTACGAGGAACTAAGGAAGAAGATGAACGACCTCGAGCGCTCTCAGCAAGAGTTGATCGAGTCGTCCAAGCTGGCTGCCGTGGGCACTCTAGCCGCCGGCGTTGCCCACGAGTTCAACAACCTGCTGGCGGCCATCTCGGGGCACACCGAGCTGGGTCTGGTGTCGGACGACATGGAGGAGATCAAGCGTGCTCTGCAAGTGGTGGTTGACTCTGTCGACAGAGCCAAGCGGATCACCTCCAACTTGCTCACCTTCGCGCGTCGCCGCGAGCCCAGGATGGAGATGAGCGACCTGGCCGAGGCCGTGGAGAGTCCGCTTCAGTTGTTGGAGAGGGATCTGGAGAAATCGAACATCAAGCTGGTGCGCAAGTTCTCCAAGGTACCGCCCATCGTATGCGACACGGGACAGATATCCCAGGTCTGCCTCAACCTGCTGACCAACGCCAGAGATGCGATGCTGCCTGACGGTGGCACTCTCACATTGCAGCTCAGGAGCGATGGCGATGACGTATTGCTGTCCTTCAGCGACACCGGCAGCGGCATACCCGACCACATTCTGGACAAGCTGTTCGAGCCCTTCGTGACCACCAAGGGGCCTCTGGGAGGCGGAGACAGGGCTGGTACCGGACTGGGTCTCTCCGTGTCCTACGGCATTGTGAAGAACCATGGTGGCACCATTGAGGTGGAAACCGAGGAGGGCAAGGGCAGTACCTTCACCGTCCGGCTGCCTATCAAGAGTGCCGAGGCCACTGGCACGTAGTGAGGGCTTCGAGCAGGCTTGCAGTTCCTCTTTTCCTCTTGCTAACCATTCTAATCTCGTGGGCATCGTCACACCCAGCTCCTCCGGCTGAACTGGCTGCCCCTGACTATGAGGGGCGGTGGGAGAAGGGAAAGCTCGAGGACGAAGCCGGCCTTCGGATCCTCCATCTCAGGGGGACACCCCACGAAATGGGCTATCAGCAGGGTGTCCTTCTGAGGGACGAGATCCGAGATGGGATCCGCTGGAACGTGTATCAGCGGCAAATCCAGGATGGGCGGGTCTCCCACCTCTTGCTCCTTCGCCTAGCTCGCGAGATAGAGGGCCATCTCTCATCCGAGAACAGGGAAGAGATGGCTGGCCTAGCCGAAGGCGCGGGCGTCTCGTACACTCAGATTCTCCTCCTCAACACGTACGAGGACGTGGTCGCCTTTCCGTGGCCGGGCGAGAGTACCCAGAATGTGATGTTGTCCCTCTCTCAAGCGTTCTCCCCACACTTTGGCTTTGTAGACACAGCGGGCGGTGGTTCAGCGGCCGCGGACGAAGGTTCCTCGGGGCGAAGTTCACAGACTGTAGTGAGCGGCGCGTTCTCCGTCTTCGGGCAAGCTACCTCGGATGCAGGGTTGATGCAAGCAGCGGAGTTCGCGCACCCTCTGCCCTCCGCCGGCGACTTAGTCGTGGTGCACTACGAGCCAAGCACAGGGAACAGCTTCGTCGCCGTGACGCGCCCGGGAATGATCGGTGTGACTCTGGGATTGAACGAGGAGAGAGTGGCTATCACAGCGCTACCTTCTCCATCTCAGGATGCCTCGCTCGAGGCGGTGCCTTTGCCATTAGTGCTTCGTGAGGCTCTCCAGTACGCGGGCGGCATACCTGAGGCCTTGAGGATCGTGGCCAGCGCGGAACGCAGGACCGGTCAGAACGTGCTGATCGGTGACGGGAAGGGGCCGGATGCCAAGGTCGTGGAGTGCTCCGCACACCAGTACGCCGTCTTCGATGCCGAGAGCGATTTCGTAGCGCGGACGAATCACTTCCTCGATCCGGCGCTCAGAGAGACGCAGAGTGCCCTGTCCTGGTGGGATGAAGATGATAGCTGGGAGGACCTGGAGGCGCTGCTCAGGGAGCTGGAGAGCGACTATGGCAGGCTGGGCCCATCGGAGGTGGTCACCCTCGTGCAACGGCTCCAGGAAAGCGAGCAAGGGGGCTGCCTCGGGGGGGGTGAGGACTCGGTTGCCGGTGTCTTGATGGACGCAGATGACCTCAGCCTGCGGCTGGTGACCTGCGACGGGGAGGTGGTCACGATCCCTGGCCTGGCCCTGAACTAGGCGCTCCAAGCTTCCCCTGCATGGACCACGGTCCTGCCCAGGTGATCTGAACCAGCGCCAGCTTGCCTCGCCAGTCCTCTTCGTGCTCGAAGAACACGAGCTTGTTTGTTCGTGTGCGTCCCTTCCACTTGCCTTTGTACTCCTCCTCCACGAGCACCTCCACTGTGGAACCCGACAAGCCCTGATTGATCTCGGTGGCGATACGCCCCTGTAGCTCCTCGACCAGCCGGCGCAGGCGGTGCTTCTCCTCCGGGTGGACGTCGTCTGCCAACAGCGCAGCGGGAGTGCCGGGGCGGGGGGAATAGGCAGCCACGTGGACCACGTCGAACCTCGTCTCTGCCAGCAGATCCCAGGTGGCCTGGAAATGGTCTTCGGTCTCCCCCGGGAAGCCCACGATGACGTCCGTAGCCAGCGAGGCCCCAGGCACCTGATCGCGGATGCGTTGGACCAGACTGCGGTACTGATCCACTGTATAGCCGCGAGCCATACGCTTGAGGGTCAGATCGTGGCCTGCTTGCACAGGTAGCTCGAAGTGCTCGCAGACCTTGTCCAGCCGTGCCACGGCATCGATGACTCGGTTACTCATGTCGCTGGGGTGCGAGGTCAAGAACCTGATGCGCCAGAGGCCGTCTACCTCGTGTACGGCGTGGAGGAGGTCCGCCAGATCCGGCTGCCCAGGAAGGTCGTGACCGTAGGCGTCCACGTTCTGGCCGAGGAGTGTGACCTCGCGCGCGCCTCGGTCTACCAGAGAACGCACCTCGGCCACGATCTCCTCCAGAGTCCGGCTGCGCTCTCGCCCTCGTCGCAGGCGCACGATGCAGTAGGTGCAGTGGTTGTCGCAGCCCTCCATGACCGGCACGAAGTAGGAGACCGGGACGTCGGCTGTTGGCGAGCGTTGTGGCGTCGCTGATGCCCATCTGCCTCGAGCGTAGCTCATCAGCCCCTCGACGTCGGAAGGGCGGAGGAAGAGATCGACGAAGGGGAAGCTTTGCTCGAGGCCGCTGCTCTCCTCGCCGACCAGGCAGCCCATGACCACGATGGCTGTAGATGGTCTGTGTCTCTTGATGGGCTTGAGGGAGCCGATACGACCGCGGGCCTTGTCCTCGGCGCTCTGCCGGACCACGCAGGTGTTGAGCACGATGAGGTCGGCCTGCTCCACGTCTGGCGTGGCCTGCCAGCCCAGGCCCTCCAGTTCCTCAGCGGCGCGCCAGGAGTCCGCCTGATTCATCTGGCAGCCGATGGTCCAGATGTGGTACTTCATGGTAGCTCTCGATACAGGAACAGGGCCACCTCTTTCCGTTCCGGGTCGCGATTCGTGTAGAAGTGGTCGTCCACCCCGCAGATACGAAACCCCATCCTGGTGTAGAAAGACAAAGCTGGCCAGTTGGTGGCCTGGGCCTCCACCGAGATGGCGCGGCAGTGATTCTGGGCCGCGAATTGCTCGGCCTTGTGCATCAAGTCCGTACCGATGCCCTGGCGCCGGTGCTCTTCGTCGACCAGGAGATTCCACACCTTGAGGACCCCGCGCCACATCTCGACCTCGGCGTCGAGGAAGGCGATCAGTCGTTGGTCCTCTTCAACGACCAGTTGCAGGTTGCGGTCGGCCATGCGGGCTGCGATCTCGTCTGTGTCTTTGGCCCTAACGACACTCAAGCCCTGGCTGCGGAAAGGTGGGTGCAGCTCGTCGACCTGAAGTGTGTATCCTGTCGCCAGAGGCCCCTCACCGATGGTCTTGACCACGCGCAGATACCTGTCTGAGACGTAGTCTGCCTTGATCTCTCCCAGCCTGGGAAGGAGCTCCTCAGTGAGTGTCTCGTGTTCCATCTGTGTTCTCTCAGCTCGGAAGGATCTACCTGTACAGTCGTTTGAGGGTGTTGACAGCGTGCAGAGTCACCCACTTGCTGGGCTGGCCTACCTCCTCAAAGGGGACAGGAAAGGTCTGCCTGACGCGGACCTTTCTCTCCGCGGGCCAGCGGCCCAGGTCATCCTGCTTGCCGAGCACGATCTCCATCTCCTCCTGTATCCGTTCGTCGTCGGGGCTTACGAAGGGAGCCAGCAATCCCAGGACCTCCAGCACGTCGGTGGTGGCAAAGACGGGCCGAGCGAATTCGAACCATACCGTGCTGACCTTGCCGAACTCGCTGTGGTGGCGGTAGATCCCGTGGCTCAAGAAGAGGTCAACCGCCCCTTGCACAGCCTGCTGTACCTCCGCCGTCTGTTCTCTCTTGGGCAGGGCCTCCAGGGCTCGCAGCACCTTGGCTGTGGCCCAGAAACAGGCGTGGGTCTTCTTCACCCGCTCGAAGCAGAGCCAACCGCCATCATCGCGCCGGGTGCGGAGCAGGTAGTCCAAAGCCCTGGCCGTGCGAGGGTCCTGGCCGTAGCCGAACCAGTGCAGGAAGTGTACGGCATTGGCAGTGAAGCAAGGAATGACACCCGACCTTCCCTTCTCGAGCTCGCCAGCGGTGAAGGCGCCATCGTCCATCTGGGCGTTGGCGAAGAGGTACTCGATAGCCCTGCGAACGCGCTCGTCCTCGCCACGAGAGCCCAGGTGCTCCAGGGTGATGAGGTGCTTGCTCACCCCGTGATAGGGTCTCTTGTCGCGATCCCAATACCCCTGCGGGCGCTGTGATTCGAGTATCTTGCGCACAGGTTCTGAGGCCTCGATAGCCTCGCGAGCTGCCATCACCTCGCCGTCGTCTTCGTTCCTATCCAGTATCTTTGACAGAGTGAAGTACCGGACCGACGGAGAGCTACTCTCTAGCAGCCACTCTGTTGGGTCGTCGTTGAGGAGTTCCTTCCACTCCCTCATGCCTAGCCCCCCGCAATCGTTACACCGCGTCAGACCCGGCGCCCGTCCAGGACCTTCTTGAGGAACTGGCCGGTGTACGATTGAGGCATGGCCTTCACCTGCTCCGGCGTGCCCTCAGCGATGACCTCTCCTCCTTCGTCGCCCCCTTCAGGCCCGAGGTCTATGATCCAGTCGGCGCACTTGATGACGTCGAGGTTGTGTTCGATGACGACGACGGTGTTGCCGTTGTCCACCAGTCTATTGAGCACCTCCAGCAGCCGCTTGATGTCCTCGAAGTGAAGTCCGGTGGTCAGCTCGTCGAGGATGTAGATGGTCTTGCCGGTGGCCCGCCGGGATAGTTCCCGGGCCAGCTTGATGCGCTGGGCCTCGCCGCCCGACAGCGTTGTGGAGGACTGGCCCAGCTTGACGTAACCGAGTCCCACGTCCCACAACGTCTGAAGCTTCCTCTTGATCCGAGGGATCTTGTCGAAGAAGTCCATCGCTTCCTCGACCGTCATCTCCAAGATTTCGGCGATGCTCTTGCCCTTGTAGTGGACCTGGAGGGTCTCGCGATTGAAGCGCCGGCCCTGGCAGACCTCGCACGGGATGTAGATGTCGGGCAAGAAGTGCATCTCGATCTTGATGATGCCATCTCCCTGACAGGCCTCGCAGCGGCCGCCCTTCACGTTGAAGGAGAAACGTCCTGGTTTGTAGCCTCTGATCTTGGCTTCCGGAAGGCTGGCAAACAGCTCCCTGATGTAGGTGAAAACATTGGTGTAGGTCCCAGGGTTCGAGCGAGGAGTACGGCCGATGGGCGACTGGTCGATGTTGATCGCCTTGTCCAGGTGTTCGATGCCCAGCACGTCTTGATGCTGGCCTGGTTTAGCCTTGGCCCGGTGGAGGGTCTGCGACAGCTTCCAGTACAGGACGTCCACGAGCAGGGTGCTCTTGCCGGAACCGGAGACGCCGGTGATGCAGATGAACCTGCCCAGGGGGATGGAGACGTCCATCTCCTTCAGATTATGCTCGGCCGCTCCCGTGACGACCAGCGCCATTCCGTTGCCTGCACGACGCTGCTCCGGCACCGAGATACTCCGCTGGCCAGAGAGATACTGTC
>DAOUEW010000365.1:0-4154 GCA_034430275.1 Anaerolineae bacterium | reverse complement strand
AACGAGGAGGGCCGGCTGGGGAATCATGGCAACCTGGTGGAGCGCGACATGTTCATCCCCATATTCCTGGCGACCAGGTAGCGCTTCGAATGAAGATCCACTGTTGCTGCCTGGCCGGGGAAGCGTCACGCGCAAGCTGTACAACCTGGCTCCGGCTCTGATCGTAGTCGGGCTTCTTGGATCGTTTCGTAGGACTATCCATGTTGAAGACAAAGCTGACCTGCGGCACCGGCGAGATTGGGAGGCTGTGGACATGGGCAAGGACAGCAGAGTAAGAGTGGTGGTCACGGGCATGGGCGCCATCACGCCCCTGGGGCTGACGGTTGAGGAGACGTGGCGGGGGCTGGTCGATGGACGCTCTGGGATCGGGCGCATCACACAGTTCGACCCCTCGGCCTACCCGGTGCAGATCATGGGGGAGGTGAAGGGGTTCGACCCGACCGAGTACGTCGATGCCAAGGAGGCCAAGCGTATGTCGCGCTTCAGCCAGTTGGCCGTGGCTGGGGCGAAGATGGCGGTGGAAGATGCGGAGCTGGTCATCGACGAAAGCAACGCCGAGGACGTGGGCGTCGTCCTAGGCACTGGAATAGGAGGTGGGCTGGTCGAGGCGGAGAAAGCCCATCTGACCTTGCTCAACAAAGGAGTGCGACGGGTTCAGCCGCTGTTCATTCCCAACATGATGCCCAACGCTGCGGCCCACCACATCGGCTATTCCTTTGGCATCAAGGGGTATACGTCCACCGTGATAGCCGCCTGTGCCTCGGGAACGCAGGGGATCGGAGAGGGAGCACGGGCCATACGGGATGGTTCCGCCAAGATCGTGATCGCCGGTGGTACCGAGTCCACGGTGTGTGAGCTGGCCCTTGCGGGCATATGCGCCATGCGCGCCGTCTCAAGGAGGAATGACGAACCGGAGAAGGCATCGCGTCCCTTCGACGCCGAGCGTGACGGTTTTGTGTGCTCCGAGGGGTGCGGCATCCTGGTCCTGGAAGAGTTGGAGCACGCGTTGGCTCGCGGGGCGAGGATTCATGCTGAGGTGATGGGATACAGCGTTACCACGGATGCCTACCACGTCAGCGCCCCTGACCCGGAAGGAAAGGGCTCTGCTCTCGCCATGCGGCGTGCTATCGCCGATGCTGGCCTCGCGCCTGAGGACATCCAGTACATCAACGCCCACGCCACCGCGACGCTGATAGGTGACCCTGCCGAAGTCGCGGCCATCAAGAGCGTGATGGGCTCACGTGCCAACGGAATACCGGTCAACGCCACCAAGTCTATGCTGGGCCATCTGATGGGCGCAGCGGGCGCGGTAGAGGCGGTAGCGACGATCAAGACCATCGAGGAAGGCATTCTACACCCTACGATCAACCGCGAGACGCCGGACCCTGAGTGCGATCTGGACTGTGTGGCTGAGGGGGCCCGCAAGGCCAAAGTGGACATCGCCCTCAGCAACTCCTTCGGGTTCGGCGGGCAGAACGCCTGCCTGGTCCTGGGTCGATATGTGTAGGCTGCGCTCCTCCGTCAGCAAATGTCCCAGCCAGCCCGAGTCGCCGTGAGTCTGGGTACCTGTGTGCGTCGGAGACAGCTGGGGCGGCACTGGGCCGGCTACCGGTCGCGAGGTCAGTTCCTCAGTAGCGTGGCACGTCGTGTGCTCGATGCATGTGACGGGGACTGTGTGGAGTCGTCTACTCGCTGGGTAGCGGCCCCTGTGGAATGATGATGACCCCGACGATGTAGGCGACCAGCAGAGGCACGATCCCCGTGGCCAAGCCGAGAAAGACCAGACCCACCCTGATCAGCGCAGGATCGATGTTGTAGACTTCTCCCATTCCACCGCAGATGCCGGCTAGCCATCTGTCTTCGCGAGAACGATACAGCCTTTTCATGCGTTCCTCCAACACAGTACTCCTGGCAGTGCCCTCAGACCACCTCCGGCGAGGCATAGGGATCGAAGGGATTGGTCCTCATGGCTAGAGAGAAGAGATAGGGATAGTTCTCTTGAAGGTGCTTCATGTACGATAGCCACTGCGACGCCAACAGTCCGTACACTCGCCTGACATCGCCCTGCAAATGCTCGTGATCGGTCTGTGGCACCCGGATTACGTCTACTCTGTGGGCCAGTTCGTCGGTAAGGTGGAATACCGCCCAGAGCAGGTTCGTGAACGCCTCGTGCTCTAGCAGGTTTGGATTCTCCAGTAGCCTCAGCAGGAAGGATCTCTTGCCGACCAGGAAGGTCCCAAGCTCCTTCAGGGCAGCACCATCGGCTACAACTTGATAATCGTAGCCGGACAGCCGTTCGCTGAGAACGGAGAAATCCTGATCCGATGTCTCGGTGGTCACGATCAGACCATCTCTGATCTGGTTGGCCTGGGGATCGAGACTGGAGAAGATCCTTAGCAACTCGGAGCCGACTTCGCTGAAGAAGGTACCGATGACCATGTTCAGCTTCTGCAAGATCGCACGCTTCTCCCTGAGCGCGAGGACCTCGTGGAGAATCAGCGTGACCAGAAGCACCTCGATGAACACGAAGCCGATGTCGCCGATGAGATAGATAAAGATGTGGTAGATGTCGCGGAAGATCAGGTAGTGAATCACATAGACTACCACTGAGAGCGCGAGGAGAGCGAGTCCCAGCAGCAGTTGCCAGTTCAAGTATCTCTTCATGAGTCCATTACCCTCCTGCAAGGAATGGCCACCACCTTGACGAAGTGGGGCAGCACGTGGCCGCTGGACTCGAGGCTACCTTTCGGGTTCTGTGCCCCCGACGTCACATTGGCTACGTGGTCCAAGGATACTCAACGTCGACGGGTTCTGTCAAGCCAACGTGAGACTCAGGGGGGCATGTTCGTGGCAGGCGAGACATACCAGGCTACGAATCACCACCGGTGGCCAGCCCGTGTTCGAGAGCGTCGAGGAAGTCGGCCCAACCCTTCACACCATCCACCACAAGATCTGCCGCCTCTCCCAACTCCGGTGGCATTTCGCACGAACTCACGGCCACAGCCAGGGATCTCTTTTCCTCTTGCTCGCACCAGCGCCGGAGTCCAGCGAAGGCATCCAGATCGGTCGTGTCATCCCCGGCGTATATGGCGCCACCTACCACGCGGTCCTGGAGTAGCTCGAAGACCGCGGTGCTCTTGTCAACGTGCACGGCGGGCCTCAGCTCCACGACTCGACGGCCTTTCAGGACTTCGACCGCCACGCCTCTGGTCAGGTCTTCGAGCAAGGACGTGATCTCCTTCTTCGCCGAGGCTGGGTTGGGTGCCGACCGATAGTGTATGGAGACCCCGGTGTCCTTGTCTTCAAACCTCAGCCCGGGCAGCGTGAGTCGCTGACGGGCTGTCTCGACGATGTCGCGTATGCCCTCGAGATGGGCGAGGACCGACGGCTCAACGTGAGTGTGACCCCTTTCCCACCGACAGAGGCCGTGATTGCCGACGTAGATGATGCCCGGCAGGCCGACGAGCTTGAGAACCTCAGTGACCTGTCTGCCTGACACGACAGCCACGAGAGGCAGGTGCCGGGCTAGCCTGGCCAGGAGGCGGCGGCACCTGGCACACACCACGGCTTCCTCCGGGGTTGGGGCGATCTCGCTGATGGTGCCGTCGAAGTCGGTGATCAGTGCCAGGGGCTGTGCTGCCAAGGTGTAGTTGAGTGCTTCGTGCAGGTTCATGCTCAGCAGCAGACCCTAGTCTGGCAGAAGATGTGAAATGTCCACAAGTTGATCGTATAGCCAATCGCCTACAGTGTGACCCTCGACACTGGCGCGGAGGCGAGCGGCGCGGTTTGCTCGCTTCTCGGGGGACATGACCAGGGCGCGGTGCAACGCATCCGCCGTCTGTACCACGTCGTAGGGGGAGATGACCAGAGCACTGTGGCCTAGCTCCTCCAACGCCCCAGCCCCCTCGGACATAACCAGGACTCCGTCCCGTTCGTTCACCAGTGGTCCCTCCTTGGCGACGAGATTCATGCCGTCAATGATGGGGTTCACCAGCAGCACGTCGTAGAGTTGCATGGCGGCGATGGCCCGAGCCTGGTCTTCGCCAACGAAAAGCTTCACCGGTTCCCATTCACGGTCCCCATACTTCAAGTTCAGGCGCTGAGCTGTGACTATGACTTCGTCGAGGTACGTGCGATACTCCTCGATCCCGAGG